>JANMSR010000361.1:0-5573 GCA_031389565.1 Burkholderiales bacterium
TTCGACCTGAGCAAGGTGCCGCTGGAAGAAAGTGGCCTGGCACCGAAGGAAGCCTGGTGCAACGAGAGCCAGGAGCGCTACGTCATCGCGCTCGATCCGAACCTGCTGCCGCTGTTCGAGCAGATGTGCGTGCGCGAGCGCTGCCCGTTCGCCGTGGTCGGCGTCGCCAGCGAGGCGACGCAGTTGGTGCTCGAGGCGGGCACTGGCGGCGAGCGTGCCATCGACATGCCGATGGATGTGCTGTTCGGCAAGCCGCCGAAGATGCTGCGCGACGTGCAGCGCATCGCCCGCCGCGAAAAGCCGCTGCAACTCACGGGCGTCAAGTTGGAGCAGGTGGCGTTGGACGTGCTGCGCCACCCGACCGTCGCCAGCAAGCGCTTCCTGATCACCATCGGCGACCGCAGCGTCGGCGGCCTCTCGCACCGCGACCCGATGGTCGGGCCGTGGCAGGTGCCGGTGGCGGACTGCGCGGTGACCCTGGCCGACTACCGCGGCTTTCGCGGCGAGGCTTTTGCCGTGGGCGAGCGCGCGCCGCTGGCTTCACTCGACGCACCGGCCTCGGGCCGCATGGCAGTGGCCGAGGCGATCACCAACCTGCTGGCCGCGCCGATCGAGCTGTCGCACGTGAAGCTCAGTTGCAACTGGATGGCCGCCTGCGGCGAGGCCGGCGAAGACGCCGCGCTGTACGACACGGTGCGCGCCGTCGGCATGGAGCTTTGCCCGGCACTCGGCATCGGCGTGCCGGTGGGCAAGGATTCGCTGTCGATGCACACGCGCTGGAGCGACGCGGAGGGCGCCAGGCAAGTTACCGCGCCGGTATCGTTGATCGCCACCGCCTTCGTCACGCTCGACGACGTTCGCGGCACTCTCACGCCCCAACTGCAGCCTGGCGACACGACCCTGATCCTGGTCGATCTGGGCGCCGGCCGGATGCGCCTGGCGGGCTCGATGCTGGCCCAGGTGCTGGGCCAGTTCGGCAGTCATGACAAGGATGGCGTGCCCGACCTCGACGACGTGCAGATGCTGAAGGCGCTGGTCGCCGCGATCAACCAACTGCGCCGTGAGGGCAAGCTGCTGGCCTACCACGACCGCAGCGACGGCGGCCTGTGGGCGGCGGTGTGCGAGATGGCCTTTGCCGGCCACAGGGGCGTGAGCCTGAACGTCGACCTGCTGGTCACCGAAGGCGACGGCATTGCCGACAGCCGCGCCGAGGTGGGCGACGCGAAGAACTGGGCCGGGCAGGTCAGCGAGCGGCGCAACGAGCGCACGCTGGCGGCCTTGTTCAACGAAGAGCTCGGTGTGGTGATCCAGGTGCGCACGAGCGAACGCGATGCGGTGATGGCGGTGCTGCGCGCGCACGCGCTGTCCAAACACGCGCATGCGATCGGCAAGCCCAACGAGCGCGGGGTGGTCGAAGTCTGGCGCGACGCGAAGCAGATCTTCGCCGCGCCACTGGCCGATCTGCACCAGACCTGGGACGAGGTCAGTTGGCGCATCGCGAGCCTGCGCGACAACCCGGCCTGTGCCGACGCCGAACACGCGGCCGCGGGCCGCACCGACGATCCAGGCCTGCATGTCCACCTGAGTTTCGATCCGCTCGAAGCGCCGGCCGTGCACAGCGCGCGACCCAGGCTGGCGATCCTGCGCGAGCAGGGCGTCAATTCGCAGCTCGAGATGAGCTACGCGATGGCCCAGGCCGGCTTCGACACCTTCGACGTGCATATGAGCGACCTGCAGGCCGGCCGCGCGCGGCTCGACCAGTTCATCGGCTTCGTCGCCTGCGGCGGTTTTTCCTACGGCGACACGCTGGGTGCCGGCGAGGGCTGGGCGCGCTCGGTCATGTTCAACCCGGCGCTGGCCGAGCAATTCGCCGCCTTCTTCAAGCGCCGCGACACCTTCGCCCTCGGTGTCTGCAATGGCTGCCAGATGATGGCCGCGCTCTCGCCGATCATCCCAGGCGCCGCGGCCTGGCCGAAGTTCACGCGCAACAAGAGCGAGCAGTTCGAGGCCCGGCTGTCGCTGGTCGAGGTGTTGGCTTCACCGTCGCTGTTTTTCAAAGGCATGGAAGGCAGCCGGATCCCGATCGCGGTGGCACACGGCGAGGGCTTTGCCGATTTCTCGCAGCGCGGCGATGCCAAGGCCGTGCAGCGCGCGATGCGCTTCGTCGACCACCGCGGTGCCGTTAGCGACGCCTACCCCGCCAACCCCAACGGCAGCCTGGAGGGCCTGACCTCAGTCACCACCGCCGATGGCCGCTTCACCGTGTTGATGCCGCACCCCGAGCGCGTGTTCCGCCAGGTGCAGATGAGCTGGAGCGGTGGCGATATCAGCGCGCCGAGCCCGTGGATGCGCATGTTCCACAACGCGCGGCGCTGGGTCGGCTGAAGGCAACGATGCAACTCCCACGATTCCGTTGGTGAGGGTCGGGTCGAGGCCGAACGCGTTCCGATGGCTGCGAAAATGAGCCCATGAGCACGCCGGGCCGCCCCAAGTGCGAAAGCGCAGCGCGCAGCGCGGAGCTTGCCTGATGAGCGTGCAACAAGTGACCCCCGAACTGCGCCTGTGGATCATTGCCCAGGCGCAGGCCGGCCACAAACCCGAGGCCGTGCTCGATGCCATGCGGGCCAGCGGCTGGCAACCGGACGTGGCGATTCAGGCGCTGGAAGACACGCTGAGCGGCTTCCTGGTCGAGCATGCGCAGGCCGCAGGCCTGCCGCCGCAGGTTCCTGTGCCAGGCCCCGACCTGGCCGAGTCGCCGATGTGGCTGGATGCCGGCGACCGCCGCGTGCAGGTGCTGATGACGATGACCCAGCCACGAGTCGTGGTCTTTGGCAGCCTGCTGTCCAACGAGGAGTGCGACGCGATGGTGGCGCTGGCACGGCCACGCCTGGCGCGCTCGGAGACCGTGCAGACCGAGACGGGCGGCAGCGAGGTCAACCCGGTGCGTACCAGTTCGGGCATGTTCTTCGGCCGCGAAGAGAATGCGCAGTGTGCGCTCATCGAGGCGCGTATCGCGCGGCTGCTCGCCTGGCCGCTCGAAAACGGCGAAGGCCTGCAGGTGCTGCACTACCTGCCGGGCGCGGAGTACAAGCCGCACTACGACTACTTCGATCTTGGCAAGGCCGGCACGCCGGCGATCGTCAAGCGCGGCGGGCAGCGCGTCGGCACACTGGTGATGTACCTCAATGCGCCCGAAAAGGGCGGAGGCACCACCTTCCCCGACGTGGCGCTGGAGGTGGCGCCGATCAAGGGCAATGCGGTCTTCTTCAGCTACGACCGCCCGCATCCGATCACCCGCACCCTGCACGGCGGCGCAACAGTGATCGCCGGCGAAAAGTGGGTCGCCACCAAGTGGCTGCGTGAAGGGCGGTTCGAATAGCCCTGCCGGCCTGTCAACCACCGGTCCAGGGCGCCCGTTGTAGGCGCTGAGCGTTTTGCTCAGCACTAATTCGATCGAAACCATGAACAAACTCCTGACCGCCCTGGCCGCCCTGGCCGCGCTGGCCTTCGTTGCTGCCGCCCAAGCGCAAACCGCCGCCCCGACGGCTCCCGCCAAGCCGGCTGCCCCGGTTGCCGCTGCCACCCCGGCTATTGCCGCTGTCCCGGCCGCTGCCGCCAAGCCGGTTGCCGAAGCCAAGAAGGCGGCCCCGGCTGCCGAGATGAAGAAGGCCGACGCCAAGAAGGCCAAGGCCACCAAGAAGGCCAAGGCCAAGGCTGACGAAAAGAAGCCCGCCTGATTTCGAATTGAGCTGAGCTAGAGGAAAACCCGGCCTCGGCCGGGTTTTTTGTTGCCTGGGCTTGCGCCTCAGCGCCGTGGCTGGGTGCGCGGCCCCTGGGCCGCCTGCGGCAGCATGCGGTTTCGCACGATCTGCGCCCACTTGCGCTGCTCCCAGCTCTGCGGGCCGTCGAGTGGCCATTGCTCGATCACGTCGGCAAGCTCGTTGTGCGGCAGCCGCACATAGCCCGGCTGCTGGCGGCGCAGCAGCCACAGGCCCGGCAACAGCCGCCGCGGCAGCGGTGCGCGGGCTTCGTCGACCCAGTACACGCACGGACGTTGCATCCAGAAACTTTGACGCTCGAAATGCACCCGCCCGGCAATGCCGCTGGCAGCCGGCAGCAGGATGTGTTCGGCGGTCGTCTCGACCACTGCAAAGCGCAGATCGCTCGGCGAGTCGCCGCCACGGTGGCAGACCAGGATGACGCGGTGGATTTCGCGCGACGCGATGCGGTCGATTTCCTGTTCGTTCCTCAGCACCAGCAGATCGGCGCCCTCCCAGCGGGTGGTCAATGAATCGTTGCGCATGGCGGAGCTCTGGGGCCTCGTGTGCAGAAGGGAGCGAATACCATAGGCGCATTCGCGTGCGTTGGCTGTCAGCAGGCACTACAAACTGCAAGCAGATCGGTGCGATCACCAGCCGCTCGAAACCGAGCGTGGCCAGTGCGGGTCTGTCGCCCGCGCCGGGCCGCCCCAAGCGGGCTGCTCTGCCTAGGCGGCCGGTGACGCCCGCGCCGCAAGCTCAGCGTTTGGGCTGGGTCAGGCGGTGGCCTGCCGGGCGCGAGCCACCGTCGCGGTGCGGGGCGTTGCCCGCGCCGCCGCCGGGACGTGCTCCACCGCCGGGACGTGCGCCGCCACCGCCACGGCGGGCACCACCGCCGCCACCACCGCCGTTTCGCTTGGTGCCGCCGATGCCGATGGTCATGCGGCCGAGCACGATCGGCTCGGCCTTCTCGCCCGCGGGCGGCTCGAAGCCGGCCACCACCTCGCGCGGGATGCTGCGCTTGATCAGGCGCTCGATGTCGCGCAGGAAGATGTCTTCGTCGACGCAGGCCAGCGAGATCGCCTCGCCCGTCGCGCCCGCGCGGCCGGTGCGGCCGATGCGGTGCACATAGTCCTCGGGCACGTTGGGCAACTCGAAGTTGACGACGTGCGGCAGCATGTCGATGTCGATGCCGCGCGCGGCGATGTCGGTGGCCACCAGCACCTGCAGGTCGCCGCGCTTGAAGTCGGCCAGGGCTTTGGTGCGTGCCGTCTGGCTCTTGTTGCCGTGGATCGCCATCGCGCTGATGCCGTGGTCGTTCAGGTAGTCGGTCAGGCGGTTGGCGCCGCTCTTCATGCGCGTGAAGACCAGCACCTGGTGCCAGTCGCCGGTCTTGATCAGGTGCGCCAGCAATTCCTTCTTGCGCTCGCGGCCGACCGGGTGCACTTTCTGCACGATGGCCTCGACCGTCGAGTTGCGACGCGCCACTTCGATCAGCGCCGGCTGGTTGAGCAGCTTGTCGGCCAGGGCCTTGATCTCGTCGCTGAAGGTGGCCGAGAACAGCAGGCTCTGCTTCTTGGCCGGCAGCACCGCGAGCACCTTCTTGATGTCGTGGATGAAGCCCATGTCGAGCATGCGATCGGCTTCGTCGAGGACGAAGATCTCCACATGCGACAGGTCCAGCGTGCGCTGGCCGTGGTGGTCGAGCAGGCGGCCGGGCGTGGCCACCAGGATGTCGACACCCTTGCGCAAGCGGTCGATCTGCGGCTGCATGCCGACGCCGCCGAACATCACCATGCTCGTCAGCGGCACGTG
>JANMSR010000504.1:0-5847 GCA_031389565.1 Burkholderiales bacterium
ACCCGCTTGTCGTACGACACGACGGCGATCTTGGCGCGCGATCCCGGGTCGCGGGCGCAGCTCTTGATTTCGAGCAGTCTCTGCTCGATCTCGGGCACTTCCTGCGCGAACAGCTCCATCATGAAGCCCGGTGCCGAGCGCGACAGCATGATCTGCGGGCCACGGATGGTGTCGTCGATGCCGGAAATGAAAGCCCGCACGCGGTCGCCCGAGCGCAGGTTTTCCTTCGGGATCATTTCGCTGCGCTTCAGGCGCCCTTCGACGCGGCCGCTCTCGACAATGATGTCGCCCTTGTCCAGGCGTTTGACGGTGCCGACCATGATCTTTTCGCCGCGCGACATGAAGTCGTTGAGCAACTGCTCGCGCTCGGCATCGCGGATCTTCTGCAGGATCACCTGCTTGGCCGCCTGGGCACCGATGCGGCCGATGGTCAGCGAATCGATCGGCTCTTCGATGTGATCGTCGACCTCGATGTCGGCGATCTGTTCCTGGGCCTCGAACAGCAGGATCTCGGCGTCAGGGATCTGCAGGCCGGCCTCGCTGGCCACCACGTGCCAGCGACGGAAGGTCTCGTAGTCGCCGGTCTCGCGGTCGACCGCCACGCGGATGTCGACTTCGCCGCCCTGCAACTTCTTGGTGGCCGAGGCCAGCGCCGCCTCGACGGCGCCGAACACGACTTCGCGCTCCACGCTCTTTTCGCGCGAGATCGCATCGACCAACATCAACATTTCGCGGTTCATTCTTCTCTCACTCTCCGTCGTGCGAAGACACGGCCTGCGCCAGCGCCGCCTCGGCAGCCTTGCGAGCAGGTGCCTTGGCCTTGCCCTTGAAATCCACCACTGGCACGAGATGCGCTTCGCGCACCTCGGCCAAAATAAAATCCAGCGCCCGGGCTTCCTGGCCTTGGGCACCCTTACCCACGGGCGCCATCTCCAGGCGCCAGCCACCGTCGCGCGGCGCCAGCACGCCCTCGAACTTTTTGCGGCCGGCCAGCGGCAGCTTGAGCGTGAGCGCGATGACCGAACCGGCGAAGCGCGCGTAGTCCGCATCGCGCTTGAGCGGCCGATCCAGACCGGGCGACGAGACTTCGAGCCGCGTGTAATCGCACTGCTCGACTTCGAGCACATACTGCAACTGGCGCGTCACGGCCTCGCAGTCGTCGACCGTCACGAATCCAAGCTCCCCTGTCGGGTACGCCGTGCCCGGCACCCGGTCGATGAACACGCGCAGCAAGCCGCCCCCCGTGCGTTCGAGGTCCACGAGCTCATAGCCGAGCCCGGCGACGGTGCGTTGGGTGGCGTCCTGCCAATTCATGCGCGTGTTTGCGTCAATGCGTGTGTCAAGGAAGAAAGCGACCAAGCAAAAAAAATGGGCTGGAAGAATCCGCCCATAGGGGTTTTCAGCGAAACGTGGATTGTACTCTGCAAGAGCCGTACCGGCAACAGACGCGACTGCGGCCATGCCAGAATCGCCGCCTCGTTTTTCCTTTCCCCCGGAGCGTTCTATGGGCTTTCTCGCAGGCAAGCGTCTTTTGATCACCGGAGTGCTGAACAGCCGCTCGATCGCCTATGGCGTGGCCCGCGCCTGCCACCGCGAGGGGGCCGAGTTGGCCTTCAGCTATCAGGGCGAGCGCTTCAGGGACCGCATCGCCGAGTTCGCCGCCGAATTCGGCTCCAAGCTGGTCTTCGAGTGCGACGTGGCCGATGACGCCCAGATCGAGCGCCTGTTCGCCCAACTCGGCCAGGCCTGGGACCAATTCGACGGCTTCGTGCACGCCATCGCCTTCGCCCCGCGCGAGGCGATTGCCGGCGACTTTCTCGACGGTATGACGCGCGAGAACTTTCGCATCGCCCACGACATCTCGGCCTACAGCTTCCCGGCCCTGGCCAAGGCCGCTCTGCCCCGCCTGCGCCCCGGCGCCGCGCTGCTGACCTTGAGCTACCTGGGCGCGGTGCGCTACGTGCCCAATTACAACCTGATGGGGCTGGCCAAGGCGTCCCTGGAGTCCAGCGTGCGGTTCCTGGCCCAAAGCTTGGGAGCGCGCGGCATCCGGGTGAACGGCATTTCTGCCGGCCCGATCAGGACGCTGGCCGCCTCGGGCATCAAGAACTTCGGCAAGCTGCAGGCCGACTTTGCCGCCAACGCGCCGATCCGCCGCACCGTGACCATCGACGATGTCGGCAACGTCGCTGCCTTCCTGCTCTCCGACCTTGCGGCGGGCATCAGCGCCGAGATCACCTATGTCGACGGCGGCTTCAGCCAGGTGATGGTGAGCCCGCCGCCCGAAGCCGCGTGAGCAGGAGCTGCGCGCCGAGCGCTTCAGCCACCTCGATGCCATCGACGCCGGCCGACATGATGCCGCCGGCATAGCCCGCACCTTCGCCGGCCGGGTACAGGCCCTTGACATTCAGGCTCTGGAAATCTTTGCCGCGGGTGATGCGCAGCGGTGACGAGGTGCGTGTCTCGACACCGGTCAGCACCGCGTCGGCCATGGCGTAGCCTTTGATCTGGCGCTCGAACGCCACCAAGGCTTCGCGGATCGCGGCGATCGCGTACGCCGGCAGGCTCGCATTGCCCGCTTCGGCCAGGTCGGTCATCAGCACGCCCGGCGTGTAGGACGGCTGCACGTCGCCCGGCGCGCTGCTGCGCTGGCCTCGGATGAAGTCGCCCACCAGTTGGCCCGGCGCCACGTAGCCGCCACCGCCGAGCGCATACGCGCGTGACTCCCAAAAGCGCTGGAAGGCCATGCCGTCGAGTGGGCTGACCGGACCCTGCGCCTTGCCGTCCTGCCGGTAATCCTGTGCTGCGACGGCGACCACGATGCCGGCGTTGGCGTTGCGTTCGTTGCGCGAGTACTGGCTCATGCCATTGGTGACGACGCGCTCGAGTTCGGAGGTGGCCGCCACCACCGTGCCGCCCGGGCACATGCAAAAGCTGTAGACCGCGCGGCCGTTGCTGGCATGGTGCACCAGCTTGTAGTCGGCGGCGCCGAGGATCGGGTGGCCGGCACTGGGGCCGTAGCGCGCCTTGTCGATCAGGCTCTGCGGGTGCTCGATGCGGTAGCCGATCGAGAACGGTTTGGCCTGCATGAACACACCGCGACCGTGCAGCATCTGAAAAGTGTCGCGCGCACTGTGGCCCAGCGCCAGCACGACATGGTCGGCGCGCAGTTGCTCGCCCGAAGCCAGCGTCAGGCCGCGGATGGCGCCGCCTTCGATCAGCACATCGGTGACGCGCTGCTTAAAGCGGATCTCGCCGCCCAAGGCTTCGATCTCGGCGCGCATCTTTTCAACCATGCCGACCAGCCGGAAGGTGCCGATGTGCGGCTTGCTGACGAAGAGGATTTCCTCCGGTGCCCCGGCCTTGACGAACTCGTTCAGCACCTTGCGCGTCAGGTGCCGCGGGTCGCTGATCTGGCTCCACAACTTGCCGTCCGAGAAGGTACCCGCGCCGCCCTCGCCGAACTGCACGTTCGACTCCGGGTCGAGCACGCCCTTGCGCCACAGGCCCCAGGTGTCCAGGGTGCGCTCGCGCACGGCCTTGCCCCGCTCGAGCACGAGCGGACGCAAGCCCATCTGCGCCAGGATCAGCGCCGCGAACAGGCCGCAGGGGCCGAAGCCGACGACGATCGGGCGAGACCGCGCTTGGGCATGGAAATCCGCCGGCGCGCACCCGACCCCGCGGTACGCGGTGTCGGGTGCGGGCCGCACATGCGGGTCGGCGGTAAACCGGGCCAGCACGGCGGCTTCGTCGGCGACCTCGCAGTCGACCGTGTAGCTGAGCTGGATGGCTGACTTCTTGCGCGCGTCGAAGGCCCGCTTGAAAACCGTGTGCGCCGCCACGTCGGCCTCGCGGATGCGCAGCCGCGCGGCGATGGCCGGGCGCAGCGCACCCTGGGCATGGTCCAGCGGCAGGCGTAACTCGGTCAGGCGCAGCATCGGTGCGCTGGGCGGCGGCGCGCGGCGCGCCGCGGGGTCTCAGCCGCCGCTGGTCCGCGCCCGAGGCGGCTGAGCGCCCCCCGGGGGCAGCGAACGCCGCGCGCTTGGGGCCGTCATTTCAGCCGCCCTTCTTAGGGCGCTTGCCGGGGTTCTTCTTGCTGCGCGTATGCGCGCCGCGCTCGAGGCTGACCTTCTGGCCGCGGCCGGCGGTGAACGACACACCGGTCGGTGCGGGAGGGCGCGGGGTGGCCTTGCGGTCGGCTTCGGTCTTGATCTTGTTGCCCATGGTGATGTCTGTGTTCAGTGTAGAGGGATCGAGTCTGCGATTAGGCCACAACCGGGGTCAGCCCTTGACGCAGTCGACGTAGTAGCGCTTCGTGCCGTCGGGACCTGCGGCGTCGTCTTCGACCAAACCGTGCACGTCGGTGTCGAATCCCGGAAAGCGCTGATTGAACTCGCGCGTGAAGCGCAGGTAGTCGACGATCTTCTTGTTGAAGCGCTCGCCCGGGATCAGCAGCGGGATGCCCGGCGGGTACGGCGTCAGCAGCGAGGTGGTGATGCGGCCTTCGAGCGCATCGATGTCCACCCGCTCGGTGTCGCGGTGAGCGATGCGGGCGTAGGCATCGGCGGGCTTCATTGCCGGGTGCAGGTCGGACAGGTACATCTCGGTCACCAGCCGCGCGATGTCACCCTTGGCATAGGTCTCGTGGATGCTCTGGCTCAAATCGCGCAGTCCGAGGCGCTCGTACATCGGGTGCGCGGCGCAGAACTCCGGCAGGATGCGCCACAGCGGCGCGTTGCGGTCGTAGTCGTCCTTGAACTGCTGCAGCGCCGTGAGCAGCGTGTTCCAGCGGCCCTTGGTGATGCCGATCGTGAACATGATGAAGAACGAGTACAGCCCGGTCTTCTCGACCACCACGCCGTGCTCGGCCAGGAACTTGGTGACGATCGACGCCGGAATGCCGGTCTTGGCGAACTTGCCGCTGACATCCAGGCCCGGCGTGATGATCGTGCTCTTGATCGGGTCGAGCATGTTGAAGCCCGGTGCCAGGTCGCCGAAGCCATGCCACTTCTCGTTGGCGTTGAGGACCCAGTTGTCACGGCTGCCGATGCCCTCGCTGGCCAGCTTCTCCGGGCCCCAGACCTTGAACCACCAATCCTTGCCGAACTCCTTGTCGACCTTGCGCATCGCGCGACGGAAATCGAGCGCCTCGCGTATGCTTTCTTCGACCAGCGCCGTGCCGCCGGGTGGCTCCATCATGGCTGCCGCGACATCGCACGAAGCGATGATGGCGTACTGCGGCGAGGTCGAGGTGTGCATCAGGTAGGCCTCGTTGAACAAGTGCCGGTCGAGCTTGTTGCGCTGCGAGTCCTGCACCAGCACCTGCGAGGCCTGGGACAGGCCGGCCAGCAGCTTGTGCGTGCTTTGCGTGGCGTAGACCAGAGCGTCCTTCGGCCGCGGGCCGTACTTGCTCATCGCGTGGTACTGGGCGTAGAAGGGGTGGAACGCGGCGTGCGGCAGCCAGGCTTCGTCGAAATGCAGCGTGTCGATCCAGCCGTCGAGCTTGTTCTTGATCGTCTCGGTGTTGTAGAGCACACCGTCGTAGGTGCTCTGCGTCACGGTCAGGATTCGCGGCTTGACCTGACTGGCGTCGATGCCGGCCAGCAGCGGGTTGGCGGCGATCTTGCGGCGGATCGTCTCCGGCGAGAACTCGCTTTCCGGTATCGGGCCAATGATGCCGAAGTGGTTGCGCGTGGGCGTCAGGAACACCGGCACCGCGCCGGTCATGATGATCGCGTGCAGGATCGACTTGTGGCAGTTGCGGTCGACCACCACCACGTCGCCCGGCGCGACGGTGTGGTGCCAGACCATCTTGTTGCTGGTGCTGGTGCCGTTGGTGACGAAGAA
>JANMSR010000372.1:0-4287 GCA_031389565.1 Burkholderiales bacterium
TGATCGGCGGCGTCATCGCCGACCGCTACGGCCTGTCGGCCACCTTCTACTTCCTGGCCGGCACCATCGTCTGCGCCAACCTGTTCATCGCGCTGATGCCGCGCAGCGAGCCTGCGCCGGCATGAACACCGCGCCGGCGTCGCCGCGCTCGCTGGGCCGCTGGTTGCACAGCACATCGAACCGGACCTTCGTCCTCTGGCCGCTGCTGCTGCTGGCGGTGCAGGCGCTGCTGGAGGGGGGCTGGCCACGCCTGAATCTGTGGGCGCTGCCGTTGCTGGCCTGGGGTTACGGGCAGTACCGCTGGGTCGGCGCATTGCGCGCCGAGCAAGGCGGCGGCGGGCCCGGCTTGTCGAACCCGCCGCTGCGTCTGGTGAGCACGGGTCCGTATGCCTGGACACGCAACCCGATGTACCTCGGGCACCTGATTTTCTTCGCCGGCCTGGCGCTTCTGCTTTCGGGGCTCGCGTGGGGCGTGTTCGCGGCGCACGCCTTTTGGTTCGACCGGCGTGTGCGCGCCGACGAGGGCAGCCTGCTGGCCCTGTTCGGCGAGCCGTACCGCGACTACATGCGCCGCGTCAAGCGCTGGATACCGGGCGTCTACTGAGCGCCCCCAACCTGCCGCTTCGCGTCAGGCCCCCCGAGGGGGTCAAGGAAACTCGGAGGCGGCCCTGCGTTTCCTCCAAAATTGCGCTTGGGGCGGCGGGGCTGAGCGTTCTTTCATGGAGAACGTGGTTCCACATAAGAGAAAAAGTCGCTAGGATCGACGCATGAGCACGCCGGGCCGCCCCAAGAGCGAATTCCGCAGTGCGCAGCACGAAGGTACCCTGATGAGCAAGCAAGCCGCTGCGCCCGCTGAAAAAGACGCCCCATCGGGACGCCTGTCGTCCGTCACCTCGGCCCTGCTGGTGCTCAAGGTGTTCTCCGAAGAAGAGGCCGAGATCGGCATCAGCAGCCTGGCCAAGCGCCTGGGCCTGGCCAAGAGCACGGTGCACCGCCTGGCCGTCACGCTGGCGGCCGAGGGCTTTCTCGAACAGAACCCCGACAACGGACGTTACCGCCTGGGCCTGTCGCTGTTCGCGCTCGGTGCGCTGGTGCGCCGGCGCATGGACGTCTCCAACGAGGCACGGCCTCTGCTCGGCCTGCTGCGCGACAAGACTCAGGAAGCGGTGCACTTGGCGATCCTGGCGCAGACCTCGATCATCTACCTCTACAACCTCGAGAGCTCGCAGGCGATCGGCATCCGCTCCTACATCGGCGCGCGCAAGCCCGCGTTTTGCACCGCGGAAGGCCGCGCGCTGCTGGCCTTCAGCCCGCCGACCGTGCTTGCGGCCGTACTCAAGGAAGGGCTGGTCGAGCGCACGCCGAAAACCAGCACCGATCCCGCCGCGCTGCAGCGCGCGCTCGACGACGTGCGGCAGAGCGGCTATGCGGTCGATGACGAGGAGAGCGAGGTCGGCATGCGCGGCCTGGCCGCGCCGATCCGCGACATCTCGGGCAAGGTCATCGCGGCTGTCGGCCTGGCCGGGCCGATCCAGCGCCTGACCAAGAAAGACCTGCGCGCGCTGGCACCCGAGGTCATCGGCACGGCCGATGCGGTGTCGGTGCGGCTGGGCTACCGCGCGCGATGAGTGCCGTGGCCGAGCACCGCATCCGCATCGCGGGCGGCGAACTTGCCTTCGCTTGCCGCGAGGGCGACACCGTGCTGCGTGCCGCGCAGCGTGCCGGGCTCGGCTTTCCCTACGAATGCAATGTCGGCTCGTGCGGCAACTGCAAGTTCGAGTTGCTCGAAGGCGCGTTAGCCACCGCCTGGGCCGAGGCGCCGGCGCTGACCGACAAGGACCGCCAGCGCCAGCGCCACCTCGGCTGCCAGTCCCAGCCGCAGAGCGACTGCCTGATCAAGCTGCGGCTGGCCGAGCGTTATGCGCCGCCCCACCGCCCGCAGCGTGTTGCGGCGGCGCTGGCATCGCGCCGCGCCGTCACCCATGACATCCACGAATTCCGCTTCGTGCTCGACACGCCGCAGGCCTTCGAGCCCGGCCAGTACACGCTGGCCTGGCTGCCGGGCGTGACGGGGCCGCGGGCCTGGTCGATGAGCAACACGGCGCCCGACGCGTGGGAGTTCCAGGTCCGGCGCGTGCCCGGCGGGCAGGGCAGCGGCGTGCTGTTCGATGCGCTGCAGCCCGGCCAGTGCATCGAGCTCGACGGCCCCTACGGCATGGCCTGGTTGAAGCGCGACGCGCCACGCGACATCCTCTGCCTGGCCGGCGGTTCGGGCCTGGCGCCGATGATCTCGATCGCCCGCGCGGCGATGGTCGAGCCGCGGCTGGGCCAGCGCAGTCTGCACTTCGTCTACGGCGCCCGCACCCCGGGCGACGTGTGCGGCGAGGATCTGCTGCGCGTGCTGCCCGGCTGGGGCCGTCGTCTCAGTTACCACGCCGTGGTTTCCGCGCCGCCCGACGCCGCGGGCTGGGCGGGCGATGTCGGCTTCGTGCACGAGGCTGCGCTGCGGCGCCATGGTGACCAACTGCCCGCGATGGAGGTCTACTTCGCCGGCCCGCCGGCGATGGCCACCGCCGTGCAGCGCATGCTGCTGGAGGCCGGCGTGCCGCCCGATCAGCAACACTTCGACGCGTTCTATTGACGACACGCCATGCCGACCCAGCCGCCCGCGCACAGCCTGCAGGATCACCAAGGGGGAGCCGACCTCGAGGGCCATGAGCACGCGCATGGCCAGGGCGCCGACCACGACCACGACCACGACGATTTCGGCGCCGCGCTCAACGCCGCCGACCATGCGCTGTGGGTCCACGACAACGTGATCCTGCACAGCGTGGGCATCGACATCGGCTCGGCCGGCACCCAGGTGGTGTTCTCCAAGATCCACCTGCAGCGCGTCGCCGACCAGTTGTCGACGCGTTACGTGGTGGTCTCGCGCGAGTCGATCTACCAGTCGCCGATCGCGCTGACACCCTACCTCAGCGAGACCCTGATCGATGCGGCTGCGCTCGGCCAGATCATCGAAGCCGCCTATGACGCCAGCGGCCTGCACGCCGACGCGGTCGATGCCGGTGCAGTGATCCTCACCGGCGAAGCGCTGCGGCGCGAGAACGGCCAGGCCATTGCCGCGATGCTGGCCGAGCAGGGTGGCGAGTTCGTCTGCGCCACCGCCGGCCACCACATGGAGTCGATGCTCGCAGTCTACGGCTCGGGCGCGGCGCGGCGTTCGTACGACGCGGGCTCGCGCATCCTCAACATCGACGTCGGCGGCGGCACCACCAAGCTCGGCCTGGTCGAGCGCGGCGAGCTGCGCGCCACTGCCGCCGTGCACACCGGTGGGCGCTTGATGGTGGTCGACGATCAGGGTCGCATCACCCGGCTCGACCCCGCCGGGCGCGCGCATGCGCGCCACGCCGGATTCGACTGGCGGGTCGGCAGCGCCGTCACGCGCGCGCAAATGGCAAAGGTCGCCGCCGGCATGGCCGACGCGCTCATCCGCGTGCTGCTGCAACGCTACGACGAAACCGACCTGCGCGAGCTGCTGCTGACCGATCCGATCGACGACTTCGGGCCACTCGCGGGCGTGATGTTTTCCGGCGGCGTGGGCGAGTACGTCTATGGCCGCGAGCCGCGCGACTTCGGCGACCTGGGCAAGCTCTTCGGCGAAGCGCTGCGCACGCGCATCGACGCCGGAGCGCTACCCTGGCCGCTGTTGCCGGCGGGCGAATGCATCCGCGCGACGGTGCTCGGCGCCTCCGAGTACAGCGTGCAACTCAGCGGCAACACCACCTTCGTCTCCGAGCCCGGTGGGCTGTTGCCGCGCAAGAACCTGCAGGTGGTGCCGCTGCCGCTGGCCCTGGGCGAGGTGATCGACGCGGCCGAGGTGGCGCAAGCGCTGCGGGGCTCCTTCGAGCGCCACGACCTCACCGAGGGCGAACAGGACGTGGCCCTCTCGCTGCGCTGGAGCGGTGCGCCGACGTACATGCGCCTGGCCGCGCTGGCGCAGGGCCTGCTCGACGCGCTGCCGCGCACGCTCGCGGCGGCGCGGCCGCTCTACATCGTGGCCGATGGCGACATCGCCCTCACGCTCGGCCACCTGATCGAGGAAGACGCGCGGGTGGGTGGCGAGGTGCTGGTCATCGACGGCATCACGCTGTGGGGCTTCGACTTCATCGACCTCGGCCGCATCCGCATGCCCTCGCAAACCGTACCGGTGACGATCAAGTCGCTGGTCTTCAGCGAAGACCCGCGCTCGCACGGCAAATCCGACCCCGGCCAGTGGCACCGCCA
>JANMSR010000380.1:0-2715 GCA_031389565.1 Burkholderiales bacterium
CGCTGCGGCCGGCGACCGGGAACAGGCGCTTGACGGGAGGGCGGTAGCCCGCGGCAAACAGCGCCTTGGCCTGCTGCGTGGCCACGTAGAGCAACTCGTCCTTGTGCGCCACGATCAAGTCGCCATCGATCAGGTAGCCGAGCTTCCTGCTCTCGATCGCACTGGTGCCGACCTTGGCCATCGCGGCATTGGTGAAGCCGTCCTTCACGAACGCAAAGATATCGGCGTTGGCGTTGCCCGCAGCAGCCATCTCGGCGGCGCGGCGGGCGATATAGGCCAGGCCACCGCCGCCAGGGATCAGCCCGACGCCGACCTCGACCAGCCCGATGTAGCTCTCCATCGCCGCGACGCGCTTGGCCGAATAGATCGCGATTTCGCAGCCACCACCGAGCGCCAGGCCGCGGATCGCGCTGACCACCGGCACCTGCGCATAGCGCAGGCGCAGCATCATGTCCTGCAGCTTCTTCTCTTCGGGCGCGATGCCCTTGGCGCCGAGCTTCATGAACACCGGCATCAGCGACTCGAGGTTGGCGCCGGCAGAAAACACATCGTCGGGCGACCAGATCACCAGGCCCTGATAGTCGGCCTCGGCGATCTCCAGCGCCTTCAGAAGACCCTCGGTCACGGTCGGGCTGATCAGGTGCAGCTTGGCGGTGATGGAGGCGATGACGACCTCGCCGTCGAGGGTCCAGATCCGCACTTCGTCGTTCCTGAACAGTTCGGTGCCGCTCTTCAGTGCATCGGCGGTGCCCGCGCCGAGCACCGTTTCGCGGAAATGCTGGCGCTGGTAAACCGGCAGGGTGCTGGCTGGCACATAGGACTGCTTCGCCGCGCTCCACGACCCCTCGGGCGTGTGCACACCCGTGCGGCCGTCGAACACCCACGCCGGCAGCGGCGCCTTGGACAGCGCCTTGCCCGCCTCGATGTCTTCCTTCACCCAGCCGGCCACTTGTTGCCAGCCCGCGGCCTGCCACAGCTCGAACGGGCCCTGCTGGGTGCCGAAGCCCCAGCGCATCGCGAAGTCGACGTCGCGCGCGCAGTCGGCAATATCTTCGAGGTGCACCGCGGCGTAGTGGAACGCATCGCGCAGGATCGCCCACAGGAACTGCGCCTGCGGGTTGGTCGATTCACGCAGCAGCTTCAGCCGCTCGGCGGCCGGCTTCTTCAGCATGCGCTCGACGATCGGGTCGGCCTTGCCGCCCGCAGGCACGTAAGGGCCTGCTTCACTGGTCTGCACGTAGTCCTGCTGGGCCGGGTCCAGGCGCAGGATGTCCTTGCCGACCTTCTTGTAGAAACCCGCGCCGGTCTTCTGGCCCAGCGCGCCCGCCTTGATCAGGCCCACGAGTACCGGCGGCGTGGCGTAGCTGGCGAAGAACGGATCGTCGGCCAGGTTGTCCTGCAGCGTCTTGATGACATGCGCCATCGTGTCCAGCCCGACCACGTCGGCGGTGCGGAAGGTGCCGCTGCTGGCGCGGCCCATCTTCTTGCCGGTGAGGTCGTCGACCACGTCGTACGTGAGGCCGAAGTTCTCGGCCTCCTTGATCGTGGCCAGCATGCCGGCGATGCCGACGCGGTTGGCGATGAAGTTCGGCGTGTCCTTGGCCCGCACCACGCTCTTTCCCAGGAAGGTGGTGACGAAGCTCTCCAACTCGTCGAGCACGCGCGGCTCGGTGGTGGGCGTGTCGATCAGCTCGACCAGGGCCATGTAGCGCGGCGGGTTGAAGAAGTGGATGCCGCAAAAACGCGGCTTGATCGCCTCGGGCAACGCGGCACTCAATTTCGTGATCGACAGGCCCGAGGTGTTCGACGCCAGCAGCGCATGCGCCGGCACATGCGGCGCGATCCTGGTGTAGAGGTCGAGCTTCCAGTCCATGCGCTCGGCGATCGCTTCGATCACCAGGTCGCATTCGCCCAGCAGGGCCAGGTGCTCTTCGTAGTTCGCCGGCTGGATCAGCGCCGCGTCTTCGGCCACGCCGAGCGGCGCGGGCTTCAATTTCTTCAGGTTGTCGATCGCCTTGATCGCGATACCCGACTTCGGGCCCTCTTTCGAAGGCAAATCGAACAGCAGCACCGGCACCTTGACGTTGACCAGATGGGCGGCGATCTGCGCACCCATCACGCCGGCACCGAGCACGGCGACTTTGCGGACTTGAAATCGACTCACTTGCGTCTCCTGGTTCAGAACTGCGCTTCGTCCATCGCCATCAGCGGCGCCACACCAGCGCGCGCGCTGCGGATCAAGCCGGCCGTCTCCGGCAGCAGCTTGGCGAAGTAGAAGCGCGCGGTGGCGAGTTTGGCGCTGTAGAACGGGTCGCCCGAATCTTTTTTCTCGAGGGCGATCTTGGCCATGCGGGCGAACAGATAGGCGAACGCCAGGTGGCCGATCACGCGCAGGTAGTCCACGGCGGCAGCGCCCACCTCGTCGGCGTTGGCAAAGGCCTTCATGCCCAGCTCGGTGGTCAGCTTGGTGACCTTGTCGCCCAGGTCGGCCAGCGGGTTGACGAATTCCTGCATCGCCTCGTGGGTGCCCTCGTCTTCGATGAAGGCCGCAATGCGTGCGCCGAAGGCCTTCAGCTTCTTGCCATTGTCGGCCAGCACCTTGCGGCCCAGCAGGTCCAGCGACTGGATCGTGTTGGTGCCCTCGTAGATCATGTTGATGCGCGCGTCGCGCACGAACTGCTCCATGCCCGACTCTGCAATGTAGCCGTGGCCGCC
>JANMSR010000015.1:0-5179 GCA_031389565.1 Burkholderiales bacterium
GCACACCGGCACCCGCCATGAATCCACCCATGACCCTGAACACGATTTTCAACCAGCCCTCGAGACCCGGCACAGCAGTCCGAATTTGTTCGAGCGTGGTGCCCATGAAGCGCGGGTCTTCCGGCAACAGCGGCGGCCGCAGAACGATGAAGTAGAGGCCCAGACCCACGAGCCAGACGCCGCAAGCGATGAGCAGCCCGGTCGAGATGGAACGGATTCTTGCAGGCACGTTCATGGTGGCTTCCTGGCCGCCCCTGTTGGCGAGCCCAATGCAGGTTCGACCGCATCGGGCCGAACCTCCGTGCCCGCCTCGCCTTCCAGCATCGCCTCGATGTGTTCGAGCGAGCCGATCAGTGCTCGTCTGCCAGCCGCCACCGCGAAACGGGACGCCGCTTCGACCTTGGGCCCCATCGAACCCTCGGGGAACCGGTGGCGCGCCAACTCGCCCGGCGACACTTGGCGCAGTGCACGCTGCCCTGGCAGCCCCCAGTCGAGATAGACAGCATCGACGTCGGTGGCGATGACCAGGCAATCTGCGTTCAGCTCGCGCGCCAGCAGGCCGCTGCACAAGTCCTTGTCGATCACCGCCTCGACGCCGTGCCTGCTGCGCCCATCGTCCCCCACCGCGACCGGTATGCCGCCGCCGCCGGCCGCGATCACCAGCGCATGGTGGTCCAACAGCCAGCGGATCGGATCGAGGCCAAGCACACGCTGTGGCTGCGGCGAGGCGACGACACGCCGGAAGCCGGCACCGTCAGGTGCCATGACCCAGTGCCTTTCGGCCGCGACACGATCGGCCTCCGCGCGGCTGTAGACCGGGCCGATCGGCTTGCTGGGCTTCGCAAAGGCCGGGTCGTCGAGATTCACTTCCACACGGGTCAGCAAAGTCACGACCACCTTGTCGGGCGGCAGACGATTGCTAAGCTCCTGTTCGAGCAAGTAGCCGATCATGCCGTCGGTCTGCGCGCCCAGCACGTCCAGCGGATAGCCTTGCACGGCGGTGTACGCCGCCGCTTGCAGCGCCAACAAGCCGACCTGCGGGCCGTTGCCGTGGGTCAGCACGACTTCGTGCTTCAGCGCCACGCGCGCCAGCTGCGCCGCAGCGACGCGCACGTTGTCGAGCTGGTTGACGGCACTCAGTGCCTGGCCTCTGCGCAGCAGCGCATTGCCACCGAGCGCGACAACGAGCCTCATGCGAGCGTGGCCACCAGCACGGCCTTGATCGTGTGCATGCGGTTCTCGGCCTGGGTGAAGACGATGGACGCATCGGATTCGAACACCTCGTCGGTCACCTCGATTTCACTCAGACCGTAGCGTTCATGCACCTGCCGGCCGACCTCGGTATCGAGGTTGTGGAACGCCGGCAGGCAATGCATGAAGCGCGTGCGAGGTTTGCCGGTCGCCCGCATCAGTGCGCTTGTCACCTGGTACGGCAACAACTCGTCGATGCGCTGCTTCCACACGTCGTCGGGCTCGCCCATCGATACCCAGACGTCGGTGTAGAGGAAGTCGGCCCCGGCCACGGCTTTCAGCGGGTCGGCCTCGAGCGTGATGCGTGCCCCGGTGGTGATCGCCAGCGCGCGCATCTGCGCCACCAGCTCGGCCGGCGGCTGCAATGCAGCCGGCGCGGCGATGCGCACGTCCATGCCCATCTGCGTGCCCCCGATCAACAGCGAGCAACCCATGTTGAAGCGTGCGTCGCCCAGATAGCAGAACGACATTTCGTGCAGGGGCTTCTCGCCGAACTCCTCCATCGTCAGCAGGTCGGCCAGGATCTGCGTCGGGTGGGCTTCGTCGGTGAGGCCGTTCCAGACCGGCACATTCGAGAAGCGTGCGAGATCTTCGACGACGCTCTGGTGAAAGCCGCGGTACTCGATGCCGTCGTAGAGGCGCCCCAGGACCCGCGCGGTGTCCTTCAGCGACTCCTTGTGGCCCAGCTGCGATCCCACCGGATCGATGTAGGTCACATGGCCGCCCTGGTCGTGCACCGCTACCTCGAAGGCGCAGCGCGTGCGCGTCGAAGCCTTCTCGAAGATCAGCGCAATATTCTTGCCCTTCAACCGAGGGTGCTCGTTGCCGACGTACTTGGAGCGTTTCAACTCGGCGGCCAGATCGATCAGGAAGCGGATGTCGCGCGGCGCAAAGTCCTTCAGGTCGAGCAGGCTGCGGTTGCGAAGGTTGAAGCTCATGGTGGGAGTCCTCGTTGACCGATCGGCGGTTGTTCAGAGTGCGTCGCGCGCAATCGGGCACGACATGCAGTGGCTGCCACCACGACCGCGGCCCAGCTCTCCGCTCGGGATCGTGATCACCTCGATCCCTGCCTTGCGCAACAGCGTGTTGGTGTAGGTGTTGCGGTTGTAGGCCATCACCACACCCGGGGCGAGCGCGAGCAGGTTGTTGCCGTCGTCCCACTGCTCGCGCTCGGCCTCGTAGGCATTACCGCCGGTCAGCACGGTGCGCAGACGGGGCAACCCCAGCGCCTCGGCCACGACCTCGACGAAGGGTTGGCTTTCCGGACGCACATCGAGCGAGCCCTCGTGCGGGCCGGGGCGAATGCTGAAGCTGCGTATCTCGTTCACCACGTCCGGAAAAGTCGTCACCAGGTCCACATCGCAGAAGGTGAATACGGTGTCCAGGTGCATCGCCCCACGCGACTTGGGCATCTGCGCGGCGAGCACGCGGCTGGCGGCACCGCGTGCGAACAGCGCGCGGGCAAGCTGGCTCACCGCTTGCGGCGACGTGCGCTCGCCCATGCCCACGAGCACAACGCCGCGGCCGAGCGGCATCACATCGCCGCCTTCCAGCGACGCGAAGCCATGATCCACATCGGGGTCGCCCCACCACTCGACGACGTGCCCGGCGAAGTCCGGGTGAAAGCGGTAGATGGCGGTCGCCAGCAAGGTCTCCTGCCGGCGTGCCGGCCAAAACATCGGGCTCAACACCGCACCGTCGCCGATCCAGCAACTGGTGTCGCGGGTGAACAGCGTGTTGGGCAACGGTGGCATCAGAAACTCGGCCGGCGCGGCGCAGCGTGCCACCAGTCCCGTGGGCTCAAACGGCAGCTCGCCGCGCACCACGCCACCGATCAGGCGTTCCGCCAGTTGCGCGGGCGGCAGCGACTCGAGCCATTGGCGCAGCGCGAGCACATCCTCAGCATCGATGAAGTTGGCGCCCAGCTTGCGATCGAGGATCCAGTCGCGCGCCGTGGGGTCGGCCACGACGGTGGCCAGGAGTTCGTGCATTTCCAGCACTTCGACATCGCGCTCGACCATCGCATTGACAAACGAATGGTGGTCGTTCTTGGCCTGCGTCACCCAGAGCACATCGTCGAACAGCAAATCGCGGCAGTTGGCAGGTGTCAGGCGCATATGCGCCAGCCCTGGCCGGCACACCAGCACCTTGCGCAGGCGCCCGACTTCTGAATGCACACCGAATGTCATGTCGATCTCTCTTGGGTTGGGATTGACGCGCAACGCGCTCACAGGCTGAGCCCGCCTGTGGCCAGCAGGTAGGCGGCTGCAGCAGCCATCAGCAACAGCACGGCCAGGATCGCCAGTTCGTAGCCCTTGAACGCACGCTCTGCGCGCTGCTTGCGGGCCCACAGGTACACCGCGGCACCCGGCGCGTAGAGCAGCGATCCGAGCAGCAGGTATTTGGGCCCCGCCGCGTACAGCAGCCAAAGGCAATAGACCACCGCCAGCCCGGCGATGGGCAGATCTGCGGCACGCTGCGTGCCCGGCGCGCCTTCGCCGCGCCGGGACAGCAGCAGGCCGTAGATGGCACTGAACAGGTAGGGCAGCAGGATCATCGCCGTGGACAGCGAGATCAGCGCCAGGTACGAGGCCTTGGAGAACAGCGTCACCACCAGGAACAACTGCACCATGCCGTTGGTCAGCCACAGCGCATTGGCGGGTACGCCTTGCCGGTTCTGGCGGCCCAGCCATTCGGGCATCACGCCACCGCCTGCCGGCGTGAACAGCGATTCGGCCGCGAGCAGCATCCAGGCCAGGAAGCCGCCGCCGACCGAGACGAACAGGCCGACGTAGATCAACACCGCGCCCCAGGTACCGACGGCACCCTCCAGAACACCGGCCATCGAAGGGTTCTTCAACTGCGCAAGCTGAGGCTGTTGCAGCACGCCCAGCGACAGCAGCGACACGCCCATCAACAACACCAGCGTGATGACAAAGCCGATCACGGTCGCGCGGCCCACGTCTTCGCGGCGCCGTGCGCGGGCCGAATACACGCTCGCGCCTTCGATGCCGATGAAGACCCATACCGTCACCAGCATCGTGCTGCGCACCTGGTCCAGCACCGGGCCGAGTGTCGGCGCGCCCCAGAAGTCGAACGTGAATGTCTTTACCTGGAAGGCCAGCGCGACCAGCGCGATGAACAGCAGCAGCGGCACGACCTTGGCCAGCGTGACGACTGCGTTGAGCATCGCCGCACCCTGGATGCCGCGCAGCACCAGCGCGTGCACGACCCACAACACCAGCGACGCACCGGCCACGGCCGCAGCGGTATTGCCGTCGCCGAACACAGGGAAGAAATAGCCGAGCGCGCCAAACGCCGCCACCAGGTAACCGACGTTGCCGATCCAGGCGCTGACCCAATAGCCCCAGGCGGCGTTGAAGCCGACGTACTCGCCGGCTGTGGCGCGTGCATAGGCATAGACACCGTTGTTCAGGTCGGGCTTTCGCATCGACAGCGACTGGTACACAAGCGCCAACGCCAGCATGCCGACGCCGGTGACCAACCAGCCGATGAGGATCGCGCCGGCCCCGGCGCCCGCCGCCATGTTCTGCGGCAGGCCGAAGATGCCGCTGCCCAGGATGGAACCGACGACCAGCGCCACCAGCAGGCTGAGCGGCAGACGGCTCGGCGTGGTGGTTCGCGCTTCGGCGGGTACCGCACGAGTTTCATTGAGGGTTCGGGTGATTGCCATGACTATGGACTCCTGTTGAATTTTGAAAGCTCTGCTTCGTAGGAAGACAGCGGCCACGCCCGTGGGCAGGCAACTGCTGCGGCTAGGCTCACGGCTGGCGCGCCGCCGGGCGCTGCCCCAACTCGACGCTGATCGTTGCCGGCTGACCGCCGCGCAGGACCTTGAACTGCGTTCGAGTGCCGGGGCTCAACGCGGCGGTTTCAGCGACCAGTGCGGCGGTGTCGGTGATCTCCT
>JANMSR010000047.1:0-5121 GCA_031389565.1 Burkholderiales bacterium
GTCGAAGCGGCGCCAACGCGCGGCCACATGCTGGTCGGGCCGGATCAGGTAGCAGGTGCCGGACCGCGCGTCGCAGCGCCGGGCGGACAGGCCTTCGATGTCTGTGACCCAGGCCTGTCCGGAGGCGGCACGCTCGCCCGGCGCCAGCACATAGAGCGGCTGCACAACGACGCGGCGGCGAGACAGCGCGTCGATCGCCGCGCTTTCGATGCCGTCGGGCAGGCCGAAACGCAGCAGCACGAAGCCCTGGCCGGTATGCGGCAGCAGCCAGCCGGCACGGCCATCCGCGTCGCGCACGGGTGCGTCGTCGAGCGGCGTGCCGGGCACCATCCAGCCGTCGAAGGGCTCGGTGTCGGGCGTGTTCAGCGGTGAATCCGCGAGCACGGTAGGCACCGACAGTCGGCCGCTGTTGACCAGGGCGCGGCCCGCGGGTACCTCGTCGGCCAGCGACAGCACGGCGTCGCGCAACAGACGTGCGGCGCGGCCCTTGGGGGTCATGAAGTCGGTCGAGCGGGTGGAGTTTAGGAGGTTCTCGTCGGCAGCCTTTCCGCGCTCGTGGTCGTAACTGTCGAGCAGCGAAGCGGGCGCCGCACCATCGATCACCAGCTTCAACTTCCACACCAGGTTGTCGGCGTCCTGCACGCCCGAGTTGGCGCCGCGCGCGCCGAAGGGCGACACCTGGTGCGCGCTGTCGCCGACGAAGAGCACGCGGCCATGGTGAAACCGGGCCATGCGCCGGCACTGGAATGTGTAGACGCTGACCCACTCGAGCTCGAAGCCGAGGTGGGCGAAGCCCTGCTGGTCGAGCGCGGCGCGCACCCGCGCGCGCACCCGCTCCGGCGCCTTTTCGGCCTCGGGGTCGGTGTCCCAACCGAGCTGGAAATCGAGGCGCCAGACGTTGTCGGCCTGGCGGTGCATCAGCGCGCTTTCGCCGGCGTGGAAGGGTGGTGCGAACCAGAAGCGGCGCTCGGTGCGGTCGAGCGGGAACGGTTCGCCCTGATCCGAGTTCAGCACGATGTCGGCGATCAGGAAGCGGTCATGGAACACCTTGCCTTCGACGTCCAGCCCCATCTGTCGGCGGATGCCACTGCGTGCGCCGTCGGCGGCGATCAACCAATCGGCCTGCAGCGTGTAGCGGCCGTCGGCGGTGTCGACCTCCAGCAGCACGCCATCATCGCCCGGCGTCACCGCCGCCAGCTTGTGCTGCCAGCGCAGGTCGATCGCCGGCAATTCCATTGCGCGCTCGACCAGGAACTGCTCGAGATGGTACTGCTGCAGGTTGACCATGCCCGGCCGCTGGTGGCCGGCCTCGGGCAGCAGGTTGAAGCTGAACACTTCGCGCTCGCCGTGGAAGGTGCGGCCGACATTCCAGGTCACGCCCTTGGCCACCACGCGGTCGCCGAGACCCAGGCGGTCGAAGATCTCCAGCGTGCGCTTGGCATAACAAACGCCGCGCGAGCCGATCGACACGGTGTTGTCGTCGTCGAGCAGGATCACCGGCAGGCCGCGCAAGGCGGCGTCGATGGCGGCACTCAGGCCCACCGGCCCGGCGCCGACGATCACCAGCGGCGCGCGGCGCGGCGTTGCGGCGCCCTGCTCGCTCGCGCGGCGGTACGCGTAGCGCGGCCAGGTGTAGGTAGAGAGCACCGCTGCCTAGGTAAACACAGGCCTGCCCAAGCAAACACCGCGGATCCGGCTTTGCCGGGCCGCTGTTGTTGCCCCCTTGAGGGGGAGCGGCGCAGCCGCTTCGGGGGTGGTCATTTCTTCTCGTGCATCCACGCGGCGTGCTTGGGCGCGCGCTTGGTGCGGCTCCACTCTTCGAGCATCTCCCACTTCACCTTGTCGAGTTTGGCGTTCATCTCGGGCGTGGCCGTGTCGACGGCGAGTTCGAGGCGGTGGCCGTTGGGGTCGAAGAAATAGATCGACTTGAAGATCGTGTGCTCGGTCGGGCCGACCACGGCGATGCCGGCCGCCTCCAGCCGCTTCTGGGTGGCTTCGAGCGTGGCCAGGCTGTCGACCTTGAAGGCGATGTGCTGGACCCAGTCGGGCGTGCTGCTGTCGCGGCCCATCGGCGGCGCGTTGGGCAGCTCGAAGAAAGCCAGCACGTTGCCCTGCCCGGCATCGAGAAAGACATGCATATACGGGTCGGGCGCGCCGGTGGAAGGCACCTGGTCTTCGGCGATCGCGAGCACGAAATCCATCTCCAGGTGCTGGCGGTACCACTCGACGGTTTGCTTGGCATCGCGGCAGCGGTAGGCCACGTGATGGATGCGTTGGGTGATGGTCATGGCGTTGCGTCCTTTCTGTCGTATCAGCCTTCGAGGGCTTTCCACATCAGGGTGTCGCGCTCGGCCGTCCAGATGCGTGGGTCGGGGTGCTGCGTGGCCTCGTCGTAGGCGCGGGTCACGTCGAAGGGCATGCAGTGGTCGAAGATGACCCAGTGGCCGTAGGTCGGTCTGAGCTTGGCCAGGGTGGCCGTGTAGACCGCGTTCAGATCCTGCCCCGCCTTGACGCCGGCCTGCACGCTGGCGTACACGTCACTGATGAAGGAGCGCGTGCCCGCCAGCCCGGCGGCAACCTGCTCAGGTGTGGTCAGCGCGGCGCCGCGGCCGGGCACCAGCGCACGCGGCTTCATCGCGGCGATGTTGTCCAGCGTTGTCGGCCAGTCGCTGAAGTAGGCGTCACCGGCATAGGGCGTGGCACCCGACTCGACCAGGTCGCCGGAAAACAAGATCTTCTGCCCGGGCAGCCAGGCCACGGTGTCGCCCTTGGTATGGCCGCGGCCGAGCTGGATCAACTGCACTTCGAGCTTGCCGAGCCAGACGGACATCCGGCCGCTGAACGTGATCGTCGGCCAGGTCATGCCCGGCGGCACCGACTCGACAGACTGGAACAGGCGCGGGAAGCGGCCGATCTCGCTGGCCTTGTCCTGCTCGCCGCGCTCGACGATCAGGTCGTAGGTGTCGCGGCTGGCGATGATCTGCTCGGGCGCGTAGCCCGAGGCGCCGAGCACGCGCACCGCGTGGTAGTGCGACAGCACGACGTACTTGATGGGCTTATCGGTGACGTCGCGGATGCGCCGGATCACGTCCTCGGCCATCACCGGCGTGGCCTGGGTATCGATCACCATCACCGCGTCGTCGCCGACGATCACGCCGGTGTTAGGGTCGCCCTCGGCGGTGTAGGCGTAAGCGTTGTCGGACAGCTTGGTGAAGCTGACCTTCTTTTCTTCGAGGTCGGCTTGGGAGGCGAAGGCCTTGGGTGCAGTCATGCGCGCGCTCCGGCAATGGATCGCCATTGTCTTACGACCCCAAGGCTACTTCGCGTTCGGAAAGAACAGTTGCTCGCCGCCGATCTTGTAGCCGGCGATCGCCGCCTGCCCGGCCGGCGACACCACCCAGTCGGCAAAGGTCTGCGCCAGCGCCGCTTTCACATGCGGGTGCCGGGCCGGGTTGACGACGATGACGCCGTAGGGGTTGAACAGCCGCGTATCGCCTTCGACCAGGACGCCCAGGTCGGCGCGGTTCTTGAAGTTGAGCCAGGTGCCGCGGTCGGCGAGCACATAGGCATTGCTCGATGCGGCGATGTTCAGCGCCGGGCCCATGCCGCAGCCGCAGGCCTGGTAGCCCTTCGGTGCACTGGCGGCGGCGTCGATGTGGGCCAGCTTCCAGTAGCGCAACTCGGCGGCGTGGGTGCCGCTCTTGTCGCCGCGCGAGATGAACGGCGCGCCTTGCGCGGCCAGCTTGCCGAGCGCGGCAACGATGTCCTTGCCCGTCACGCCGGCCGGGTCGGCCTTCGGCCCGATCAGCACGAAGTCGTTGACCATCACGGGCAGGCGCTTGACGCCGAAGCCCTCGACAACGAACTTCTCTTCGGCGGACTGGTCGTGCACGAACACCACGTCGGCGTCACCACGACGCGCGGCATCGAGGGCTTGCCCGGTGCCCAGGGCCACCACGCGCACGTCGATGCCGCTGGCGGCCTTGAACGCCGGCAGCAGGTGGGTGAACAGGCCCGACTGCTCGGTACTGGTGGTCGAGGCCATCACGATGTAGCGCTCTTGCGCCCACGCCGACAATGACAGCGCGCACAACAGTGCAGCAGCGAAACCCCGAATCAAGCGTGCCATGGCAATTCCCCTTTGACGAACTGCGCCGCCGCTTCGGGTAGCGTCTGGTTGAAGAAATCGGCCGTCGACAGGTCGACGATGACGCGCCCGGCTTCGAGGTAGAGCACCCGCGTCGCCAGGCGCTTGGCCTGGCCCAGGTTGTGCGTGCTCATCACGACCGCCAAGCCCAACTCCTGGCCTTCCTGGGCGAACTCGGTGATCAGTTGCTCGACCTCGCGCTTGGCCCCGGGGTCGAGGCTGGCGGTGGGCTCGTCGAGGAACAGCACCCGCGGCCGCACAGCCCAGGCGCGCGCCAGCGCCAGGCGCTGTTGCTGGCCGCCCGAGAGCACTCGCGCCGGGCGCTGGCGTTGATCGGCCAGGCCGACGCGCTCGAGCGCTTGCAGCGCACGCCCTGCGCGCTCGCCGCGCGGCACGCCGGCCAGCCACAACGCCAGCATCAGGTTGTGCCAGACCGACAGGCGCAGCAGGAACGGGCGCTGGAAGACCATCGCCTGCGCCGGCTCGCGGCCCTGGCCATCGAGCGCCACGCGGCGTGTGCCGGCATGCGCAAGCTGGCCGTGCAGCAGGCGCAGCAGGGTGGTCTTGCCCGATCCGTTGGCCCCCACCAAGGCCACGCGCTCGCCGGGCCGCAACGCGAAATCGACACCGGTCAGCGCCGCGAGCGAGCCGAAGCGCACCGCGGCGTCGTGCAGTTCGATCAAGGCGGCGCTCACCGAGCCCCCGCCTCGGCATGCGCACCGTGCTGGCGCTGCACCAGCGCGATCGCGGCATTGATCGCACCGACCACGGCCAACAGCACGATCCCCAGGCCGAGCGCCAGCGGCAGGTCGCCCTTGCTGGTTTCGAGCGCGATCGCGGTGGTCATGACCCGCGTCACGCCGTCGATATTGCCGCCGACGATCATCACCGCACCGACCTCGCTGATGGCCCGGCCGAAGGCGGTGAGCAGCACGGTCACCAGCGCCAGGCGTTCGTGCAGCAGCAGCAGCGCC
>JANMSR010000113.1:0-2892 GCA_031389565.1 Burkholderiales bacterium
CCAGCAGGCGCCGCGTCGTGGCGTCCAGACCTGGCCGGCTCCAGATGTCGTGCCAGGCGTAGCGGCTGATCAGGCTCTGGAACTCGGCGTTGAACGCGGTGGCGTTGGCCAGCGAGCGGTCGACCCATTCGTCGCCGAGCATGGCGCGGCGGTTGACGAGGCCGCGGTCGAAGTCGTCTTGGCGATCGGTCATCAGTCAACCTTCGTGCTGCGCGCTCCGGTATTCGCCCTTGGGGCGGCCCGGCGGGCTCATGGTGTCGTGTGTCGGGTTCGCATCGCCGGCGTGGACTGCAGGACCTCGAAGGCGTTGCCGGCCACGCTCGGTTACGCCGTGGCCCGGCGTGCCAGGCGGCGCTCGACCAGCGCGCGCATCAGGCCGAGCGAGATCTGGTGGGCATGGATCAGCGCCAGCACGCCGCTGCGGTGCAGGTCGGCCACGGTGGCGTCGGGCAAGGCAGCGAGTTTGTCTTCGTCCAGGGCCAGGAAGCCGTCGACCGACATCTGGTTGCCGTCGGGCAGCGTGGCGTCAAAGCGCATCGAACGCAGCAGCTCGAGCTCGAGCAGACGGCGGCCAAACTGGCGCGTGCGCTGCGCCTCGCGCTCGATGTCTTCGACGAACTGGCGCCGCTCGTTGAGGAAGGGTGTGGGCTCGCCGGCGTCATCGAACAGCCGCTCGCCTTGGTCGTTGGACAACGCACCGGACTTGGCATCGATGCACACGGCGTAGCTGGTGGCGTCGACATGCACCACGCCGAGCGGGTAGCCGCGTAGCAAGGCCGGCGTGTAGCGCGCCGCCCAGCGGCCGTCATCGCCGAGCATCAGGTTTTCGCCTTGCTCGAGGCCGAGCACGGCCATCGGCGCCACCTCGCGCTGGCCGTCGGCGGCCTGGCCGGCGTCGACGAAGACGATCGGGTACTCGCGGCAGACATCGCCGAACTCGACCGCGGTGATGAACAGGGCGTTCATGCCGGCGGTGCGGTCGTAGCGCGTGGCACCCGGCTCGAGCCTCACGCTGCGGTGCTGCACGCGGTCCAGGGCCAGCGGCTCGGCAAACAGGGTCGGGTCGATCATGATGCTTGGTTGTCTCCGGGGTTGTCGATCGGCGCCACCAGCACCTTGTCGACGCGCTTGCCGTCCATGTCGACGACTTCGAAGCGCCAGCCGTTCCAGTCGACGCGATCGGCGGTACGCGGCAGGCGGCCGAGCAAGAGCATGATCATGCCAGCCAGCGTGTTGTAGCGGCCGCGGTCCTCCTCGGGCAGATCTTTCAAGGCCAGGCGATCTTTCAGTTCGGGCACCGGGATCAGGCCGTCGAGCAGCCAACTGCCGTCGTCGCGCGCGACGGCCCAGGGCTTGTCGTCGGCCGGCGCGGAGAACTCGCCGGTGATGGCTTCGAGCACGTCGCGCACCGTGATCACACCCTGCACCTCGCCGTACTCGTCGACCACGAACACCAGCTCGGCGCTGGAGACGCGGAACTGCTCGAGAAGCTCCATGCCCGACAGGGTTTCGGGCACGAACACCGGCGCGGTCAGCACGTCGGCCAGGTTCGGCTCTTCGCCGCGGGCCAGCGCCGGCAGCAGGCTTTGCGCCGAGACCACGCCCAGCACTTCCGTCAGCCCGCCGCGGCAGACCGGGTAGCGCGTGTGCAGGCTCTCGGCCATCAGGGCCAGCGAATCGGCCAGCGGCGCGGCCACGTCGAGCCAGGTGATCTCGGTGCGCGGCATCATCATCGAGCCGATCTGGCGGTCGTCGAGGCGAAACACATTGCGCACCATCTGGTGCTCCTGCTCTTCGATCACCCCGGCGTCCAGGCCCTCTTCGAGGCTGGCCGTGATTTCCTCCTCGGTGACGCTGCGGTGGGGCCCGCCGCGGATGCCGAACAGGCGCAGCACGGCCACCGTGCACACCGACAGCAGTGCCACCAGCGGCCGCGCCGCGGTCGACAACCACATCATCGGCGTGGCCACCAGGCGGGCCACCGTCTCGGGGTAGAGCTGGCCGACGCGCTTAGGCACCAGTTCGCCGAAGATGATGGTCAGCACGGTGATGATCACGACCACCAGGCCGGTGGCACTGAACGCGGCTGCGCGCGGCGGCACCGCGAAGGCGTGCTGCAGCCAGACGGCCAGCGGCTCGGCGAACGCCGCTTCGCCGACGATGCCGTTGAGTATGCCGATCGAGGTGATGCCGATCTGCACCGTCGACAGGAATTTGGTCGGGTTGTCGTGCAGCGCCATCGCCGCCTCGACGCCCGGCTCGCCGGCTTCGAGCATGACCTGAAGCCGCGCCTTGCGGCTGGCGGTGAGCGCCATCTCCGACATGGCGAACACGCCATTGAGCAGGATCAGAAAAGCGAGCAGCGCGAGGTCCATGCAGCGAGACCGCGTGTCGCGTGCCCCGTGAAACCAACAGGGGCGGCAGCGTAGCAGAATCGCCCCATGCACTACCTGATCGGCGACCTGCAGGGCTGTTGCGACGCTTTCGAACGCCTGCTTGCCGAAATCGGCTTTTCGCCGTCGCGTGACCGGCTGACCGTGCTCGGCGACCTGGTCAACCGCGGTCCGCAATCACTGCCGGTGCTGCGGCGTGTGCGTGGGCTGGGAGAGGCGGCAGACGCCCTGCTCGGCAACCACGACCTGCACCTGCTCGCCGTCGCCCACGGCGTGCGGCCCGAACACGCCAGCGACACGCTGCGCGAGATCCTCGACGCGCCCGACCGCGAGGCCTGGCTCGACTGGCTGCGCCAGCGCCCGCTGGCGCTCGAGCGCGAAGGCTGGTTGTGCGTGCACGCGGGCGTCTCGCCGGCGTGGAGCGCCACGCAGACCCTGGCCCTGGCCGGCGAAGTCGAAGCCTTGCTGCGCGGCCCGAATCTCGCCGCCTTCCTGCCGC
>JANMSR010000130.1:0-5609 GCA_031389565.1 Burkholderiales bacterium
GCCGTCCGGCTGGCGCACCGCCGCTTCTTCGGGCGCCATCGCCAGCAGGCCCTTGATCGCGTTGCGGGCCCGATCGACCGCGCGCGACTCGATGGCCTCGGCAATCGCGTACAGCGCCATCACCATGGCCGCCTCGGGCCATTGGCCGATGGCGAAGGCGCCGGTCACCGCCACCGTCATCAGCGCGTTGATGTTCAGCCGGCCATGGCCCAACGCGACCAGGCCCTTCTTGTAGACATCGAAGCCGGCAGCCCAGATCGCCGCCGCCGCCACGGCCAGCCCGACGCCTTGCCAGACCCGCGTGTCGGGCGCGAAGTAGCCCAGCGCTTCCGCAGCGATGGCCAGCGCCAGCGCCAGGCCCAGGCGTTGCAGGCCGCCGCTGCCATGCTCATGATCGTGATCGTCGCCGGCCGCGGGCGTCGTGCCCGGCGCATCGGCAGCCGCGGCGGGCACCGGCTGCGGATCGAAGCCGTACTTGCGGATGGCGACCAGTGCCTGCTCGACAGCGGCGGCCGGTGCGTCCAGGGCCAGCGTGCGCTGGCCGAGGTTGAAGCTCAGCGAGCGAATGTCCGCAATGCCGGCCACGGCGCGCCGGATCTCGGATTCCTCGACGGCACAGTCCATCGTCGGCACCCGGAAGAGCGCTCGCGCCGGGCTCGCGGCCGCTGGGATCGGCAGGGTGATCGGGTTCAGGCCGGGCGCGCAGCAGGCGTCAGCGGCGCAGCTCGCGGCTGGCGCTTCGGGGGTCGTTCGGGCTTGATTCACAGTGGCGTTCCCGGGCAGGTGAGTCGGCATTGACAACCCTGAAGGCGGTGTAGAGTCAAGCGGCAAGCTGAAATGAGAGGTTTCCCATGCGTATCGGCGCCCTGGCCGTAGCCACCAGCACCCCGGTCGAGACGATCCGCTTCTACGAGCGCGAAGGCCTGCTGCCCGCCGCGGCGCGAAGCGACAACAACTACCGCCTCTATACCGACGCGCATGCCGAGCGCCTGGCCTTCGTGCGCCACTGCCGCAACCTGGACATGACGCTGGACGAGATCCGTTCCTTGCTTCGGTTCAAGGATTCGCCAACACAGGACTGCGGCGAGGTGAACGCCCTGCTCGACGCGCACATCGTGCATGTGGCCGAGCGCATCCGCGAACTCCGAACCCTGGCCAAGGATCTCCACGCGCTGCGCGCGCGCTGCGGCGCGCCGCACACCGTCGACCAATGCGGCATCCTGAGCGGGCTGGACCATGCGGCGGCCGGTGGCGCGAAAGGCTCGCCGCGCCGGCATATCCGCGGTGCGCACTGAATCGGGTTCGCTGTCGTTCTCCGCCTGAAGCGCGTCGCGAGCGCGTCAGCGCTTGGCAGGCGCGCCGCATGTGAAATTTCACTCTGGCGCACTGCAAACGGAATCTGGCGCCGTGAGCAGCCGGCCGATCGCCGCTTCGGCATCGTTGCCCCGTTGGGTGTGCAAGGCCAGCACCTGCGCGGCCAGGCGACGAAAATGGAGCGCGCCCGAGCGTGCCGCTCGCAGCAATGCCTGGCCCTCGTCGCCGCCACGCCAGGCGGCGTAGGCGCAGGCGAGCGTGGGGAACAGGCGCTCGCGATGGCCCTCGTAGTTGGCAAACCAGAAGTGCAGTGCCGGCGCGTCGCCGCGATCGAGCAGGGTCGGCAGCGTGACTTCGAGGTCGGCGATGTGGTCGCGCACCGCACGCACCAGCAGGTCGTTGCGGCGCTGCGCCAGCGCCAGTCGCATGGCGGCCCAGCCGGGCTCCAACCACTGGGCGGCGCGGTGCTCGCCGAGTTCATGCAGGACCAGGGTTTCGCATTGATCGTCAACCAGCCTCGGCAAGGCAGCGACGAACGACGCCTCGTCGTGCAAGCCATAGGCATCGACCAGGGCCTTGAACGGGCCCTCGGCGTGGCGCAGGCTGAAGGCTTCGAACCTTTCCCACAGCCAGCGGGCCAGCGATTCGCGCCGCAGCACGATGGTCTGGCCGCCGACCAGCGCGGCCGGCGGCGCGAACAGGCCGCGCGCCAGCTCGCGGCCACAGACCTGCACCGTCAGGCCGTCGTCGCGCGGCTGCAAGCGATCGAGTTGGGCCAGGAAAAAACCGGGGCGGCCCTGCGATGCCAGCCCGGCGCCATACACGAGCCCGAGCGGCGCCAGGGCGGCGTTCAGCGCATCGGTGTCCTGGGCGTCGAACCGCCGACCGGCGAACGGCAAGGGCACGAAGGGCTGGGCCTCCAACTCGAGCCACAGCGCTTCGCGCTCGGCCAGCCAGCGGCCGACGGCCTGGCGCTCGAGCGTGGCGCCGAAGGCCAGCCCCCGCTCCCAGCGGTAGAGCTCGCGCATCTGCAAAAGGTAGATGCACAGCGACAGGTCGGCCGCATGGCGCGCATCGGCAAGATGGCAGTTGGTCTGGACGGCGGCAACGAGGGCATCGATGGCGTCGCGGGCATCGAGCCCGGCGGGCTTCATCCCCCTGGCGACAGGCGCGGCGAGCGGGGCCGGCGTGCCTGCCACTGCTTGAGCACCTGCACGATAGCGTCCCAGGGCAACTCGGTCAGGCTGCCATAGCGTTCGTGGGCGGCGCCGACCATGCGGTGCACATCGGCCTGCTCTGCCCCCAGCGCCTGCTGTAGGCCGGCCAGGCCACCGCATTGCAGCCGCAGCGCCTGGGCATGAACGATCACGTGCCCCGGGCTCGGCAGGCGCAGCGCGAAGCGGGCGCGTTCATGCAGCAGCGCGCCCAGCGTGCTGCAATGGGTGTGCGCGACCGGCGAGTTGCATTCGATCAGTTCGCGCTCGCCGACGCTGCGGCGCTCGGCGCATTCACAAACCGCGCTGCGCGCCAGCAGGGCCTTGCTGAAAACACAGGCCGTGCTGCCGCCGCCGCTGGCACAGCAGGCGATGCGGCCAGGCGGATCGAGATCGCTCATGCCGCTCAGTCGTCGCCCGTCGGGCCCGGCTCGCGCACCTGGCACAGCAGGTCTTCGGCGAGCTGCTCGTTGTCGGCAAACATGACCTTGATCTTCGCGCCGCCGCCGGCGGCCGGTGCGGTGCGCAGCGCCTTGGCATGCACCGAGGCCTGCTTGAAGGCACTGAACTCGGCCAGCTTTTCGATCTGGGCATAGGGCCGGACACTGAAGACGAAGTAGGGCATGGCTTGTCGATCAAAGGTAGTGTTTGCTGAGCCGGCGCCGGCCCGGCACGGCCTTCTGGATGATCACGCCGTGGATCGCGCTGAGGTCGGCCAGGGGCTGGTCGGCGTAGGCCGGGTTGAGGGCGTGCAGGCGCCAGGCATTGCCGTCGCGTTGCAGTTGCCGGAAGGTCCATTCACCGGCCACTTGGGCGAGCACGAAGCAGCCGTCGCGCAAGGCGCCATCGGGTTCGATGATGATGATCTCGCCCTCGACGAATTCCGGCGCCATGCTGTCGCCCAGCACCCGCAGCGCGAACGATTCGCCGCCGCTGCAGCCGGGGTCGGCGTCGGGCTTGTCCATTCCAGCAGGCACCAGGTTCACACCACCTCCGCCATCAGTTGTGCCGCCGGCACGCCGGCTTCGAGCAGCGCGGCGCCGAGCGCGCTGACGAAGGCCTGCGGCCCGGCGAGGTAGAAGTCGCACTCGATGTCGAACAGGTCGGCGCGGATGGCAGCCAGCACCTGGCGCGCGCCGGCCGCGGCGTCGCTGTCGCTGAACAGCGCAGACTCGAAGTTGTCCAGCGCCTCCGACCAGGCGCGGCACTGGTTGGCCTGGAAGTGACCGTCGCTGCGCGTGGCCAGCCAGAACAGCGACAGCGATGGGGCCGCATCGAGCGACAAGGCATGGTCGCTCAGGCTCTTGATCGGCGCGAAGCCGGTATCGCAGGCGGCAAACACCAGCGGGCGCTGGCCATCGGCGAGCACGAACTCGCCGACCGGCCCCCACAGGTTGACCGCGTCGCCCGTTTTCAGCGCGCCGCTGAAGACCAGGCGGGCGAAGGCATCGTCGGACTCACGCGGAATGAAGAAGTGCAAATTGCGGTCGTCGCAGGGGCAGCTCGCGATCGGGTGCGTGGCCCGCAGATCGTCGCCCGCGCTGTCGAGCCCGCCGGCACGGCCGAGCGTGACCGACTGGCCGGCCAGAAAGCGCAGCCGGTGGCTGCGTGGTGTTTGCAGGTGCAGCAGGCGCGTGTCGGGGGCCAGCTCGCGCACGGCGCGCACGGTGGTCACGATCTGCTGCGGCGGGATGTCGGCCGGGCCACCCGCTTCCAGCGTCTCAAGCGTGATCTCGCTGCTGGCCGCGGTGTGGACGCACATGAGGGTGTAGCCCTGCTGCTTTTCGGCCTCCGAGAGCGGGTAGTCGAAGGGCATCGTGCGCGTCACCTCGCCCGAGATCACGCGCACCTTGCACATGCCGCAACTGCCGTTGCCGCAGCCGTAGTTCAGGTTCAGCCCGGCGCGCAGGCCGGCCTGCAGCAGCGTGTCGTGGCCTTCGACCGCGAACTGATGCCCGCTCGGCCGCAAGGTGACTTGCGCCGATACCATCTTCAATACATCGTCCATGACATCCAGTACATCGACAGATTCAGTGGCCAGAGCGCGCGCCAGCCCGTCGTTCAGTTGGCGTTGCAGGGCCAGCAGCGCGGCGTCGTCGCCCCCAGTCTGCGCCAACTTGTCTTGCAGTTGCTCGCGCAACGCGATCACCAGCGCGTGATAGCGCTGCAGGTGGCGCTGCACATCGGCCAGTTCCTGGCTCTGCCGAAACAGGCGCAGAGCCAGCACCTCCTGGCTCGGCAACAGGCGTTCGCGCACGCGCTGGCCGAAGGCGTCTTCCCTGATGTGCACGACCCGCTCCAACATGCCGCTGCTTTCTAGCTCGGCCTGCGGGTAGAGCTGGAGCAGGGTCTCGGTCGAGACCAGGCCGTCGGTCAAGCCGATCTCGCCCGCGCGCACGCGCTGCTGCAGCACGCCGCGCGGCACACCGACGAGTTGCGCTGCGCGCCAGACGGTGAGCCACTGCGACATATCAGGGGTCCAGGGCGCGATGCGCCAGCCGCGGCGCGTGAAACGCGCGCGGTCCGAGCGTGCAAGGCCGAGGCTGGGCAGCCGCCGACTTCGGGAGTGGATTCATCATCGCTCCGGCTCAGCCACGCGATCGAGGTAGCGCGCCCGGTACAGCAGCCGCGGGCGGGCCGGGTCATCGACGAAGGCGCTGCGATCGTGGAGCACGTTGTTGGCGACGATACCCATGCCGGGCCCGAGCCGCAAATGCAATACGTCGGAGTTGTCTTCGCGCAGGTAGCGCTCGAGGAAAGCCACGGCTTGCAGCGTCGCCGCGTCGTCCTTCCACGCGATGTTGCGGTGGCGCGCGGTGTAGCGCATGTGCAGGTTGCCGCTGTGCGCATCGACCGAGAAGACGGGGCCGGTTTGTGCCGGCCGGGCGACTCCCTGGCCATCTTCACGGCCGGGGATCGTCATCGCGTCGGGCGCCATCGAGGCCTGCACCCAGCGCGGCGCGGCGTCGCGCAGCGCGATGTAGGCCAGCTCGTGGTCGAGCAGCGCATTCGCGCCGCCGCTGGACGCGGGCCGCACGCAATGCAGCAACCATGCGTGGATGCGCTGCGCCGGCGGGTGGT
>JANMSR010000235.1:0-10267 GCA_031389565.1 Burkholderiales bacterium
GCCCCCGACGGCTACACGCTGCTGATCATGTCGAACACCCACACCGTCAACGAATCGCTGATCCCGACCAAGCCCTTCGTGCTGATGCGCGACTTCGCGCCGATCGCGCCGATCAACTACTCCGACCTGGTGCTGGTGGCCAAGTCGGCGCTGCCGCAGAGCACCCTGCCCGACCTGATCAAGGCCGCCAAGGCCAAGCCGGGGGGCATGTCGTACGCATCGTCGGGGCCGGGCACGCCGTACCACATGGCGGGCGAGCTGTTCAAGGCCATGGCCGGCGTTTCGATCGTGCACATCCCCTACCGCGGCAGCGCCGGCGCGCGCACCGACGTGCTCGGCGGCCAGATCGAGATGATGTTCGACGCCATCCCGACGATGACCGAGCACATCAAGGGCGGCAAGGTGAAGGCGCTGGCCACCACCGGCAAAGTGCGTTCAGCGAACCTGCCCGATGTGCCGACCGTCAACGAAGCCGGCGTGGCCGGCTATGAAGCGACGATCTGGCTCGGCCTGATGGCGCCCAAGGGCACGCCGGTGGCGGTGATCAACAAGCTCAATGCCGAGGTGAGCAAGATCACGAGCAACCCCGAAGTGCGGCGCGCCTGGACGGCGCAGGGCACCACTGCGATGACGATGGGTGTCGACGAGTTCACCAAGTACACCAACGACGACATCACCAAGTGGGCGCGCATCGTCAAGTTCTCCGGGGCCAAGGCCGAGTAGGGGATGCCGACGATCGGCCTCAGCGTCAACGGCCTGCGCCACGCGCTTGACGCCGACCCCAAGACGCCGCTGCTCGATGTGCTGCGCGATGAGTTGCAGTTGAAGGGCACGCGCGTGGGTTGCGGAGCCGGTGAATGCGGCGCCTGCCAGGTACTGGTCGACGGCCGCTCGGCGGCGTCGTGCAACACGCCGCTGGCTGCCGTCGAGGGCTGCGAGATCACCACCGTCGAAGGCCTCGATGCGCGCTTGCGCGATGCCTTCATCGCCGAGCAGGCCGCGCAGTGCGGCTACTGCAGCTCGGGCATGTTGATCGGTGCGGCGGCGCTGCTGCGACACCAGCCGCGCCCGAGCGCGGCGCAAGTGCGCACGGCGCTCGACGGCCACCTGTGCCGCTGCGGCGCCCACAACCGCATCGTGCGCGCGGTACTGCGCGCGGCCCAGGTCGCACCATGAGGCTCGCGTTCCAGCCCGACGGCTCGGTGCAGGTGCGCACCGGCAAGGTCGAGCTCGGCCAGGGCATCCTGACCGCGCTGGCGCAGATCGCCGCCGACGAACTCGGCCTCGCGCCCGGGCAGGTGCAGATGCTGGCGGCCGACACGGCGTTCGGCCCCGACGAGGGCGTGACCTCGGGCAGCCTGTCGGTGCAGGACGCGGGCGCCGCGCTGCGCCTGGCCTGCGCCGAAGCACGCACCGAGCCTGTCGGTGCGCCGCGTTCAGTGGGCCGATCGCTGCCGCGCATCGACTTGCCGGCCAAGCTCTCGGGCCAAGCCTGCTTCATCCACGATCTCGAGCCCGAGGGCCTGCTGCATGGCCGCGTGCTGCACCCACCGCAGGCCGACGCGCACCTGACCGCGGCCGACACCGACGTGGTGCGCGCGTGCCCCGGCGTCGCCGCCGTGCACCGCGACGGCCACCTGCTCGGGGTGCTGGCCGAGCGCAGCCGCGACGCCGATCGCGCGATCGCGGCCCTTGCGCACAGCGCGCGCTGGCACTGCACGACACGCTGGCCCGACGAGCGCGCCGCGGTGGCCGCGTCCGCGGCGCCGCCGGCCCAGACGCAATGCGTGGCCGAGCACGGCACGCGGCCTGCTGCGGGTACCGCCGGTATCGCGCGCACGCTCACGGCGCGCTACAGCAAGCCCTGGATCGCTCATGCATCGATCGGCCCGTCGTGCGCGCTGGCCCGGTGGGACGGCGACCGGCTGCAGGTGTGGACGCACAGCCAGGGCATCTTCAACCTGAGGCGCGACCTGGCGCTGGCCTTCGGCGTGGCGCCCGAAGCCGTGCGCGTGCAGCATGTCGAAGGTGCCGGCTGCTACGGCCACAACGGCGCCGACGATGTGGCCTTCGACGCCGCCTGGCTGGCGCGCCAAGTGCCGGGCCGCACCGTGCGCGTGCTGTGGAGCCGTGCCGACGAACTGTCGCGGGCGCCGTTCGGCCCGGCGATGCAGGTCGAGCTCGCGGCCGACCTCGACGCCGACGGCCGCGTGCTGCACTGGCGTCATCAGGTCTGGAGCCCCGGCCACAGCAGCCGCCCCGGGCGCAGCAGCGCGCCGGCCTTGCTCGGCAGTTGGCAGACAGCGCAGGGCTTTACCGCGCCGCCGCCGATCAACATGCCGCTGGCCGTGGGCGGCGGTGCCGAGCGCAACGCGATCCCGGGCTACGAGCTGCCTGCCTGGCAGGTGCTGAGCCACACGGTGTCGGCACCGTTGCGCAGTTCGGCCCTGCGCTCGCTCGGCGCTTTCGCCAACGTGTTCGCCGTCGAGAGCTTCGTCGACGAGCTCGCGCACGCGACCGGCTGTGACCCGCTGGCTTGGCGCCGGCGCCACCTGGCGCACGACACGCGCGCACAGGCGGTGCTCGATCTGGCCGCTGAACGCGCGGGCTGGCGGCAGCACCGGCGCGAGGACGGCGTCGGCCTGGGCCTGGCCTGTGCTCGCTACAAGGGCAGCGGTGCCTGGTGCGCGGTGGTGGCCGAGGTCGAGGCCGGGGTGCAGTTGCGCGTGCGCCGGCTGACGATCGCGGCCGACGTCGGCCTGGCGGTCAACCCCGACGGCGTGGCCGCGCAGCTCGAAGGTGGGGCGATCCAGGCCACCAGTTGGGCGCTCAAGGAGGCGGTGCAATTCGACGCCGAGCGCGTCATCAGCGACGCCTGGGCCAGCTACCCGATCCTGCGTTTCACCGAAGTGCCCGAGGTCGATGTGCATCTGGTGGCGTCGTCGGCCCCTTCGCTCGGTGCCGGCGAGGCCTCGCTCGGGCCGACCGCTGCAGCGATCGCCAACGCGCTGTTCGACGCGCTCGGCGTGCGCGTGCGCGACCTGCCGCTGACGGCCGAGCGCATCGTCGCGGCGATGGACCCGACTCCTTCCTGACGCCCCTGGACTGTCGATGCCCACCCCCCTTCACCTGCTGTGCGCCGGCGCCGCACAAGGCCTGGTCAAGGCGCTCGAGCCGCGGCTGCGGGCCGAGGCCGATGCCACGCTGGCCGGGCGTTTCGGCGCCGTCGGCGCGATGAAGGATGCGCTGCTCGCCGGCGAGCCCTGCGACGCGCTGGTCTCGACCGACAAGATGATCGGCGAGCTGGTCGCCGCCGGCGTGTTGCAGGGTGACCACCGCGCGGCGCTCGGCCGTGTGCGCACCGGCATCGCGGTGCGCCGCGGTGCGCCGCAGCCCGACGTCTCGACGCCCGAGGCGCTGAAGGCTGCACTGCTGGCCGCCGACGCGATCTATTTTCCCGACGCGCTGAAGTCCACCGCCGGCATCCACTTCGCGGCGGTGATGCGCCAGCTCGGCATCCACGACACCCTCGAGCCGCGCTTTCGCACCTACCCCAACGGCGCCACTGCGATGCGTGAAATGGCGGCCCATGACGCGCCGCGGTCGATCGGCTGCACCCAGGTCACCGAGATCCGGTACACCGAGGGCGTCGAACTGGTCGCCCCATTGCCGCCGCGCTTCGAACTGGCCACGTTGTACGCCGCCGCAGTCAGCGCCCATGCGGCCGAGCCGGCGCTGGCGGCACGCTTCATCGCAATGCTGGCCGGCAGCGACGCTCGCGCGCTGCGCCAGGCCGGCGGCTTCGAGGACTGAAAGGGACAACCGCATGCAACGACGCTCATTGATCGCCGCTCTGCCCCTCGCACTGGCCTGGCCGGCGGCGCGCGGTCAAGCCTTCCCGAGCCGGCAGATTCGCTACATCGTGCCGGTGGCCGCCGGCGGCGGCAGCGACCTGGTCGGCCGCACTGTCACCGAACGCTGGGGCCGGCTGCTCAACCAAACCTTCGTGGTCGAAAACATCGGTGGCGCTGGCGGCGCGATCGCCTGCCAGGCCACCGCCCGGGCCGCGCCCGACGGCTACACCCTGCTGCAGGGCTATGTCGCCACCCACGGCACCAGCCCGGCCACGCGCAGCAAGCTGCCGTACGACGCGGTGAAGGACTTCACGCCGGTCGGCATGATCGGCGTCACACCCAATGTGCTGGTGGTCAATGCCGCGCTGCCGCTGCAGACAGTCAAGCAGTTCGTCGACTACCTGCGTGCCAACCCGGCGCGCGTCAGCTACGGCTCGGCCGGACAGGGCTCATTGACGCATTTGACGATGGAGCTGTTCAAGCAGGCGGTCAATGTCTTCGCGGTGCACATCCCCTACCGCGGCATCGCACCGGCCTTCAACGATCTGCTCGGGGGTCAGACGCAGGCCATGTTCCCGGGCCTGGCTGCGGCGCTGCCGCACATCCGCTCGGGCCGCGTGCGCCCGCTGGCGGTGACCGGGGGCGCGCGCCACCCGCTGTTGAAAGACGTGCCGACGATGGTCGAGGCCGGCTTCAAGGGCTTCGACGCTTTGCAGTGGTACGGCGTGGTCGGCCCGGCCGGGCTGCCGGCGCCGGTGCTGAAAACGCTCAACGACACGCTCAACGCGGTGCTCACCGCGCCCGACCTGCGCGACAAGCTGGCGGCCGAGGCCATCGAACCCACGCCGATGACGCCCGAGGCCTTCGGCCAGTTCATCCGCGAAGACATCGCACGCTGGACCAAGCTGGCGCGCGAACGCAAGATCGATCTCGATGCCTGACTTCCAGAGGAGACAAGACACCATGCAGAGCAGATTGCTGATTCGTTCGGTGGCCAATGTCCTTGCCGGCCTGCTCACCGCTTTCGCCGCGCAGGCCCAGGACTACCCATGGGCCTTGCGTTGCTCGCGTTGTGAGTGACGCACCGTTTGGGCAACTGAATCGAGAGCACAGCATGGTCACAGGCCAAGAACACTGGAGCATCAAGAAAACCGCCGGCGGCGACGTGCGATTGTTCTTGTGGGAGAAGTACGTCGGCTCGCCCGACGGCAAACCCGCCGTGCTGTTCGTGCACGGCTCGTCGATGGCCTCGCAACCGACTTTCGACCTCACGGTGCCGGGCCGCCCCGACTCTTCCGTGATGGACTGGTTCGCCGAGCGCGGCTTCGTCTGCTGGTGCGTCGACATGGAAGGCTATGGCCGCAGCGACAAGCAGCGCGACATCTATTGCGACATCGCCAACGGCGCCGACGACCTCGAGGCCGCCACCGACACCATCTTCGCCACCCGCGGCGTGCGCAGCTTCCTGACCTACGGCATCTCGTCGGGCGCATTGCGCGCGGCGCTGTTCGCCCAGCGCCACCCCGAGCGCGTGGCGCGCCTGGCGCTCGACGCCTTCGTCTGGACCGGCGCCGGCGCGCCGACGCTCGAACAACGGCGCAAGAAGCTGCCCGAGTTCCTGGCCGCGAAGCGCCGCCCGATCGACCGCGCCTTCGTCCGCTCCATTTTTTCCCGCGACCACCCCGATTGCGCCGACGCGGTCACCGTGGAAGCCTTCGCCGACGCGATCCTGGCCCTGGACGACTCGATGCCCAATGGCACCTACATCGACATGTGCTCGAAGCTGCCGGTCGTCGATCCGGCCAAGATCACCGTGCCCACGGTGCTGCTGCGTGGCCAGTTCGACGGCATCGCCGGCATCGACGACCTGATCGAGTTCTTCAAGCGCCTGCCTTCGGCCGACAAGCAGTTCACGGTGCTCAACGGCATCTCGCACGCGAGCTTCCAGCAGAAGAACTACAAGATGGTCTACCAGATCCTGCACGCGTACTTCACACAACCCGAACCCGCCTACACGACGTCCGCCGATTCCCCCGCCCGCTGATGCCCCCAACACCGAGGAGACCTGCGCTTCGCTGACTTATGGAGCACCCCGCTCGGGTAGCATCCCCGCGCAATGAACACCCCCTACGAATGGCAGCTCGGCTGGCGCTACACGCGCGCCGGGCGCACGGGTCGGCGCAACGGCTTCATCTCCTTCATCTCGGGCGTGTCGATGCTCGGCATCGCGCTGGGCGTGGCGGCGCTGATCATCGTGCTGTCGGTGATGAATGGATTTCAGAAGGAGGTGCGCGACCGCACGCTCAGGGTGATCGCGCATGCTGAATTGATCGACTCGCAGGGCGGCCGTTTGTTGATGCGCCTCAAGCAGTAGCTGGGCGAAACGGTGTAGGTTGAAATTTCGCATTTGCCGGAGCACGAGTCACAAAGCCCGGTTCGGTCGCCTGTCCGATCTAGCGAGCGCAGTCGGTCAGGCGCGCACTCGCAAGCTCGCCGAAAAAGGGCAATCATGCCTACCCGTCGCCAGGTCCAAATCCCATTTTTCGACTGCCGTGTTGCACCTTCGGTCGTCGCTATGACGGTCCTGATGCTCTGCGCTGCAATGTGGGCTCCCACCGCGAACGCCCAGCGTCATGAGCGCGGCGGCAAGGAGGTCGTCGATAGGGTGTGCGCGGCCTGCCACGCGCAGGGCGTCAACGGCGCGCCGCGGATCGGCGACGAGAAGGCTTGGGCGGCACGAGCGTCCCAGGGCCTGACCACGCTGACCGCGCATGCCTTGACGGGTATTCGCGACATGCCCGCCCACGGCGGCAACATGGCGCTCAGCGACATCGAGATCGAGCGGGCGATCACCCACATGGTCAACCAGTCCGGGGGCCATTGGGTCGAGCCGCTGGGCGGGGCCACGCCGGCTGTCGTGCGCAGCGGCGAGCAGATCGTGCAGGCGCAGTGTGCCAAGTGCCACCAGGACGGTTTGCAGGGCGCACCTCGGATTGGTGATCGTGTCGCCTGGACGCCGCGTCTGACGAACGGGCTCAATGCGCTGGTGAAGTCTGCCGCGCACGGGCGCGGCGCGATGCCGGCGCGAGGTGGCATCGCCGACCTGACGGACCTCGAGTTCCAGGGCGCTGTGGTCTACATGTTCAATTACGGCGTTCCGGTGGCGCCGGCGCCGCCTGCGGCGGCTGCCGCCAATCCGTATCACAAGGTCGTCGCCGGCACGGATGTCTATCTCGGCATCGTCCGCGCGGACGCGGTGGCGGTAGGCCAGCGCAAGAGCGGCGCACCGGTCGGCAAGGGCCAGTATCACGTCAACATCTCGCTGTTCGACGCCAAGAGCAAGACCGCCATCACCGATGCCCACGTCAAGCTCAGGGTGGCCGATCCCCTCGGTGGACAAACCAAGACATTGGAGGTCGTTTCGGCCAATGGGAAGGTCAGCTACGGTGGCTACTTCAGGATGCTCGGGCCGGAGCCCTACACGATCACCGCCCAGATCCAGCGCCCGGGCACGAGCCGGGTGATCGAGACCAAGTTCGAATACAAGGTGTGGTAGCCGACGTCTTGCCCGAGCGAGCGGGTCGCGTGGCCCGGCGATGGCCGCCATCCTGATCGTCTACTCGACCACCGACGGCCACACGCGCAAGATCTGCCAGCGGCTGCGCGAGTTGATCGAGGCCGACGGCCACCGGGTCACCCTGGTGTCGGTCGAAGAGGCTGGCGCCGCAGACCTGGCGCCCTTCGACAAGATCGTGGTCGGCGCCAGCATCCGCTACGGCAGGCACAGCCCCCGCGTCCTGGCGTTCGTCAACGACAACGAGCGCGCTCTGCACGCCAAGCCCAATGCCTTCTTCTCGGTCAACATCGTTGCGCGAAAACCGGGCAAGAACCGGCCCGAGACCAATCCGTACCTGCAGAAGTTCCTGCGGCAGGTCCGCTGGCACCCCGCGCTGCTGGAGGTCTTCGCCGGCAAGCTGGACTACCCGCACTATGGCGTTCTTGACCGGCTGGTGATCCGCTTGATCATGTGGATCACCCGCGGTCCGACCGATCCCGCGACCGTGGTCGAGTTCACCGACTGGCAACGGGTCGACGCGTTTGCCCGGCGAGTGGCCAGGATCTGACGCGGAACGCGCAGGCGCCGCTGCTGATGTGCGCTCGGGTAGCATCCCGGCGCAATGAACACCCCCTACGAATGGCAGCTCGGCTGGCGCTACACGCGCGCCGGGCGCACGGGTCGGCGCAACGGCTTCATCTCCTTCATCTCGGGCGTGTCGATGCTCGGCATTGCGCTGGGCGTGGCGGCGCTGATCATCGTGCTGTCGGTGATGAATGGATTTCAGAAGGAGGTGCGCGACCGCATGCTGAGCGTGATCGCGCACGTCGAGCTGTTCGATGCGCAGGGCGCGGCGCTGGCCGACTGGCGTGCGCTCGCCGAGCAGGCGCGCGCTGCCGCGCCGGGAATGGTGCTCGGCGCGGCGCCCTTCGTCTCGGCCCAGGTGCTGGTGGCGCGCGGCGATGACATGCGCGGCGCGTTGCTGCGTGGCATTGCGCCGGCCGAGGAAGCCAGCGTCACGCCGCTGGCGGCGCAGTTGCAGGGCAGCACCTTCTCGAAGTTGAAGTCCGGCGAATGGAACATCGTGCTCGGCATCGAACTGGCGCGCTCGCTCGGTGTGCGCGAAGGCGACAAGATCACCGTCGTCACACCGAGCGGGCAGGTCACGCCGGCAGGCATCGTGCCGCGCCTGAAGCAATTCACGGTGGCGGGCACCTTCGAGGCCGGCCATTACGAATACGACAGCGCACTGGCGCTGATCCACCTCGACGACGCGGCGCGACTGCTGCGCGTGGAGGGCGCCACCGGGGTGCAATTGAAACTCACGGATGCCCAGGCCGCACGCAGCGTTGCCGCACAGCTTGCGCGCGCGCTGCCCGCGAACATCAGCGTGCGCGACTGGACCCGCACCAACCGCAACTGGTTCGACGCGGTGCAACTCGAAAAGCGCCTGATGTTCATCATCCTGACCCTGATCGTCGCGGTGGCGGCGTTCAACCTGGTCAGCACCCTGGTGATGACGGTCACCGACAAGCGCGCCGACATCGCCATCCTGCGCACGCTGGGCGCCAGCCCGCGCTCGATCATGGGCATCTTCATGATCCAGGGCGCCACCTCTGGCATCGCCGGCACCGCGGCCGGCGTCGCGCTCGGGCTTCTGGTGGCGTTCAACATCGGCACCCTGGTGCCTGCCTTGGAGCGGCTGCTCTCGACCAGCTTCCTGCCGGCCAGCATCTATGTCATCAGCCGCATGCCGAGCGATCCGCAATGGGCCGACATCGTGCCGGTGGTGCTGATCTCGTTGGCCCTGGCCTTCGTGGCCACGATCTACCCGAGCTGGCGCGCCAGCCGCGTCAACCCGGCCGAGGCGCTGCGCTATGAGTGACGTGACGGCCCCCCGCCCACTTCGCTCGCTGGCCCCGGGGGGCACTCCTCAGGGCGGCCCGGCGGCGGCTGACGCCGTTCTCTCGTGTGTCGGCCTGCACAAGCGCTTCCACGAAGGCGACCTGGATGTCGAAGTCCTGCGCGGCGTGGACTTCAGCATAGCCCGCGGCGAAACGGTGGCCATCGTCGGCGCCTCGGGCTCGGGCAAGAGCACGTTGCTGCACCTGCTCGGCGGCCTGGATGCGCCGAGTGCCGGCAGCGTGCAGCTCGCCGGCCGCGAAATGACGTCGATGGACGCCGCCGCGCAGGGCCGCTGGCGCAACCAGCACCTGGGCTTCGTCTACCAGTTCCACCACCTGCTGCCCGAGTTCAGCGCCCTGGACAACGTGGCCATGCCGCTGCGCATCCGCCGCGAGAGTCTGGTGCAAGCGCGCACCACGGCGCAAGCCGCATTGGCGCAAGTCGGCCTGGCCGCGCGCGTGCAGCACCGCCCGAGCGAGCTTTCCGGCGGCGAGCGCCAGCGCGTGGCCATCGCCCGCGCGCTGGTCTCGCGCCCGGCTTGCGTGCTCGCCGATGAGCCCACCGGCAACCTCGACCGCGAAACCGCCGACGCCGTGTTCGAGGCCATGCTCGCACTGGCGCGCGAACGCGGCACCGCCTTCATCGTCGTCACCCACGACGAGGCCCTGGCGGTGCGCTGTGCACGCGTGTTGCGGCTGCGGCAAGGACTGTTGGTGTGAAGGCCTGCGCGCGGTCGCGCAGTCGCCGGCCGGGCCGCGTGGGTCGGCGTGATGCCTGAGGCACCCCGTGCCTGGCGGCGCATTCCCGCCGGCATCTGGGCCCTGGGCTTCGTCAGCCTGCTGGCCGACATCGCCTCGGAGATGGTCCACAGCCTGCTGCCGGTTTACCTCGTCGCGTCGATGGGCGTCAGCCTGCTGGTCGTCGGCCTGATCGAGGGCGTGGCCGAGGCCAC
>JANMSR010000240.1:0-2035 GCA_031389565.1 Burkholderiales bacterium
GGCCGCCGCTTCGGCCGCCGCACCCGCAGCCGCCCCCGTCGCCAACAAGGGCGACGTGGCCTGGATGATCGTCTCCACCCTGCTCGTCATCATGATGACGGTGCCCGGCCTCGCGCTCTTCTACGGCGGCCTGGTGCGCAGCAAGAACATGCTGTCGGTCTTGATGCAGGTGATGGTCACCTTCTCGCTGATCGTCGTGCTGTGGACCATCTACGGCTACAGCCTGGCGTTCACCGAAGGCAACGCATTCATCGGCGGCCTCGACCGGTTGTTCATGAAGGGTGTCTTCGACCCGGCCGCCGGCACCTTTGCGATGGCTGCCACCTTCAGCAAGGGTGTCTACATCCCTGAGCTGCTGTTCGCCGCCTTCCAGGCCACCTTTGCTGGCATCACCTGCTGCCTGATCATTGGCGCGTTCGCAGAGCGCATCAAGTTCTCGGCGGTGCTGATGTTCATGGTGCTGTGGTTCACCTTCAGCTATGCGCCGATCGCCCACATGGTCTGGTACTGGATGGGCCCGGACGCCTACACCGCAGCCAGCGTGGTCGACGAAATGAACGCCAAGGCCGGCCTGCTCTGGCAATGGGGTGCGCTCGACTTCGCGGGCGGCACCGTGGTGCACATCAATGCCGCGGTCGCCGGCCTGGTCGGCGCCTACATGGTCGGCAAGCGCGTGGGCTACGGCAAGGAAGCCTTCACGCCGCACTCGCTGACGCTGACCATGGTCGGTGCTGCCCTGCTGTGGGTGGGCTGGTTCGGCTTCAACGCCGGCTCGGCACTCGAAGCCAGCAACGGCGCCGTGCTGGCCTTCATGAACACCTTCACGGCCACCTCGGCTGCGGTGTTGGCCTGGTGCATCGGTGAAGCGCTGATGAAGGGCAAGGCCTCGATGCTGGGCGCTGCGTCTGGTGCGGTGGCAGGCCTGGTGGCCATCACCCCGGCCGCCGGCAACGTGGGCCTGATGGGCGCCATCGTGATCGGCTTCGTGGCCGGCTTCGCCTGCCTGTGGGGTGTCAACGGCCTGAAGAAGATGCTCGGTGCAGACGACTCGCTCGACGTGTTCGGCGTGCACGGTGTCGGCGGCATCGTCGGCGCCCTGCTGACGGGCGTGTTCAACACCCAGGTGCTGGGTGGCCCCGGCCTGGTGACCGACTGGGTCACCGCCACGGTTGGCTCCAACGGCATCGGCGCCCAGGTGTGGATCCAGCTCAAGGCCGTGTTGCTGACCATCGTCTGGTCGGGCGTGGTCTCGATCGTCGCCTTCAAGATCGTCGATCTGGTGATTGGTTTGCGCGTGCCGGAAGATGAGGAGCGCGAGGGCTTGGATATCACCTCACACGGCGAAACTGCATACAGTAAGTAAGAGGGAGACAGGGCCGGCTTTGGCGGCCCTGTTCTTCTACTTGGCTGTTCTCGCTTTCAGCACCTCGACCGCGTGCGCGTGCCCCTGCTGCACGATCTGGTCGAAGCGCTTCCATTCCAGCAGGCCGACGCGGTCCAGTGGGGGGTTGAAGTAGAGATCGGTCTGCAGTTGCGCATGGCGCTGGCGCGACATGCTGTACAGGATCGTCACGTTCATCAGGTACGAGGCCAGCGACGGCAGCTTGTAGCGCCGCTGGGCGCGCGGGCGCAGGCGGTCGCGCAGCAAGGTCCAGGTGCCCGGCACCTCGTCGAACGGAATGCGGCGCGGCTTCTTGAAGCTGAGATCGACGCCGATCACCTGGCCCACGCCCCGCACCCGGCGCATCACGTCGACCGGGAAATTGTTGAAGGTGCCGCCGTCGAACACCAGGTCGCCGTCCAGCACCACCGGCGGCAAGGCGCCTGGGATCGCGGTGCTGGCCATCAAGGCCTTCATCAGCGGGCCGCTCCTCAACGTGTCTTCGCGCGCATGCGAAAAGTTGCTGGCGCAGCAATAGAAGTTCTTCCACAGGTCTTCGATGTCGGCGCGCGTGCCGAGCAGCTCTTCGGTAGACCGGCCGATGATCTGGCGCAGGCGCCGGTTGTTGATCAGCGAGATCAGCGGCAACCAGTT
>JANMSR010000245.1:0-13444 GCA_031389565.1 Burkholderiales bacterium
GAGACGGTCTCCGGGTTGCAGTTGACCATGATGGTCTCGTAGCCGTCTTCGCGCATGGCCAATGCGGCATGCACGCAGCAGTAGTCGAACTCGATGCCCTGGCCAATGCGGTTGGGCCCGCCGCCGAGCACCATGATCTTCTTCCTGGTCGTCGGTTCGGCCTCGCACTCTTCGTCGTAGGTCGAATACAGGTAGGCGGTCTCGGTGGCGAACTCGGCAGCGCAGGTGTCGACGCGCTTGTAGACCGGGCGCACGCCAAGCGCATGGCGCCTGGAACGCACGTCGTGCTCATGGGTGGCGAGCAGCTTGGCCAAGCGTCGATCCGAGAAGCCCTTGCGCTTGACGTAGCGCAGTTCGTCGACACTCAGGCTGGCCAGCGTGCGGCCGCCGAGCGCCTGCTCGGTCTGCACCAACTGCTCGATCTGGGCCAGGAACCACGGGTCGATCGCGGTTTCCTCGAACACCTCGGCCTGGTTCATGCCGATGCGAAATGCGTCCGCCACATAGAGGATGCGCTCGGGACCGGCCGCGCCGATTTCCTGCACGATCTCGTCACGGTCGGTACTGCGCTCGGTAAGCCCATCGATGCCGGTCTCCAGGCCCCGCAGCGCTTTCTGGAAGCTCTCCTGGAAAGTGCGGCCGATCGCCATCACCTCGCCCACCGACTTCATCTGGGTCGTCAACCGCGCGTCGGCGGCCGGAAATTTCTCGAATGCGAAGCGCGGGATCTTGGTCACTACGTAGTCGATGCTCGGCTCGAAGCTCGCCGGTGTCGCGCCGCCGGTGATGTCGTTGCGCAATTCGTCGAGGGTGTAGCCGATAGCCAGCTTGGCCGCGACCTTAGCGATCGGGAATCCCGTCGCCTTGGAGGCCAGCGCCGAGCTGCGGCTGACGCGCGGGTTCATCTCGATCACGACCATGCGCCCGTCTTTCGGGTTGATCGAGAACTGCACGTTCGAGCCGCCGGTGTCGACACCGATCTCGCGCAGGATCGCGATCGAGGCATTGCGCAGAAGCTGGTATTCCTTGTCGGTCAGCGTCTGCGCCGGAGCCACGGTAATCGAGTCGCCCGTGTGGATGCCCATCGGGTCGAGGTTCTCGATCGAGCAGACGATGATGCAGTTGTCGCACCTGTCGCGCACGACCTCCATCTCGTACTCTTTCCAGCCGATCAGCGACTCCTCGATCAGCAGCTCCTTGGTCGGCGACAGGTCCAGCCCGCGCTTGCAGATTTCCTCGAACTCCTCCGGGTGGTAGGCGATGCCGCCGCCGGTGCCGCCGAGCGTGAAGCTGGGCCGGATGACCATCGGGAAGCCGGTGCCGCAGATCTCGGCCGCGATGCGCTTTTGCACCGCCAGCGCGTCCTCCATCGAGTGCGCGATGCCGCTCCTGGCCGAGGCCAGGCCGATGCCGGTCATCGCGTCCTTGAACTTCAGCCGGTCTTCGGCCTTCTCGATCGCCGTCTCGTTGGCGCCGATCATCTCGACCCCGTACTTCGCCAGCACGCCCTGCTTGTGCAGCTCGAGCGCGCAGTTCAGTGCCGTCTGTCCGCCCATCGTCGGCAACACCGCGTCGGGTCGTTCCTTGGCAATGATTTTTTCCACCACCTGCCAGGTGATCGGCTCGATATAGGTGGCGTCGGCCATGCCCGGGTCGGTCATGATCGTCGCCGGGTTGCTGTTGACGAGGATGACGCGGTAGCCCTCCTCGCGCAGCGCCTTGCAGGCCTGCGCGCCGGAGTAATCGAACTCGCAGGCCTGACCGATGACGATCGGGCCGGCGCCGATGATCAGGATGCTCTTCAGGTCGGTGCGCTTAGGCATGTCGTTTCTCCGCCATCAGCGCAGTGAATCGGTCGAACAGGTAGGCGATGTCGTGCGGGCCGGGCGCCGCCTCCGGGTGGCCCTGGAAGCAGAACGCCGGGCGGTCGGTGCGGGCCAGGCCTTGCAAGGTGCCATCGAACAGGCTCACATGCGTCGGCCGCAGGTTCGCCGGCAAGGTCGCCTCGTCGACTGCGAAACCGTGGTTCTGGCTGGTGATGCTGACGCGGCCGCTGTCGAGGTCCTTCACAGGGTGGTTGGCGCCGTGGTGGCCGAATTTCATCTTGAACGTCTTCGCCCCCGAGGCCAGGGCCATGATCTGGTGGCCCAGGCAGATGCCGAAGGTCGGGATGCCGCATTCGATCAGGGTGCGCGTGGCCGTGATCGCGTAGTCGCAAGGCTCGGGGTCGCCGGGGCCGTTGCTGAGGAACACGCCGTCGGGTTGCAGCGCCACCACCTCGGCAGCCGGCGTCTGTGCCGGCACCACGGTGATGCGGCAGCCGCGGCCGGCCAGCATGCGCAGGATGTTGCGCTTGACGCCGAAGTCGTAGGCCACGACGTGAAAGCGCGGCGCGCCTTGCGTGCCGTAACCCGGGCCGAGGGTCCATTCGGTCTCGGTCCAGGCGTAGGGCTCGCGAGCCGTGACTACCTTGGCCAAATCGAGGCCGGCCATGGTCGGCGCTGCGCGGGCGATGGCGAGCGCTTCATTGATCTGCGACGAGCCGATCTGCGTGCCCGCGCCGAAGGCCATGATGCAGCCGTTCTGCGCGCCGTTCGTACGCAGGCGGCGGGTCAGCTTGCGGGTGTCGAGGTCGGCAATCGCCACCGTGCCCTCGCGCGCCAGGTACTCGGCCAGCGTCATCGTGGCGCGAAAGTTCGACGCCAGGGCGGGCAGGTCCTTGATCACCAGGCCGGCCGCAAAGACCTTGCTGGCCTCGACATCTTCTGCATTGACGCCGTAGTTGCCGATGTGCGGGTACGTCAGGGTGACGATCTGCCGGCAATAGCTCGGGTCGGTGAGGATTTCCTGGTACCCGGTGAGCGCGGTATTGAAAACGACTTCACCGGCAGTGTGACCGACGGCGCCGATCGAAGTGCCGTGAAACACCGTGCCGTCTGCGAGTGCGAGGACGGCGGGGGGCAGGACAGGCAGCAAGACGGGCTCCGGATCGGGGCGCCCAGGAAAGCTGGGGCGGTGGGTGCAGGCAAACCCTCGAATTATAAGGGCGCCGTCGTGCCCGACGGCCACTGGAGCCCAGCGCCGCAGGCTCAGCTCAGCAACGCCGCGATGCCTGCGCGCGCGATCTGCGCGTCGTCGCTGGCCTTGACACCGCTGACGCCGACGGCGCCCACACAGTGCCCCTGCACCACCACCGGCACACCGCCTTCGAGCATGCCCTCCAGCCCCGGCGCGCTCAGGAACGCCGTACGCGGGCCGTTGATCATCTCTTCGTAGATCCGGCTTTCGCGCCGGCCGAGCGCTGCAGTGCGGGCCTTGGCCGGCGCGATCTGCGCCGAGATCGGCGCGGCACCATCGAGTCGTTGCAGCCACAGCAGGTGGCCCCCATCGTCGACGATCGCAATGGTCACCGCCCACACGTTCTGACGGGCTTCGGCTTCGGCAGCGGCGGCCATGCGGCGGGCATCGTCAACGCCGAGGAAGGGTTTGTGGTTCATGATGGAGGCCCCGTGAAAAGGTCATTTCAGAGTGCCGAGGTGCGGAACTAGAATGCGCTGCGCGGGTCAGAGCCTGCGTCACTCACATCAATGGAGGTCCGTGACAATGAACGAACAACTGCAACCCGTCTACATCGGCCAAGCCGGTTCCGGTACGCTCACCGAAGAGCGCAACCGCGTCCTGCGCAACACCTACTGGCTGCTGGCATTGTCCCTGGTCCCCACGGTCCTCGGCGCCTGGGTCGGCGTGACCACCGGCGTCGTGGCCAAGCTGGGCATCGGCATCAGCACCATTGTGTTCCTGGCCGGCGCCTTCGGCTTCATGTTCGCGATCGAGAAGTTCAAGAACTCGAGCACCGGCGTCGTGCTGCTGCTCGGCTTCACGTTCTTCATGGGCTTGATGCTGTCGCGCCTGCTGGCGGCAGTGCTCGGCTTCAGTAACGGCGCCTCGCTGATCATGTACGCCTTCAGCGGCACGGCCGCGGTGTTCTTCGCCATGGCCAGCCTGGCCAGCGTGATCAAGCGCGACCTGTCGAACATGGGCAAGTTCCTGTTCGTCGGCGCGATCCTGCTGCTGGTGGCCGGGCTGATCAACATCTTCGTCCAGTCGGGCGCACTGATGATCACGCTGGCAGTCATCGCGATCGGCCTGTTCTCGGCCTTCATGCTCTATGACCTCAAGCGCGTGATCGATGGCGGCGAAACCAACTACGTCAGCGCCACCCTGGCGATCTACCTGGACGTCTACAACGTGTTCCAGAGCTTGCTGGCGTTGCTGGGGATCTTTGGCGGGGAACGGGAATAATCCGCTTCGCTTCAGACGGACAGCGGGCGTAACGCTCCGCGAGAAGGACAGCGGGCCCCTTGCGGGGCCCTTTTTCTTGGGCTACGCGTGTTCGAAGACCGCAATGCTTTCGACATGCGCGGTGTGCGGGAACATGTTCACCGCACCCGCCGCCGCGCAGCGGTAGCCGGCCTGGTGCACCAGCAGGCCCGCATCGCGCGCCAGCGTGGCTGGATTGCAACTGATGTAGACGATGCGCTGCGGCGGCGTCCAGCCGGGCGCCAGCGCGGCGTCTGCACGCAACTCGGCCAGCGCCTTGGCCAACGCGAACGCGCCCTCGCGCGGCGGGTCGACCAGCCATTTGTCGGCCGCACCAGCGGCCGCCAATTGCGTCGCGGTCAGCTCGAACAGGTTGCGGGCCTCGAAGCGCGTTTTCGCGCCGAGGCCGTTGCGCGCGGCGTTGGCTTCGGCGCGCTCGAGCAGCACCTGGCTGCCTTCGATACCGAGCACATCGCGCGCCCGCGTCGCCAGCGGCAGCGTGAAGTTGCCCAGACCGCAAAACCAGTCGATGACACGCTCGTGGGCCTGCACCTCGAGCAATCTCAATGCGCGGCCGACCAGCACGGCGTTGATGTACGGATTGACCTGGGTGAAATCAGTCGGCTTGAACGGCATCGCGATGCCGAACTCGGGCAGCGCGTAGGCCAGCTCGTCGCCGCCCTCGTCCAGGCGCTGCACGGTTTCGGGCCCCTTGGGCTGCAGCCACCATTGCACGCCATGCTCGACGGCAAACTCGCGCAGGCACTGCAGGTCGGTGGCTGAAAGGGGTTCGAGGTGGCGCAATACCAGCGCCAGAACACGATCGCCGATAGCCAGTTCGATCTGCGGCAGGCGCTCGCGCGCGTCCATCGCCATCACCAGTGCGCGCAGCGGCAACAGCAGCGCACTCGCGCGCGGCGGCAGCACCGCGCAGCTTTGCATGTCGGCAATGAAGCTCGACTTGCGCTCGTGAAAGCCGACCAGCACGGTGCCCTTCTTGACCACATAGCGCACCGACAGGCGCGCCCGGTAGCGGTAGCCCCAGTCCGGGCCCTCGATCGGCCGCAGCACGCGCTCGGGACGCACCTTGCCCAGGTGCCAGAGGCTGTCTTCGATCGCGCGCTGCTTCACCGCCACTTGCGCGGCCGGATGCAAGTGCTGCATCTTGCAGCCGCCGCAGGCGCCAGCATGCAGGCCGAAGTGCGGGCACGCCGGCCGCACGCGCTGGGCGCTGTCGCGCGCCAACGCGGTCATCGTCGCCTGCTCCCACTGGTTCTTGCGCCGGTTCACGCGCACCTGCACGGTCTCGCCGGGCAGCGCGCCTTCGATAAACACCACCTTGCCTTCGGCGTCGTGCGCCACGCCCTGGGCTTCGAGGTCGAGAGATTCGACCTTCAGCCACTCGTAGTCTGCTGTCATGGGCCCGGATTATCCGGGCCGGCGCGGCCTCTCAAGGAAACGTAGGGCCGCTCCCGAGTTTCCTTGACCCCCTCGGGGGGCCTGACGCGAAGCGGCAGGTTTGGGGGCGCTCAAAACACCGAGTCGCGGTCGATCCCGTGACGCGCCATGTGGCGTTTTAGCTTCAGCAGCGCCTCCTGCTGGATCTGGCGGATGCGTTCGCGCGTCAGGCCCATGCGCTCGGCCAGCGCTTCGAGCGTTTCAGGCTCGTGGTCGTGCAGGCCGAAGCGTCCAGTGAGCACCTCGCGTTCACGGTGGTTGAGGGCCGAGAGCTCGCTTTGCAGCAACAGCTCGACCTCGCGCTGCAAGGTGTGACCGAGCGGGTCGACGGCACCGTCGTCGGCCACGCCGTCGAGCAGCGACTCGCCGGCCGGCTCCCCTTCCCGCACTGCGTCGCGCGGCGCATCGAGCGAGGCCGGCGCTTCGGCAAACCGCAGCAATTCGGCCACTTCCCCGCGCGGCCGGCCGAGCGACGCAGCGATCTGATCGACGCTCACCGGTCGATCGTCAGCCGCGGTGCCCTGGCTGCGCGCCCCCTCGAGCGCACGCCTCGCCTTGAGTACCTGGTTGAGATCACGCACCACGTGCACGGGCAGGCGCACCAGCCTGGCCTGGTGCATGACGGCCCGCTCGATGCCCTGGCGGATCCACCACGACGCGTAGGTTGAAAAGCGAAAGCCGCGCTCGGGCTCGAACTTGGCGGTGGCGTGCATCAGGCCCAAATTGCCTTCCTCGATCAGGTCGCCCATCGGCAGGCCACGACCGAGGTAGTTCTTGGCGATACTGACCACCAGCCGCAGGTTGCGCTCGATCATCTGCTGGCGTGCGGCAAAGTCGCCGGCCCGCGACCGCTGCGCGGTGTCGAACTCCTGCTCCGGCGTGAACAGCGGCGCGCGGCGGATTTCGCGCAGGTAGGTCTGCAGGGTGTTGGACGCATCGGCGTCACCGACGGCGATGTCCAGCGCCACGGCGGGCGAATCATCCAGGCCCCGCGCGTGCATGCCGGCGTCACCGGCATCGTTGAGCAGACCGGCTTCGTGCGGCGCGCGCCCCGTCATGCCAGTGCCTGCTTCGTGCTAGCGCGGTGGCAGCAGCCGCACCGGGTCGATGGGCTTGCCGAGTTTGCGCAATTCGAAGTGCAACTGCACACGCTCGGCGTCGCTCGAGCCCATCTCGGCAATCTTCTGGCCGCGGCGCACGACCTGGTCTTCCTTGACCAGCAGGGTCTGGTTGTGCGCGTAAGCGGTGAGGTAGGTGTTGTTGTGTTTGACGATCAACAGGTTGCCGTAGCCGCGCAGGCCCGAGCCGGCATAGACCACGCGCCCGTCGGCGGCAGCCAGAACCGGGTCGCCCACCTTGCCCGCGAACACCAGGCCCTTGTTGCGCACGTCGTCGAACATGGTGGCCACGCCGGCCGTCGACGGCCAAGTCCAGGCCACATCGTCGTCGCTGTTGTCGCGCGACGCCACGGCAGCAGCGGGTGCAGCGGGTGCCACCGCCGCCGGCGCAACCAGCGGCGCGGCTGCCGCACCCGACGCGGCGGCAGCGACCACGGGCGGCTTGGTAATGCCGTCCAGCGGGCGCGTTTCGACCTTGGTCGGCGGCACGGCGCGCGCGGTGGCTGCGGCGGCATCGGCGCCGGGCGCAAGAACGCGCAGCACCTGCCCGACTTCGAGCAGGTTGGGGTTGTCGATGCTGTTCCAGCGCGCGATGTCGCGCCAGTTCTGGCCGCTCTCCAGGCCGATGCGGATCAGCGTGTCGCCGGGCTTGACGATGTAGTAACCGGGCTTGCCGGTGTTTTCGGCACCGACCAGCGGCTTGGACGGATCCGCGGGCGCGGGGACTGTGACCACACCATTGCCAGCGCGCGCAATGCGATCTTCGACCGGTGCCTTGTGCGGCGGCGAAGCGCAGCCGCCGAGCAGCGCCACCACGACCCCCGCCAGCGCGGCTGCGGGGGCGCGTACGAACGCGGCGGCGGTGAGCAGCTTCATCTTCATGCGGTGCCCGATCTTAACGGCACGAAGTGCACGGCTTCATGGCTTTGCCGTGACCAGCCGTGAACGCTGCGGTCGATCACGAGCAGCACCTGTCCGGCCTGCGTGGCACTGCGCGTGGGGGCGATCAAGCGGCCACCGATCGCCATCTGCTCCAACCACGCAGCAGGCACATCGTCGCCGCCGGCGGCACAGATGATGGCGTCGTAGGGTGCATTGGGTGGGTGGCCGAGCCGGCCGTCGCCGTAGACCAATCTCACGTTGTTCCGTCGCATCGGCGCGAGGTTCTCGCGTGCCCGCTCGTACAGCGCGCGCAGCCGCTCGACCGAGATGACCTGCCGGGCCAGCAGTGACAGCAAAGCCGCCTGGTAGCCGCAGCCGGTGCCGATTTCGAGCACGCGGCCGAGCGAGCCGCTGTGCGCTGCCTCGCGGCCCTCGAACAGCAGCGCCAGCATGTGCGCCACGACCGAGGGCTTGGAGATCGTCTGGCCCAGCCCGATGGGCAGCGAGGTGTCTTCGTAGGCCTGTGCGGCCAGCGCGGTGTCGACGAACTGATGCCGCGGCACGCAGGCCAGCGCGGCCAGCACCGGCTCGCAACGCACGCCCTCGGCACGCAGGCGCTGCACCAGGCGCAAACGCACCACCTGCGAATCGAGCCCGAGGCCCAGCGGCGCCTGCTCGCGCGCCGCCGGCGCAGCGGCGGCGCCACGCACGGGCGGCTGCGATTGGAGCGGCTGTTGCGGGTGGCGCGGCTTGCCCTTGGTGCTCGTTGGAGTGCCGCCCACGCGGTCGAGCGCGAGCGGGAATCGGCGCGCCCGCACGTTACTGCCCGGTCGGCATGCTCAACGCTGCGCGCCAGCCCGTCAGCGCGGCGTGATCGGTCAAGTCGACTTGCAGGGGCGTGATCGACACGCAGCCGCTGGCGGTGGCGTGAAAGTCGGTGCCCTCGCCGGCCTCGCGTGCATCGCCGGCCGGCCCGATCCAGTAGATGGTTTCGCCGCGTGGGCTGGTCTGGCGGATCACCGGCTCGCTGGCGTGGCGGCGGCCGAGGCGGGTGATGCGCCGCGGCAGCGCCAGCGCATCCGCGCGGTTCGGGATGTTGACGTTGAGCAGCCAGGGCCGCAGGCCGTGCGGCTGGGCCAGCACCTGCTCGACCACGGCGCGCGCCACCTGTGCGGCCGCTTCGAGATGGGCCCAGCCCTTCTCGGCCTGCGAAAACGCGATCGACGGGATACCGAACAGGAAGCCCTCCATGGCCGCGGCCACGGTGCCCGAGTACAGCGTGTCGTCGCCCATGTTGGCGCCGTTGTTGATGCCCGACAACACCAGGTCGGGCCGCTCGGGCAGCAGGCCGGTAAGGGCCACATGCACGCAGTCGGACGGTGTGCCGTTGATGTAGCGAAAGCCGTTCACCGCACGGTGCACGCTGAGTGGCCGGCTCAGCGTCAACGCGTTCGACGTGCCGCTGGCGTTTTGCTCCGGCGCGATCACATCGATCTCACCCAAGCCCTGCATGGCCTGCACCAAGGCCGCCAGGCCGGGAGCGAGGTAACCGTCGTCGTTGGCAATCAGGATACGCATGCAGCGATTGTAGGCAGCGCGCATTGCCTATCATTGCCCTGCCCCGAAGAAGCTCGAGGAGCAAGACGATGCATGCCTGGCTGTGCGACAACCCGATCGGCGTCCAAGCGCTGCGCTGGACCGAACTGCCGACGCCCGAGCCGGCACCCGGCCAGGTGCGCATCGCGATCCACGCCGCGAGCCTGAACTTTCCGGACCTGCTGACGGTGCTGAACAGGTACCAGGTCAAACCGCCGCTGCCGTTCGTGCCCGGAAGCGAGTTCTCCGGCGTCGTCGAGGCAGTGGGCGACGGCGTGCGCCACCTGAAAATCGGCGACCGCGTGGCCACCATCGGCGTCACCGGTGGCTTCGCCACGCAGGCCTGCGTCGATGCCGCCGTCGTGATGCCGCTGCCTGTCGGCTTTCACCTCGACGACGCGGCGGCCTTCGCCTTCACCTACGGCACCTCGCACCACGCGCTGATCGATCGCGGCGCACTGCGTGCCGGTGAAACCGTGCTCGTGCTCGGCGCCGCCGGCGGTGTCGGCAGCGCGGCGGTGCAGATCGCCAAGGCGGCCGGCGCGCGCGTGATCGCCGCCGCGTCGAGCGACGAGAAGTGCGCGTTCTGCCGCGAACTCGGTGCCGACGTGACCGTCAACAGCGCACGCGACAACCTGCGCGATGCCCTCAAGGCCGCCACCGAGGGCAAGGGCCCCGACGTGGTCTACGACCCCGTCGGCGGCGAGTTGGCCGAAGCCGCGTTCCGCTCGATCGCCTGGCGCGGCCGCTACCTGGTGATCGGTTTCGCCGCCGGCCCGATCCCGGCGCTGGCGTGGAACCTGCCCTTGCTCAAAGGCGCGTCGGTGGTCGGCGTCTTCTGGGGCGACTTCGTGCGCCGCGAACCGAAGGCGTTCCTGAGCGGCATGGCCGAGCTGTTCGGCTGGTACGCCGAGGGCCGCGTCAAACCGGCCATCGACATCCGGTTGCCGATGAGTGCTCTGGCCGAGGCCTATGCACGCATGGGCTCGCGCCAGGTGCGCGGCAAGCTGCTGCTGGTCAACTGACGCCAGGCAGGCGCACCCTCGTGCGCAGTGCACCGATGCGCTAGGATGCCGCGAGCCATTGCCGGCGCTGGCCGTCGGCCGTTGGCAAACGCTAGGGAGACAGCAATGGCGGTCAAGGTCCTGATCCTGGAAGACAATCCAGTGGCACGCAGCTTCCTGTGCCGCGTGGTGCGCGAGAGCTTCAGCGACACCATCGCCATCACCGAAGCCGGTGACCTCGAGAACGCACGCAAGCAGATCACCCTGGCCGGCGGCGCCAGCGGCATGCACGGTGTCGACCCCTTCAAGCTGATCATGGTCGACCTCGAGTTGCCCGACGGCAATGGCATGGACCTGCTCGGCGAGCTGACGCATTACCCGGCCACCAAGATCGTCACCACGCTGTACTCCGACGACGACCACCTGTTTCCCGCGTTGCAGCGCGGCGCTGACGGCTACCTGCTCAAAGAAGACCGCTTTGAGGTGCTGGTCGAGGAGCTGCAGAAAATCGTGCGTGGCCAGCCGCCTTTGTCGCCGGCCATCGCGCGCCGGCTGCTGACACATTTCCGACATGGCAATGGAGGCGATGGCGGTGCGTCGGGCTCGAGCTTCACCACGCCCGGCGGTTTCACGACCAGCAAGCCCATCCCGCTGATGGACAAGCCGCTCGACCACGAGCGGCTGACCCCGCGAGAGAGCGAGGTGCTCACCTACCTGAGCAAGGGCTTCACGATCAAGGAAATCGCCAACCTGATGGGCATCAAGTGGTTCACGGTCAACGACCACATCAAGTCGATCTACAAGAAGCTCAATGTGTCCAGCCGCGCCGAAGCCGCCGTGCTGGCCAGCAAGCAGGGGCTGGTGTGAAGTAACGCCGACGCGGCACCGACGCGAGATGTCCGCCCTGCCCCCGCCGGCCGATCTCCGCAACCCCGCGAGCGACGGCGCCGGCGCGAGTTCGTCGTTCGATGAAGAAGGCGCCTGGGAGCGCAGCCTGGGTCGCCGCCTGCGTGGCGCGCGCTGGATCGGCTGGCGCCTGCGCGCTCTGGTCGCGCTGGCCCTGCTCGGTTGCCTGGCGATGTTCCTGCTGATCCGCGCACTGGCTGGCGTGCCGGCGTTGCCGGTTTCGCTGCAGGGCAACGACCGCGGCGTGCTGCTGCTGACCGACGCGACCGGCACGCCGCGCGCGGTGCGTGGCCTGGTCGATGCCCAGGGTCGCAACACCCCGCTCGACACGCTGCTGCTGCAACGCTCGGCGCGCTGGCTGGTCGGCGATGCCGAGCGCGTGCGCCATGCCGAGCAGCACGATGCCCTGGCCGATGCCCTGTCGGTCGGCACGCTGCAATTGCAGCTCGACGACGGTCAGGTGCTGACGCTCAACGCCCGCCCGCACGGCGCCGGCGGGCTGGGGGCGATGTTCTGGCTCGCCGCGACGCTGGCACTGTTGTTGTACCTGGTGACGATGGTGGTGTTGCTCGTGCGGCCCGAGTTGCGCAACGCCCTGTATGCGGTGATGGCCTTGGCCCAGGTCGGCAACCTGCTGTTTCTGGCCGTCGAGTCGATCTCGGCGCTCGGCCTGCCGCAGGGCTTCATGCGCAGTGACCACGAACTGCGCGTGGCCTTCGACCTCGCCACCGGCGCTGCGCTGGTTCACGCCACCGGCATGCACCCGCGTCGATTGCCTGGCAACGCCACCCGCGCGCTGGTGGTGTGGCTGGCGGTTGCGACACTCGCCGCGGCGGTGCTGGCGCGGGCGCTGGCCAATGACTGGTGGTGGACGCAGGCGGCGATGATCGCCTGCGGTCTGATCGCGGTGGCCCAGCTCGGCTGGATCCAGCACACGCAACCGCACCCGCTGGCCGCCGTGCTGCTGCGTTTTTGTGCGCTGACCGTGGGCACGCTGCTGCTGTTGACGCTGTCCCTCGCGGCCGTCGGCTCTCGTGCTGGCAATCAAGGGCAAGCGGTCGCGATCGGTGCCGCAGTGTGGGTCGTGTTCATTGCCTCGATGCTGCTGATGCTGCCGTTCCTGGCCCGAACCCAGCAGTTGATGCGCGAGTTCTCGCTGCTGGCCGGCGTGAGCACGGTGGCCACGTCGCTCGACCTGCTGTTCGTGGCGGTGTTCTCGCTCGGCAACTTCGCCTCCCTGACGCTGGCCCTGTTCATTTCGCTGGGCGTCTACGCCGGCCTGCGCCAGTGGCTGCTCAACCAGATGATGGCGCGCGAGCGCCTGACCACCGAGCGCATGTTCGAGCACCTCTACCGCATGGTGCGCGAAGTGCAGGCCAAGCCGCAAAGCGCCGGCGCACAACTCACGCGCCTGCTGCGCGAAATGTTCGAGCCGCTCGAAGTCAGGCAGGTCGCGCGGCAGACCAGCCGCGCCCGCGTCGTCGGCGACGGTGCCAGCCTGCTGGTGCCGGTGCCGCCACTGAGCACCACGGCCACGCCCAACGTCATCGTGCTCGGCTTTGCGCAGCGCGGGCGGCGCATGTTCACCGAGGACGACGCGCGCCTGGCCGACCGCGTGGTCGATCAACTGTCGCGCGCGGTGGCCTTCGACCAGGCGGTCGAGCGCGGCCGCAGCGAAGAGCGCATGCGCATCGCGCAGGACCTGCACGACGATATCGGCGCGCGCCTGTTGACGCTGATGTACCAGGCGCCGACGCGCGAGATGGAAGACTACCTGCGCCACACCCTGAAGGACCTGAAGACGCTGACGCGTGGCCTGGCTGCGCCGGGTCATCGGCTGTCCCATGCGGTGGCCGAGTGGAAGGCCGACATCGCACAACGGCTGAGAGCAGCCGACTGCGAGTTCGGCTGGGCCTTCACCCACGACCGCGACTTCGAGTTGAGCGTCGTCCAGTGGTCGGCACTCACCCGCGTGCTGCGCGAACTCGTCAGCAACACCATCGCCCACGCCCAGGCGAGCCGCGTGGACATCGACGCCAGCCTCGCGCGCGGCGTGCTGACCCTGGTGGTAACCGACAACGGCCGCGGCCGGCGACCCGAGGCCTGGGCGCATGGGCTGGGCCTGGGCGGCGTGCGCAAGCGCGTCAAGCAACTCGGCGG
>JANMSR010000247.1:0-1881 GCA_031389565.1 Burkholderiales bacterium
AGGTCAGCACGCACTGGCCGACGCGGCGCTCGACCTGCCTGGCCAGCTCCTTGCCGGACATCGAAAAGATCAGCACGCTCAGACCGGGCCGGCCGTCGGGTGTTTCGTCGGGCGCGAGTTCGCGTTCGATGCCGGCCTCGCAGCCGCAGGCGATCACCGAGGTCGCGAAGCCCGTCGCCGCGACCGCGGCGTGGCGGGCCCAGGTCAGGTTGTGGGCGGTGATGAGGACGCGCGTGGCCTTCATCGGGAAGGCCTCGGCGAAGCCGTCATCGATGAGCACGCCGTTGCGAAGCAAGGGCTCGGTCATGACGCACCCTCGAAGCACGCCGCCGGCAGCAAGCGCCCGCCGTTGCAGCATTGGCACAACTCGTCGTGGCCGATCGCCACATGGTCAAAGTTGATCGCGCCATGCGCCTGCCAGTGCCGGCGCAGCGTTTTCTCGATCGCCGGGTCATAGCCGGGCTCGACGAAATGGGTGCCGCCCACCGGCGTCGCGACGACGCTGCCGGCGCGCACGACCAGGCTGCCGTCCTTGAACACATACTCCGGCGTCCGGAACATCGCCTCGCGATCGGCCTCTTCGCGGTAGACCGCGATGTCGGCCGCCGCACCGACGCCGAGCTGGCCGCGGTCGGGCAGGCCGAGCAGGCGGGCCGGCGCGGCACGCGTCAGGATCGCGATCTCGTCGAGCGTCAGTTCGCGGGTGATCGAGCGCAAGGCGCAGTTCGCCGCCACCTCGGGATGCAGCTTGGCGAGCTGCTCGTCGCGGAAGCCGCGGTCCATCAGCAGACGGATCAGGTGCGGATAGCTGGTGAACGGGCCGCCGTTCGGGTGGTCGGTGGTCAGCACCACCTGCCACGGATTGCGCACGAGCAGGAAGATCTCCAGGCCGATCACCCATTGCAGCGCGTTGACGTAACTCTGCTCGCGGTAGCGGAACGGCACCACGCCGCAGCCGGCCATGCCCTCAATGTCGGCGCCGACCCACTTGCGCGGGTTCGCCAAGTCCGCGTTCGCGTATTGACGCATCGTGTCACTGGAAGCGGTGACGGTCTGGCCGAAGATGATCTGCCCGACGTCGACGCTGATCTGCGGGTTCGCGTTCACCGCCTCGGCAAGCTGCAGCGCGGCCGACGAGAACTTCTTCGGCCCCTCGCTGCCGTAGGCGTGGAACTGGACATGCGTCAGGTGCGCCGGCAGTCCCTCGAGCGCGGCGATGGTTTCCAGCGTCGAGGCGATGTTGCCGGCCACGCCGAGGTTGCTGCCGTGGATGTGCAGCGGGTGCGGCACGCCGAGTTCGCGCAGCGCGCGCGCCAGCGCATGCACCACCTGGCGCGGCGTCACCTGCCAGTGCACATGGTTCTCGTTGACGTCGAGCTTGCGCTGGTTGAACTTGAAGGCCGAGATCCCGCCCGGGTTGACCACCTTCACTCCCATCGCCTTGCTGGCATGGATGGTCCAGGCGGTGTAGTCGCGGATCTGCGCGAAGTTGCGGCATTGCGGTCCGCCCTCAGCGAGCAGTTGCAGGAACAACTCGTCGTTGCCGAGCATCACGTAGGCGCCGTGGTCGAGGATCGGCACGTCGCCCATTTCCATGTGCGCGTGGCGTGCGTTGCTCGGCACCATGGCCGGCTCGAAGGCCGAGGTGTAGCCCATCTCGACGTAGCGGTAACCGGTGGCCAGCGTGCCCGGGGTGCAGGTGCCACAGGAGGCGAGTTCGAGCGGGTTGGCCGGCCCCTGGATCGGGTTCGGACCGGCGCGGTGGTCTTCGGCCATCAGCAGGCGCGCCAGGTTGACATTGCCGCCGCCGATGTGGGTGTGCATGTCGATGCCACCGGCCATCACGACACAGCCGCCGGCATCGATCTCCTGCTCGAAGAG
>JANMSR010000332.1:0-1559 GCA_031389565.1 Burkholderiales bacterium
GCGATGTGCGCGGTGCGGTTCGGGTCGTATTCGATGCGCTCGACCTTCGCCGGAATCGCGTCCTTGTTGCGAACGAAGTCGACCACGCGGTAGTGGTGCTTGTGACCACCGCCCTTGTGGCGAATCGTGATGTGCCCGTTGTTGTTGCGTCCGGCATGCTGGAACTGAGGTTCCACCAGCGACGCCAGCGGCTTGCCCTTGTGCAGGTGTGCATGCACGACCTTGACCACCGCACGGCGGCCGGGCGAGGTTGGTTTGACTTTGATGACGGCCATTACGCGGCCTCCCCAGTGAAGTTGAGCTCCTGGCCCGCCTTCAACGACACATACGCCTTCTTGACGTGGTCGCGGCGGCCCATGGAACGGCCGAAACGCTTGGCCTTGCCCTTTTGGACCACGGTCTGCACCGACTCGACTTCGACCTTGAACAGCAACTCGACCGCCGCCTTGATCTCGGGTTTGGTCGCGTCACGCAACACCTTGAACAGCACCTGGTTGTGCTTCTCTGCCGTCATCGTGGCCTTCTCGCTCACGATAGGCGCAATCAGCACCTGGGCCAGGCGGTTGGCCGCGAATTTCACGCCGCTCATGTTGGAGGTGGTACTCATCCCAGCATCTCCTTGAGTTGCTCGATCGCAGCCTTGGTGACAAGCACCTTCTTGTAATGCACCAGCGAGAGCGGGTCCGCGTAACGCGGCTCGACCACCAGCACGTTCGCGAGGTTGCGTGAAGCGAGCATGAGGTTGTCGTCCACCTGATCGGAAATCACCAGCACCGAATCCAGGCCCATCGCCTTGAACTTGGCTGCGAGCAGCTTGGTCTTCGGCGAATCGACGGTCAGCGAGTCGACCACCGCCAGACGGCCTTCACGGGCCAGCTGCGAGAAGATCGCCGCCATGCCGGCGCGGTACATCTTCTTGTTGACCTTGTGGCTGAAGTTTTCGTCGGGGCTGTTCGGGAAAATCCGACCGCCTCCGCGCCACAGCGGCGACGAGGTCATGCCGGCGCGTGCGCGACCGGTGCCCTTCTGGCGCCACGGCTTCTTCGTGGAGTGTTTGACCGCTTCACGATCTTTCTGCGCGCGGGTACCTTGACGGGCGTTGGCCTGGAAGGCCACGACGATCTGGTGCACCAGCGCTTCGTTGTAGTCACGCGCAAACACGGTGTCAGGTGCGTCGACTTTTGACGTGGCCTGACCTTGTTCGTTGAGGAGCTCGAGCTGCATCAGTTGGCTCCTCTCTTGGCGGCGTCTTTGACCTTGACCTTGATCGCGTGGCTCACGACCACATGGCCGTTCTTGGAGCCCGGCACCGCGCCGCGAACCAGCAACAGCTGGCGGTCTTCGTCGATGCGCACGATGTCGAGGTTCTGCGTTGTTTTGGTCACGTTCCCGCGCTGGCCCGACATTTTTTTGCCTGGAAACACGCGGCCCGGGTCCTGCGCCATCGAGATCGAGCCGGGCACGTTGTGCGAACGGCTGTTGCCGTGCGACGCGCGCTGCGACTTGAAGTTGTGGCGCTTGATGGTGCCGGTGAAGCCCTTGCCGATCGAGGTGCCTTG
>JANMSR010000388.1:0-8934 GCA_031389565.1 Burkholderiales bacterium
ATGCGTTTCATGCGTCGCGGGTCGCGCGAAGCGCGGTGGAGCAACTGACATGACCGCTCCAAGACGCTGGAAGTCATCGCAGCCCGCGGCGCGATGAAAGCCACAGCGCGCGCTGCGCTCGCAGCGCCGCTGGTGCTGTTCGCGCTGCCGCTGGCGCTGGGCCTGGTGGTGGCGCTGCTGCAAGCCGCCGATGCCACGGCGTGGCGCGCGCTGCTCGCCGATGCGCAACTGCCACGCGCGCTGATGCTGTCGATCGCCAGCGCCGTGGCCAGCACGGCGCTCGCGCTGGCGGCGTGCCTGCTGCTCGTCACGCACCTGCACGGCTCGCCGCCGTGGCTGCGCCTGACACGCTCGCTGGGCCCGATGCTGGCGTTGCCACATGCCGCGTTTGCCATCGGCCTGGCGCTGCTGGTGATGCCCGCCGGCTTGCTGGCGCGTCTGATCGCGCCGCTCGCCGGCTGGCACGCCCCACCCGATTGGCCGACCGTCAACGACCCGCAGGGCATCGGCCTCACGGCCGTGCTGCTCGCCAAGGAACTGCCGTTCCTGTTGTGGAACGCCGTGGCCCTGCTGGCGCGACCCGATGTCGCGCTGTCATTGCGCGGTTGGCTGGCCAGCGGCGCCACGCTCGGCTACTGCAGAGCCGGCGTCTGGTGGCGCGTGCTGTGGCCGCTGCTGCTGCCGCGACTGGCCTGGCCGCTGCTCGCGGTGCTGGCCTATGGCCTGACGGTCGTCGACCTGGCCTTGATCGTGGGCCCGGCCTCGCCGCCGACGCTCGCAGTGCTGGCGTGGCAGGCGCTGCAGGACGGCGACAGCGCACGCAATGCCGAGGGCGCCGCCGCCGCGCTGCTCCTCGGAGCGGTGCTGGCGGCATTGACACTGGCCGGCGCGTTCGGCGGCCGGGCCCTGTTGCGCCTGTGGCAGCGCGTGGCCGTCAACGGGCGTCGCAGAGCGCATATCGAGCGCAGCGGCGCCTGCGCACGCTGGTTGTGGCGCAGCCTGCTGGCGCTGTATGCGCTGGTTGCGGCCCTGCTCGTGGCCTCGTCCTGGGTCGGGGTGTGGACCTTTCCCTCGCTCGCGCCGCAGGCCTGGGCGACCGAGGCCTGGCAGCAGGTGCGCAGCAGCAGCGACGCGCTCGTGTTGTCGGCCGGGCTGGCGATCGTGGCGGCCGGAGCCGCGCTGGCGCTGGTGCTGCTGTGGTTCGAGGCCACACCCGCCGCCTGGGACCGGCGCGCGATGCCGCTGGTGCTGGCGCCCCTGGTCGTGCCGCCCTTGCTGTTGATGGCCGGCCTGTACACGCTGGCGCTGCCACTGCGGCTCGATGGCACGCTGGTCGGCCTGGCCTGGGTGCACACCCTCGTGACGCTGCCGTATGTGTTCGTTGCCCTGGCGCCGGCCTGGCGCAGTTTCGATCGCCGCTACGAGTGGACGGCCCTGGCGCTGGGCCGCTCGCGCGCGGCGTTCTGGTGGCAGGTGAAAGCGCCCCTGCTCGCCGCGCCGCTCGCGGCGGCGCTGGCCGTGGGTTTTGCCGTCAGCGTGGCGCAGTACCTGCCCACGCAATTCATCGGCGCCGGTCGCCACGCCACCGTGACGACCGAAGCGGTGACGCTGGCATCGGGCGGCCAACGCCACACCGCTGCCGCCTTCGCGGTGCTGCAGGCGCTGCTGCCGGCGATCGGCTTCGGCCTCGCGGCCTGGGTCGGTCACCGGCAGCGGGCGAGAATGGCCTGACATGTCCTTGCAGCTCGACCACGTGACCATCGCCGTGCACGGCCGCACCCTGATCCACGAGCTCAGTGCGAGCATCGAACCCGGCGCTGTGCTCGCGGTGATGGGCGCCAGCGGCTCGGGCAAGTCGAGCCTGCTGGCCTGGATCGCCGGCACCCTGGAGCCGCCGTTCGAGGCCCGCGGGACCTTGCGTCTGAACGGCGCGGACGTGACCGCGGTACCGATCCGGCAGCGCCGCATCGGCCTGCTGTTCCAGGATGACCTGCTGTTCCCGCACATGAGCGTGCGCGACAACCTGTTGTTCGCGCTGCCGGCGGGCGTGCGCACGGCGCGGGTGCGGGCGGCGGAGCAGGCGCTCAGCGACGCGGGGCTCGGCGGCTTTGGCCAACGCCTGCCGGCCAGCCTGTCGGGCGGCCAGCGCTCGCGCGTGTCGCTGTTGCGCGCGCTGCTGGCCGCGCCCGTGGCGCTGCTGCTCGACGAGCCGTTTTCCAAACTCGACGCCGCGCTGCGCGAGCAGATGCGGCAGTTCACGTTCGCCACCCTGGCCGCACGCCGCGTGCCGGCCTTGCTGGTCACGCACGACGAGGCCGATGTACCGGCCGGTGCGCAACGGGTTCGCCTGCCCGATGCTTGACCGCGCCGCCCTCGCCGTGCTCAAGCCGCTGCTCGACGGCGGTGCACGGCTGCTCGTTCGCAGCGGTGTCGGCGCCGATGTCGTCACGCTGGCCGGTTTTGCGATCGGCGTCGGTGCGGCAACGGCCATCGCCCTGGGCGGCTTCGGCTGGGGTCTGGCGCTGCTGCTGGCCAGCCGCCTGGCCGACGGACTCGACGGCGCGGTGGCGCGCCTGACGCACACCACCGACCGCGGCGCCTACCTCGACATCACGCTGGACTTCCTGTTCTATGCCAGCGTGCCCTTGGCTTTCGCGATCGCCAACCCGCCCTCCAACGCGCTGCCGGCGGCCGTGCTGCTGGCGGCGTTCATCGGCACCGGCTCGAGCTTCCTGGCCTTTGCGGTCATGGCCGAGCGTCGCGGGCTGGTCAGCAGTGCCTACCCGAGCAAAGGATTCTTCTACCTCGGTGGCCTGACCGAAGCCACCGAGACGCTGATCTGCTTCGGCTTGATGTGCCTGTTGCCCGAGCGCTTCGCGTGGTGGGCCTACGGATTCGCCGCACTGTGCGGGCTGACGATCGTCACGCGCATCGTCGGCGGTGCAAGGACGCTGGGCCCTTGAACGGCAGCGCGGTGTAAGGTGGGCCGCGTGCCGCGCCGACCGAGAACCGCATCGCAGGAGTTTCAGCGTGTCGAAGAAGAAGTTGCTGATCGTGGGCCTGCTGGTGGCGCTGGTGGTGGCGTTTTTCGCTCTCGACCTGGGGCGCTTCTTCAGCCTGGACTACATCAAGTCGCGCCAGGCCGAATTCGCCGCACTCGCTGGCCAGAAGCCCTGGTTGGTGGGCGGCACGTTCTTCGCGATCTACGTCACTGTGGCCGCGCTGTCGCTGCCCGGTGCCGCGATCATGACGCTGGCGGCGGGCGCGATCTTCGGCGTTGTGACCGGCACCGTCATCGTCTCGTTCGCCTCGAGCATCGGCGCCACGCTGGCCTTCCTGGCCTCGCGCTATGTGTTGCAGGGCAGCGTGCAGTCCCGCTTCGCCGCCAAGCTGGCCGACATCGACAAGGGTGTCGAGAAGGAAGGCGCGTTCTACCTGTTCACGCTGCGGCTGGTGCCCCTGGTGCCCTTCTTCGTCATCAACCTGGTGATGGGGCTGACGAAGATGAAGGCGCGGACCTTCTACTGGGTCAGCCAGCTCGGCATGTTTGCGGGCACCGTGGTCTATGTGAATGCCGGCACCCAACTGGCGAAGATCGACTCGTTGAAAGGCATCTTGTCGCCGGCGTTGATCGGCTCGTTCGTGCTGCTCGGCCTGTTCCCGTTGATCGCCAAGAAGGTCGTCGATGGGTTCAAGTCGCGCCAGGTCTACGCGCGCTGGGCCGCGGTGAAACCGAAGTCCTTCGAGCGCAACCTGGTGGTCATCGGCGCCGGTGCGGCGGGCCTGGTCACGGCCTACATCGCCGCCGCCGTGAAGGCCAAGGTGACCCTGGTCGAAACCCACAAGATGGGCGGCGATTGCCTGAACTACGGCTGCGTGCCGAGCAAGGCCCTGATCAGGACCGCGACGCTGGCCCGGCAGATCCGCCATTCAGCCGACTACGGCATCGCCTCGGCGACGGCGAACATCGATTTCGCGCAGGTCATGGAACGCGTGGCCCGCGTCGTGCGCGCGGTCGAGCCGCACGATTCCGTCGAGCGCTACACCGGCCTCGGCGTCGATGTGGTGCAGGGTTACGCCAGGCTCGTCAACCCGTGGACAGTAGAGATCAGGAAGGACGACGGCAGCACGCAAACGCTGACCACCCGAAGCATCGTGATCGCCACCGGCGCGGCGCCGTTCGTGCCGCCGCTGCCGGGCCTGCACGACGTCGGCTACCTGACCAGCGACACGCTGTGGGGCCTGCGCGAGCTGCCCCAGCGATTGGTGGTGCTCGGCGGCGGGCCGGTCGGCTGCGAGCTGGCGCAGAGTTTCGCGCGGCTGGGTTCGCAGGTCACGCAGATCGAGATGCTCGCGCGCATCATGATCCGCGAGGACGAGGAGGTGTCGGCGTATGCGCGACAGGCGCTCGAAGCCGATGGCGTGACGGTGCTCTGCGGCCACAAAGCGCTGCGCTGCGAGAAGACAGTCGAGGGCAAGTTCATCGTCGTCGAAGCCGGCGGGGTCGAGCGGCGCATTGCTTTCGACACCCTGCTGTGTGCCGTCGGCCGAAGTGCGCGACTCGAGGGCTTCGGTCTCGAAGAACTCGGCATCCCGGTGAATCGCACGCTGCAGGTCAATGAGTATTTGCAGACCAACTACCCCAACATCCTGGCCGCTGGCGATGTGGCCGGGCCCTACCAGTTCACCCACATCGCCGCCCACCAGGCCTGGTACGCGTCGGTCAACGCCCTGTTCGGTGCGTTCAAGAAGTTCAAGGCGGATTATTCGGTTGTCCCGTGGGCGACCTTCATCGACCCCGAGGTCGCACGCGTCGGCCTGAACGAGCAGGAGGCGAAGGAGAAGGGCATCGCCTTCGAGGTCACCCGCTACGGCATCGACGACCTCGACCGCGCGATCGCCGATTCGGCCGCGCAGGGCTGGGTCAAGGTGCTGACAGTGCCAGGCAAGGACACGATCCTCGGCGTCACGATCGTCGGCGTGCATGCCGGCGACCTGCTGGCCGAGTACGTGCTCGCGATGAAGCATGGCCTGGGCCTGAACAAGATCCTCGGCACCATCCACACCTACCCGACGCTGGCCGAGGCCAACAAGTACGCTGCGGGAGAATGGAAGCGCGCCCACCAGCCGCTGCAGTTGCTCGAGTGGGTGGCGAAGTTCCACACCTGGCGCCGCGCATGAAACGCCTCATGGCCTGGGCCCTGCCAAGCTCTTGCCATCACGTCAGTGCCTGCCTCCGTGGCCGACAGGCCTTGCGCCGGCCCCCTTGTCAGCGCGGGCGCACGCAGGCTGTGCCCACGGTCCCCGATGCGTCGATCCCTTGCTGACGCATGAAGCGGGTGCTGCTGCTCGGCGCCGGCCATGCTCAGCTCGCGGTGCTGGCGGCACTCGCGCGCCGTCGCCTGCCCGGCGCCGAGGTGCGGCTGGTCTCGGCCCAGGAGCGGCCGCTCTACTCGGGCATGGTGCCGGGACTCATCGCCGGCCGCTATGCCGAGGGCGATTGCACGATCGCCGTCGCGGCGCTGGCCGCCGCGGCGGGGGCGCAGTTCCTGCGCGGCCGCGCCGTCGCGCTCGACGCACGGGCGCAAGCGGTCATCCTGGCCGATGGCCAGCGCATCGAGTACGACGTGCTGAGCCTGAACACCGGCCCGGTGCAGGACCGCGATCGCATCCCGGGCGCGCGCGACAACGCCCTGTTCGTGCGCCCGCTCGAGGGCTTCGTGCCGCTCTGGCAGCGTGCGAAATCCCTGGCCGACGAGCGGAGGCTCGACGTCGTCGTGGTCGGCAACGGCGCGGCCGGCATCGAGATCGCGCTCGCGGTGCGCCAGGCCTTGGGTCGGCGCTGCACGTTGACCCTGGTCTCCGACGGCCCGGTGCTGCCGGGCTATGGCGACGGCGTGCGCCGGCGCGCACAGTCCGCGCTCGAACGCGGTGGCGTGCAGATGCTGCCGGGCCTTTGCACCGCCATTGAGCCGTGGCATGTGCGGCTGGGCACGATGCGCGTGGCCTGCGATGTGCCGATCGTGGCCACCGGCAGCGACGCACCGGCGTGGCTGGCGGGCAGTGGCCTGGCCCTGGACGAGGCCGGCTTCGTGCGCGTGGGCGCGACGCTGCAAAGCGCCAGCCACGCCAACGTGTTCGTGGCCGGCGACCTGATCGTGCGCGACGACGCGCCGCACCCGAGGAGCGGCGTCTACGCGGTGCGCGCCGGGCCGGTGCTGGCCATGAACCTGCGCCGCTTGCTCGTCGGCCGCGCGCTCACGGCCTACACGCCACAGCGCCGCTCGCTGAACCTGCTGGCGCTCGGTGACGGCCGCGCAATTGCGAGCTGGAACGGCTGGTCGCTGCAGGGCCGGGCGATGGGCTGGTGGAAGGATCGTATCGACCGCAGCTTCGTTGCTCGCTACCGGCTGGGTTGATTACTTCGCGGGCGCTTGACGCAATGGCTCGGCCTTCCAGCGCATCGCCTTCGTCATCGGGCTCTTGCTCCAAGCACATCAAGCGCCAAAGAAATACTGCTTCAGCCCGGCCAGGATCATCTCGACCGCGATCGCGGTCAGCACCAGGCCCATCAGCTTCTCGATCGCGCTGACCATCGAGGAGCCGATCCAGCGCCGGATGCGGTCGGCGCCCAGCAGCACCGCGGCGCTGACGATAATGGCCGCCGTCAGGGCACCTATCCAGGCCAGCAACCGCTCGGGCTGGCGCGAGGCCAGCAGCAGCACGGTGGCCATCGCCGACGGCCCGGCCAGCAGCGGCACCGCGAGCGGGAAGATCAGCGGCTCGCGCCCCTGGCCGTCCGCGGCGTACACCTCGCCGCCCGACGCGAAGATCATGCGCACGGCGATGATCAGCAGGATCACGCCACCGGCCACCTCGAGCGAGCGCTCCGACAGCCGCATCAGGGTCAAAAACCACTGCCCAGTGAGCATGAAAAACAACAGCACCGCGAAGGCCAGCGCCGACTCGCGCAAGGCGACCCGGGTGCGCCGCTGGGGCGCCACGTTGCGCATCACCGAAATGAACACCGGCAGGCTGCCGAACGGGTCGAGCACCAGCAGCAAGAGCACCAGGGCGGAGAGGAAGGTGTGGTCCATCGCCGCGCATTGTCGGGCCAGGGCCGCGCGCCCCGGGTGTTGCGCGAATGCCGCACAACGGCCTGCGTTTGCACCGTCGGCCAGGGTTTACCGCAGGCCGCTTATTAGAATGGCGGCTCTCCCAGTTCATTTCTAAAGGACGAAGAACATGCAACGCTCCCTCATCATCGCGGTCGCCTTGGCCAGCGTCGGTGCCAGCGCCTTCGCGCAGAGCACGGTCACCCTGTACGGTCGCGCCAACGTGACGATCGAACGCCAGAAGGTCGGCAATGGCCCCAACAACTGGGTCATGCAGAACAACGCCTCGCGCTTCGGCTTGAAGGGCAGCGAAGACCTCGGTGGCGGCATGAAGGCCGGCTTCCAGATCGAGAACGGCTTCAACATCAACAACGGCGCGCAGTCTCAGGGCGCGTTCTGGGCCCGCCAGAGCGAAGTCAACCTGTCGGGCGGATTCGGCATGGTGCGCCTGGGCAATTTCTTTAGCGGGGCCTACTACGCCACCGCCGACTACGTGTCGATGCACAACCACGATACGGGCACCTCGTCGGACGCGTTCTACGCCTACGTCGGCCGAAACACCAGTAAGGTGGCGTACCGTACACCGAGCTTCGGTGGCGCGACCTTCGAAGCTGCCGTGACTGCAGCCGACGCCAACCCGAACCGTACCTACGATCTGGCCGCCAATTACCACAGCGGCCCGTTGCACCTGGGTGCCGGCTACGAGAAGAACGGCAACACCAAGGAATTCGCCGTTCGCGCGCTGTACGAAATGGGCGCGTTCACCGTCGGCGGCTACGTTCAGCGCGACACCGATGGCTATGGCGTCGGGCGCGGCAACCGCACCACCCTGCGGCTGGCCGGCATGTACACGATGGGCAAGACCGAACTGCACGCCAACTTCGGCCGTGCCGGCGCTTACAGCAACGTCGGTGCTTCGGCCAACCAGTACACCTTGGGCGTGAACCAGAACCTGAGCAAGCGCACCAAGGTTTACAGCTTCATCACCAAGGTCGCCGACAAGGGCACGACGGCGCTCAACACGGTTTACGGCGACTTCAGCTCGTTAGCCGTCGGCGTTCGCCACAACTTCTGATCGCTGCGGCCACGCAGGCTGCTGCACAGACATGAAAGGCCGGTCCCACGACCGGCCTTTTTCATTTCACCCGCGTGGGTGGTGCTGGGCGTGCAGTGCGCGCAAGCGCTCGCGCGCCACGTGGGTGTAGATCGTGGTCGTCGAGATGTCGGCGTGGCCGAGCAGCAGTTGCACCGCGCGCAGGTCGGCGCCGTGATTGAGGAGATGGGTGGCGAAGGCGTGGCGCAGCGTGTGCGGCGACAGGGGGGCATCGATCCCCGCGGCAAGCGCATGGCGTTTGACCAGCTTCCAGAACATCTGCCGCGTCATCGCGCCGCCCCTTGCGGTGACGAACAACGCATCGCTGGCCTGACCGCCGAGGATCGCACTGCGCGCCTGCCCCAGGTAGCGTGTGATCCAGCCATGCGCCTCTTCGCCGAACGGCACCATGCGCTCCTTGCCGCCCTTGCCAGTGACCCGCAGTGCGCCCTCTGCCAGGCCCACCTGCACGGTCTTGAGCGTGACCAGCTCGCTCGCGCGCAAGCCGCTCGCGTACAGCAGCTCCAGCATCGCGCGGTCGCGCAAGCCCAGCGGCATGGCCACGTCGGGCGCGCCGAGCAGGGCCTCGACCTGGGCCTCGGACAGCGTCTTGGGCACGCGCAGCGGCTGCCGGGCGTTGCGCAGGCGCAGCGTCGGGTCGGCCTGCACCAGTTGCTCGCGCAATGCCCAGCGAAAGAAGCGCTTGAACACCGTCAGGCGCCGGTT
>JANMSR010000394.1:0-1580 GCA_031389565.1 Burkholderiales bacterium
AACTCGCGCCTGTGCGCCGAGGGCCACCGCCCGATCTGCCAGGACACCGGCATCGTCAACGTCTTCCTCGAGGTCGGAATGGACGTGCGCTGGGAAGGCTTCGCGGGTGTGGGTTCAGGCTCACTCGAAGACGCCGTCAACGAAGGCGTCAGCCGCGCCTACCTCGACCCCGACAACAAGCTGCGCGGCTCGGTGCTGGCCGACCCGCTGTTCTTGCGCAAGAACACCCTGGACAACACGCCGGCGGTGATCCACACCCGCCTGGTGCCGGGCCACAAGGTCGGGGTCACCGTCGCGGCCAAGGGCGGCGGCAGCGAAAACAAGAGCAAGTTCGTGATGCTCAACCCGAGCGACAGCGTCGTCGATTGGGTGCTGAAAACCGTGCCCACGATGGGGGCCGGCTGGTGCCCGCCGGGCATGCTCGGCATCGGCGTCGGCGGCACGGCCGAGAAGGCGATGCTGATGGCCAAGGAGGCGCTGATGGACCCGATCGACATGCATGAGCTGCTCGAACGCGGGCCGGCCAACAAGACCGAGGAGCTGCGCATCGAGCTCTACACCAAGGTCAACGCGCTGGGCATCGGCGCGCAAGGCCTGGGCGGCCTGACCACCGTGCTCGATGTCAAGATCGCCACCTACCCGACCCATGCCGCCAGCCTGCCGGTGGCGATGATCCCCAACTGCGCCGCCACGCGCCACGCCCATGTCGTGCTCGACGGCTCCGGTCCGGCCTACCTGACGCCGCCGAGCCTGGACCTGTGGCCCGACGTGCACTGGCAGCCCGACGTCAAGAAGAGCAAGCGCGTCAACCTCGACACGCTGACGCGGGCCGAGGTGGCGAGCTGGCTGCCCGGCGACACCCTGCTGCTCAACGGCAGGATGCTCACCGGCCGCGACGCCGCACACAAGCGCATCCAGGACATGCTGGCCAAGGGCGAGAAGCTGCCGGTGGACTTCAGCAACCGCGTCATTTACTACGTCGGCCCTGTCGACCCGGTGCGCGACGAAGTTGTCGGCCCCGCCGGCCCGACCACCGCCACGCGGATGGACAAGTTCACCGAGATGATGCTGGCCCAAACTGGCCTGATCTCGATGATCGGCAAGGCCGAGCGCGGGCCGGTCGCCATCGAGGCGATCAAGAAGCACAGGAGCGCCTACCTGATGGCCGTCGGCGGCGCGGCCTATCTGGTGGCCAAGGCCATCAAGACGGCCCGGGTCGTTGGCTTCGCTGATCTCGGCATGGAGGCGATCTACGAGTTCGACGTCAAGGACATGCCGGTCACGGTGGCGGTGGATTCCAACGGCAGCAGCGTGCATGACACCGGGCCGAAGGAGTGGTCGGCGAAGATCAGGAAGATTCCGGTGGTGGTGGCGTAGCGCGCACCTTCGGGGTGAACTTGCGGAAGCCCTGCGTGCAAAGACTGCGAACTAAGTCAAGTACTCCATGACCAAAACAATTGAAGTCCTCGAAGCAGAAGTCAATCGTTTGCCGAGCGACCACGTTGCCGATTGGATTGAGGCTTGGATGCAAGAAGCCGATCGGCGCGAAGCAGCCATCGCCGCTGGAACATCCGTTTGGC
>JANMSR010000403.1:0-3836 GCA_031389565.1 Burkholderiales bacterium
GCGCGCGTCGGGGATCAGTTGGCCGCGCTGCATGCCACACCGGTGCCGGCCCCGCAGACCACGAATGTCGAGACCCTGCGCGCGCAGGTGCACCAGGCCTGCGCGTTGCTGGCCCTCGTCGAGCCGGCATGGCGGCCCCTGCTGGCGCGCCTGGCCGGCCGCCTTGACGCCGGCGCGGCCGCGCTCGCCGGCGAGCCGGTGGTCACGCTGCACGGCGATCTGCATCCGCGCAACATCCTGGTCGATGGCGAGCAGTACGCCTTCATCGACCTGGACAGCGTGCATGCCGGCCCGGCGGTGATCGATCTCGGCGCCTGGGTTGCCGACACGCTCTACCGCGCGGTCCTCGACGGCCTGCCCGCACCGCGCGTCGCGGCGTCGTGGCGCGCCTTCCTGGCGGCCTATGCCCGGGCCTCGGGCCAGGCTGCCGACGCGTCGCTGCTGGCCTGGAGCACGGCACACGACCTGCTGTGCAAGCGCGCCTGCCGCTGCGTGGCCAACCTGAAACCGGGGCGCTTCGCAGCCGTGCCGCAGTTGCTCGCATGGGCCGATGCCATCGCCTGCGCCGGCAGCGTCGATGCCGCGCTGGCGCCGGCCCTGGAGGCGGCATGACGGTGGCGACCGACCTCGACAGCTACACCGACACCGCGGCGATGCGCGCGTTGTTGCAAGCCCGGTTGCCGGGCTTTGCCGACGGCCGCCTGCGCATCGACGCGCTCGGCGTGCGCAACGCACGGCGCAACACCTCGCGCGAGCGCAACCCCTGCCCGATGACGCTGTGCTACGAGCTGCAGGTCAGCGAGCCGGTGCAGAGCCGCAGCGGCACGCAGTTGCTGTACGCCCAGGTCTATCGCACCGGCCTGGCCGCCACCGCCTACGCGCAGCAGGACCGCAACCAACTCATGCCGCCGGCCTTCGGCCAGGCACTGGTCCACCTGCCGGACTTGAATCTGCTGCTGTGGGCCCTGCCCAACGACCCCGGCCTGCCGCAGTTGGCCACCCTGCTCGACCCGGCGCGGGCCGCGCGTGTGCTGCCCGGTGACGCGGGTTCGACGGTGCAGGTCGAGCTGCTGCGCTACGAGCCGCAGTGTCGCGCCACGCTGCGCTACACACTCGCCGGTACCGAGGGCGCCGAGCCGCGCTCGATCTACGCCAAGACCTTCTGCGACGACCGCGCCGCGGCCATTCACCAGCGCTTCGCCTACTTCTGGCAACTGGCGCAGGCCGACGACCAGGCGCCCCTGGTGGCGCGGCCGCTGGGTGCCGATGGCGCGACCCGCACGCTGTGGCAGGCAGCGGCTCTGGGCGTGCCGCTGCGGCAGGCGCTGGCCGCGCACGACGGCCCGGCGCTGATGGCCCAGGTCGCGCACGCGCTGGCCCTGTTGCACGCTGCGCCGCTGCGGCCTTGCGCCAGCACCGCACCGAGATCGGTGGCGCATTGGCTAGCCGAGGCGCGGCGGCGGCAACAAAAGATCGGGCGCATCGACGCGGCCCTGGCCGCGCGCGCGGCGCGCGTCGCCGACGGGATCCAAGCCCATGCCTCGCACCCGGCGAGGCGGTCGCTGTCGCTGATCCACGGCGACTTCCACCCCGAGCAGATCTGGATCAACCAGGGCCGCGTCGTGCTCTTCGATTTCGACGAGTTCGCGCTCGGCGACCCGATGGAAGACCTGGCCGCGTTCGTGCTGAAGCTCGACCCCGTCGGCGCCGCGCCCGCGCTGGTGTCGGCCCTGGTCGAGCAGTACGCGGCCGCCGCGCCGGCGCGCTTCGACCGCCGCAGCCTGGCCTGGCACCTGACGATCCAAACCCTGCTGCAAGCCAGCCGCGCCTTCATCTACCAGCAGCCCGGCTGGGCCGGCGAAGTCGAGCGCCGGCTGGCAGCCAGCGAAGCCCGCGCTGCGACACTCTGCAGCCCCGACGCCCGATGAAACTCTTCAGCACCTCGACACGGCTGGCCGCCGTCATCCGCGCCAGCCTGCGCAGCCAGCGCTCGGGCCTGCTCGTCGCCGCGCTGTGCCTGCTCGGCGTGATCGCGATGGACCTGGTCGCGCCCTGGCCGCTGAAGATCATCTTCGACCACGTATTGCTGGCCCATCCGCTGCCGGCCTGGCTGTCGCCACTGCAAGGGTTGCTGGCGCTGGGCACCTGGCCGGCGCTGCTGGCAATGGCTGGCGCGATCGCGGCCATCGCGCTGCTGGCCGGCGTGTTCTCGTACCTGCAACTCTTCACCACGGCCAAGATCGGCTACCGCATCACCTACCGCTTGCGCAGCCTGCTGTTCACGCACCTGCAGCGGCTGTCGCTGGCCTACCACCACGGCAGCCGAAGCGGCGAGCTGCTGACCAAGGTGGCCAGCGACACCAACCAGTTGCGCGACATGTTCGCCGACTGGGCCCTGAGCTTTGCCGCGCAGTTGCTGACCTTGGTGACGATGCTGGCCGTGATGTTCTGGCTCAACTGGCAGCTTGCGGCGGTGGTGGCGGCCACGCTGTTGCCGCTGATGGTGGTGATCTACGTGCTCAACCGTCGCGTCAAGGCCTCGGCGCGCGACCAGCGCCGCTTCGAGGGGCGCATGACCTCGCGCCTGAACGAGGTGCTGTCGTCGATCGCGCTGGTCCAGGCCTTCGGCCGCCAGAGCTACGAAGAGGGTCGCTTCCAGGCCGAGATCGAGGCCAACTACGAGAGCGGCATGCGCAGCGCACGCACGGTCGGCGCCATCACCAAGGTGATCGCCGTGGTCTGCGCGGCGGGCACGGCGCTGACCGTGCTGCTCGGTGCGCAGCAGGTCCTGGCCGGCCGCCTGACGCCCGGCGAGCTGCTGATTTTCGTGGCCTATGTCGGCAGCCTGTTCAAGCCGGTGCGCGACCTGGGCAAGCTGTCGGCCAAGTTCTCGCGCGCGGCGGTCAGCGCGCAGCGCGTCAACGAGATCCTCGAAACCGAACCCGAGATCGACGACGCGCCCGACGCGATCGACATCGGCCGCCCGGCCGGCGAGATCGTGTTCGAGGACGTGTGTTTCGGCTACGCGCACGGCCGCCCGGTGCTCGACCAGGTGTCGCTGCGCATCGCCGCCGGTGAGCACGTGGCCCTGGTCGGACCGTCGGGCTCGGGCAAGTCGACCCTGCTGGCCTTGCTGCTGCGCCTGTACGAGCCCAGCCGCGGGCGCATCCTTATCGACGGCATCGACATCCGCCGCTTCACGCGCGAGAGCCTGCGCCGCGCGATCGGCATCGTGCCGCAGGACAACATGCTGTTCGCGGTGTCGGTGCGCGAGAACATCGCCTACGGCCAACCGCAGGCCAGCGTTGAGGCCATCGAGCAGGCGGCGCAGAGCGCGCGGGCGCACGAGTTCATCGTCGACCTGCCGCAGGGCTACGACACCGAACTCGGCGAGCGCGGCAGCAACCTGTCGGGCGGCCAGCGCCAGCGCCTGTGCCTGGCGCGCGCGCTGGTCAAGGCGCCGGTGATCCTGGTGATGGACGAGGCGACGGCCTCCGTCGACGCCGTCTCGGCGCGATTGATCCACGAGGCCGTGGCCCGCGTGCACCGCGACCGCAGCCTGATCGTGATCTCGCACGAATACGCCGACATGGCGGCCTACGACCGCATCCTGGTGCTGCAGGACGGCCGACTGGTCGAGTCGGGCGCACACGACGCGTTGCTGAAAGCGCGCGGCCCTTACCTTGCCTTGGTGGAGCGACGCCATGTTTCGTGATGCAGACCACTTTGCCGCGGCGCGACCCGCGCTGTTGTTCTATTGCCAGCATTCGCTCGGCATCGGCCACCTGACGCGCTCATTTGCGCTGGCTGCGGCGCTGTCGGACGACTTCAACGTG
>JANMSR010000412.1:0-2742 GCA_031389565.1 Burkholderiales bacterium
TGACTGGCCCGGCCTGCGCCACACCAGCACCGAGCGCCAGTGCCACGGTCGTGACCAGCGCCTTCAAATTGACATGTTTCATCTTGATCCCCTTGGAGAGTTGCTCGAAGAGCGCGCCACATTTGGCGTGACCCGAATCAAAGTAGCAATTCACATGCCAGGGAGAGAAAAACGTTTGTGATCAATGACTTACTCACGCCATCGGCTTGGGGCCACGGGAACATGTAAATTAGGTCGACAGCGTGCTTGCCCTCCTGGTACGGGGCCCCGGCCTCACTTGCGACGCGCCGATCGGACGCCGCTGATCTGTGCCACCTGGAGCAAGACCTGGGTCAGGCGCTCGGCATTGGCGACCTCGACGGTGAAGGTCATCCAGGCCACGGCGCCGCCGCTGCCCTTGACGCTTTGGCTGTGGACGCCGGTGACATTGACATTCGCCTTGGCGAACACCTCGGTGATGTCGCGCAGCAGGCCGGGGCGGTCGCCGGCCTCGACCAGCAGGTCGATCGGAAACAGCGCGCCGGCCTGGGGCTGGCGGCCCCATTCGACCGCGATCACGCGCTCGGGTGCGCGTTCGCGCAGGTGGCCCAGGTTGCTGCAGTGGCGCCGGTGGATGGCCACGCCCTTGCCGCGGGTGACGAAGCCGTCGATGGCGTCGGGCGGCGCCGGGCGGCAGCAGCGCGCCAGGCTGGTGAGCAGGGAATCGACGCCGACCACCAGCACACCACCGCGGCCACCGCCCACTTCCAACCCCAGCCGCGATCGTTTGAGCAGGGGCGCTGCTTCGAGCGCCGGTGGGGCCGCCGGGCGCAGCAACTGTTCGATGCTGCGCAGCGAGAACTCGTCCTTGCCCACCACTTCGAACAGCGCCTCGGCGTTCTTGAACCCGAGCCTCGCGGCCAGGTCGTCGTGCTTGAGCGCGGTCTTGCCCTGGCGCTGCAACAGCCTCTCGACCAGGTCGCGGCCTTTGGCGATCGTCTGCGCCTGGGCCTGAACATTGAACCAGGCGCGCACCTTGGCGCGTGAACGCGCGCCTGCCAGGTAGCCCAGTTCCGGGTTCAGCCAGTCGAGCGACGGGCCGCCTTCCTTGATGGCATTGATCTCGACTGTCTGGCCGTTGGCCAGCGACGTGTTCAGCGGCACCAGGGCGCCGTCGACCCGCGCGCCGCGGCAGCGGTGGCCGAGGTCGGTGTGCAAGGCGTAGGCAAAGTCGATCGGCGTGGCGCCCGCGGCCAGCTCGATGACTGCGGCCTGCGGCGTGAAGACATAGATGCGTTCGTCCGTTGCCGCGCCCGCGGCACCGGGCACCGGCTCGGCTGCGAAATCGCGCTCCCAGGCCAGCAACTGGCGCAGCACCGCCTTGCGCGCCTCGGCGATGCGTTCTTCGTCGCCGCCGGCCGCGCTGACGCCGGCATAGCCTTTGACGCCGGCCTCCTTGTAGGCCCAGTGCGCGGCGACGCCGAATTCGGCGTGCTCGTGCATCGCCCGCGTGCGGATCTGGATCTCGACCGGCTGCTGACCATCGACCCGCACCACGGTGTGCAGCGACTGGTAGCCGTTGGCCTTGGGCCGGGCGATGTAATCGTCGAACTCGCCAGCCACCGCCGGCCAGCGCTCGTGCACCCGCGCCAGCGCGGCGTAGCAGCCGGCCACGTCGGGCACGATCACGCGCAGCGCGCGCAGGTCGAGCACTTGCGCAAAATCGAGCTGTTTGCCCTGCATCTTTTTCCAGATGCTGAACAGGTGCTTGGGCCGGCCCTGAACCTCGGCGTCGATGCCGTGCGCCCGCAGGTCGGCGGCCACGGTCTGGCGAAAGGCATCGATGGCCGCCTCGCGGGCGCTGCGCGTCTGGTCGAGCCAGCCGGCCACGCGTTTGTAGTCGGCCGGTTGCAGGAAACGAAAGGCCAGGTCTTCGAGTTCCCACTTGATCTGCCAGATGCCCAACCGGTTGGCCAGCGGCGCGAAGACCTGCTGCGACTCGCGCGCCACCTGCTCGGGGCAGGCCACGCGCGCGGCGGCATGCCAGCGCAGCGTTTGCAGCCGGGAGGCCAGGCGCAGCAGGACCACGCGCAGGTCGCGCGAGAAGGCCAGCAGCATCTTCCTCACGCGCTCGGTCTGCTCGGCCTGCGCGGCGGCGTCGCCCACCGGGTGGGCCAGGCGCGCCGCGCGCTGGATCTGCACCAGCTTGCGGGTGTGGCCGACCAGGCCCGCATAGCTCGGGCCGAAGGCCTTGGCCACGACTTCCTCGGGGCGCTGCAGCCAGTCCCCGGCATACACCAGGTAGGCGGCGGCCTGCATGGCGGGCGCGGCGCCGATGCTGTGCAGCACAGCGGCCACGCCGTCGGCGTGGGCCAGCGCGTCTTCGCCGGTGTCCAGGCTGTGGCCCGCGAGCAGCGGTTCGGCAAAGGCACGCGCGCGAATCAGCGCCGACGCGCCGTGATCGGCCTGAGCGCCGGCGGCCTGGGCATCGTCGGCCTGGGCGGCGTCGGCCAACAGCACGATCGGCGCCGTGGCCTGGGCCGCGGCAGACGAGGATTTCATGGCGCCAGCAGGAACTCGCGCACCACCTGGACCTGGTCGGGCTGCACCAGCGTCGGCGCGTGGCCGACGCCGGCAAACTCGACCAGGCGCGCGCGCGGGCCGCGCTCGGTCATGGCTTGGGCGGTGGCGGGCGACAGCAGGTCGCTGTCGGCCCCGCGCAGCAGCAGCGTGGGCAGCGTCAGGCGGTCATAGGCCTGCCAC
>JANMSR010000489.1:0-3690 GCA_031389565.1 Burkholderiales bacterium
CTTCAGGTTGTCGACCGAGCCGCCGGTGACCTCGGCGGTGGCCTGCATGCCCGGCACATGCTTGGACAGCACGGCCGCCATGCCGCCGCCCATCGGGTAGTACACGCCGCCGGTGCCGCCGGTGGCGATCGAGATGTTCTGCGCGCTGGCGCCGAGCGAGAGGGCCATGCCGGCCAGGCACAGGAGGAATGCGCGTTCGAGGGTCTTCATGTTGTGTCCTTAAAGGAATCGATAGCCTCACGCATGAGGGCAGGGAGGTGGGGTTCATTCTCCGGCGCGCGGCCACCGCGACATCTACAGACTTTCCATCACTCGGCGGGGCCAGCTCGTGCCAGCCGGCGGCCTGGCGACGGAGTCTCCGACATCTCGCTGCACGAGAACTTCTCGGCAGCAAGCCGAGCCCCTTGAACGGCAGCGTTAACGATCGCCGACCGAGTTCCTCGAAAGTCGCCTGCGTTCGCGCGTGAGCCAGCCCCTACTCGGCCTTGATGTTGGCTTGTTTGATCAGCGCCGCGTACTTCGCCAGTTGCGCTTTCGTCGCGCTGCTCAATTCGGCAGCGCTCGAGCCGCGCGGCGTCAGCCCCTGGGCGATCAACTGCTCGCGCACCGCGGGGTCGGCCAGGGCCTTGACGATCTCGGCATTCAGCCTGGCGACGATGTCGGCCGGCGTTGCCGCCGGTGCCATCACGGCGAACCATGAGTTGAACTCGAAGCCGGGCAGGCCCGACTCCGACACCGTGGGCACGTCGGGGTACTGCGGCATGCGCCTGGGCGTGGTCACGGCGATCAACTTGACCCGGTTGCCCTTGATCAGCGGGTTGACGGTGGCCAGCCCCTGGAACGCGACCGGCACTTCGCCGCCGGCCACGCCCAGCGCCGCCTGCGTCGCGCCCTTGTACGGCACGTGGTTCATGCTGACGCCGGCTTCTGAGGCGAACAGCGCCATCGCGATGTGCTGCGGGCTGCCGATGCCGCCCGAGCCGTAGTCGACCTTGGTCGGCGCGGCCTTGGCCGCACTGATCAGGCCCGCGGCATTGCCGAAAGTCGATGCCGGGTGGGCGACCAGGCCCCATTCGACCGTGGCCACCAGGGACACCGGCGCGAAGTCGCGCAGGATGTCCCACGGCATCTTGGGCTGCAGCGCCGGCACCATGGTCATGATGCTGTCGTTGAAGCCGCCGATGGTGTAGCCGTCGGGGGCGGCCTTGGCGACATGGTCGGCGCCGACCAGCCCCGCGGCACCGGGCTGGTTCTCGACCACCACGGCCTGGCCCAGCGTCGCCGACATCTTCTGCGCGACGATGCGCGCCGCCACGTCGACGGCGCTGCCCGCCGCCAGCGGCACGATCATGCGGATCGGCTTGTTCGGGTACGCGCCCTGGGCGACAGCGGCGAGTGGCAACAGCAGCCAGGTGGCGGCGGCGACAACGGCGATCGAGCGAATGCGGATCATGGCAAGTCCTTGCTTTGGAGGGGGAGGGACGGCGTCGCTGAATCCAGCGGCGCGATACCGAGCTCGGCGGCCACCGCGGCCAGCGTCTTGCGCAAAGCCGCGCTGAGCGGAATGCCGTCGCGGCCGTAGGCGACGCGCCGGGCCTGGCTTTGCTCGCCGGGCAGCCAGATGCGCTCGACACCCGGCATGCGCTGGCTCGCGCGCAGCTCACGCACGACGGCGTCGACGCGCCGCTTGAACGCCGCCACGTCGCCGAAGGCCGCCAGGTCGATCATCGCAATGGCCTGGCCGGTATTGGTGCGGGTCTGGAAATCGTGGTTGAAGTCGATCACCTCGCGGCCCATCGCGGCGCCGTTCAGGGTCCCGGCGAGCAGGCCGACGATCAGCGCCAGGCCGTAGCCCTTGTAGCCGCCGATCGGCAGCAGGAAGCCCTCTTCGGCGCGCTTCGGATCGAGCAGGGGCCGGCCCTGGCGGTCGATCATCCAGCCCTCGGGCATCATCTCGCCGCGCTGCGCCTTGGCCTTGACCTTGCCGTAGGCGGCCACCGTCGTCGCCATGTCCAGCACCACCGGCGCCTCAATGCCGGCCGGCACCGCCACCGCGATCGGGTTGGTCGACAGCAGCATGTCCAGCCCGCCCCAGGGCGGCAGGTGGTTGGCGTTGCCGACGGCGAAATACAGCCCGATCATGTCCTGCGGTAGCGCCATGCGGGCGTACAGCGAGGCCGGCCCGGCGTGGTTGGACAGGCGCGAGCCGACCCAGCCGATGCCCGCGCTGCGCGCCTTCTCGCAAGCCAGTTGCGCGGCCCGCGACATCACCAGATGGCCCATGCCGTTGTCGCCGTCGAGCAGCGCCGTCGCGGCGCGTTCCTGGGCGACGCGGATGTGCGGCCGCAAGTTGATGCCGCCTGCCTTGATGCGTTTGACGTAGGGCGCCAGGCGGATCACGCCGTGGCCGTCGGAGCCCTGCAGGTCGGCCTCGGTCATCAGCGCCGCCACGGTTGCCGCGTCGTCGGCCGGCATGTCCACCGCCACGAACGCACGGGCGATGAACTCGCGCAGCGCGTCGGCGCGCACCGTCGTCGTGGCGGGCTCGCTCATCCTCAACGGCCTGCAGAAATCGTGGTCCAGGCCGCGGCCCCGCCGGCGTAGCGCGCGACCGCCTTCTCGTCGAAGGCAAACCCCAGCCCCGGCGTCTGGCGCAGAAGCAGGTAGCCTGCCTTGTGCTCGAGTTGGTTGTCGATCAGGCGGCGGAAGTTGAGCACCTGGTCGTCGGTGAAGAACTCGACATAGCGGGCGTTCGGCGTGGCCGCCACCAGCGGCGCGTGCAGGTCGTGGAACCAGTGCGGGCTGACGGTGACGCCGCAACTGCCGGCATGCGCCGCGATGCGCCGCCATTCGGAGATGCCGCCGCACACCGCAGCGTCGGCCTGCAGGATCTCGGCGCCGCCGGCGTCGACCAGCTCGCGAAAGCGCCAGCGGCCGACTTCGATCTCGCCGGTGGCGATCATGATCGACGTCAGTTGGGCCAGCCGTGCATGCAGGTCGATCGCATCGGGCCCGAACGGCTCTTCGAGCCAGTACGGGTTGCAGGGCTCGAAGCGGCGCGCGTACTCGAGCGCGGTCGGCAGGTCGGACCAGGCGTTGTTGACGTCGAGCATCAGCACCACGTCGGGGCCGATCGCATCACGCGCGGCAGCCACGCGCTTGGCCTCTTCGGCCGGCGAATGGCGGCCGGTTTTCATCTTCACCGCCGTGAAGCCCTGCTCGACATAGCCGGCCATCTCGCGGCCGAGGTCGGCCGGCGTCTTGCCATCGAGGTAGTAGCCGCCGCTGGCATAGGCGATGACCTTTTCGCGGTTCATGCAGCCGAGGTAGTCGTGCAGCGGCAGCTTGGCGCTGCGCGCGTTCAAGTCCCAAATGGCGGTGTCGAGGATCGACAGCCCGCGCATCACCGCGCCGGCGCGGCCCTGCAGCAACGCCTCCTGGTACATCTCGTTCCACAGGCCCTCGCTGCGCAGGCTGTCCTGGCCGATCAGCACGGGGGCCAGCAACTGCTCGACGGCGACCTTGGCGATGTCGCCACCCTTGCTGCCCACGTAGCAAAAGCCGATGCCTTCGACACCGTCGGCGCTGCGCAGCTTGACGATGCAGAAGTGGCGTTCGGTCACGGTGCGGGTGGAGAACGAGGTCGGCCGGTCCAGCGGCACGCGGGCCACGGCGACTTGAACGGCAGTG
>JANMSR010000502.1:0-15330 GCA_031389565.1 Burkholderiales bacterium
CAGACCCATGTCTAGCTCTGCAACCGGCGAATCAGCGGCAGCAGTTTGCCGGTCCAGGCCTCCTGGGTCAGCGGGCCGACATGCTTGAATCGCACGATGCCGGCCTTGTCGATGACGAAGGTTTCGGGCACACCGTAAACGCCGTAATCGATGCCGACCCGGCCATCGCGGTCGGTGATCGAAACCTTGTAGGGGTCGCCCAGCCGCAACAGCCACTCCTGCGCATTGCGCGGGTCGTCCTTGTAATTGAGGCCGACGATCGGCACCGTCTTCTCGCGCGCCACGGCGACCAGCAGCGGATGCTCTTCACGGCACGGCGCGCACCATGAGGCCCAGACGTTGAGCAACCAGACCTGGCCCTTCATTTCGGCGGCGGTGAGCGTGCGGGCGGGATCGTGCAACTGCGGCAGCGTGAACGCCGGTGCCGGCTTGCCGATGAAGGGCGACGGCACTTCGCGCGGGTTGAGCGTCAGGCCCACACCCAACATCACGGCCAGCAATGCGAACACCGCCAACGGCAGGAACAGGCGCATCTTCATCCGGTCGCCGCCTCCTGCAGCACGGGCGACGGCTCGGTTTGCTCACGCCGGACCACGACACGGTAGCGCCGGTCGGTCATCGCGAGCAGGCCGCCCATGGCCATCACGAAGGCACCGCCCCAGATCCAGTCGACGAAGGGCTTGTAGTACACGCGCACGGTCCAGCTCTTGTCGTCGAGCGGCTCACCCAGCGCCACATACAGGTCGCGGGTCAGACCGGTATTGATGGCTGCCTCCGTCATCGGCATCTGCTGCACCTTGTACATGCGCTTCTCGGGTGCCATGATGAACGGCGTTCCGTCCACGCCCTTGCGGACTTCGATCTCGCCGCGCGCGGCGACATAGTTGGGACCGGTGACTTCGCTGACGCCGCGGAACGTGAAGCGGTAGCCTGCAGCCTCGACATGGTCACCGATGCTCATCTTGACGTCCTGCTCGGTCTCGTAGCCACGCACCATCGTCACCCCGATGATGAAGATGCCCACGCCCGCATGCGCGACCACCATGCCCCAGAAGCTGCGCGACGAACGTGCAAGCTGGCCGCTGCCGCTGCGCGTACGCTGCACCAGCAGCACGGCAATGCTGGTGAAGATCCACGCCGCCAGGAACAGGCCGAACGCCACGCCGGCGCTGAAGCGGCCCGCCGCCCACGGCAGCAGCAGCGCGGCGGCGGCGCTGGCCAGCGCCGGCCATTTCAGCCACGCTGCGATCTCGGCCAGCGAGGCGGACTTCCAGCGGGCCAGCGGGCCGACGCCCATCAGCAGCACCACGGGCGCCATCAGCGGCACGAAAACGGCTTCGAAGTACGGCGCGCCGACCGAGATCTTGCCCAGCCCCAAGGCGTCCAGTGCCAGCGGGTAGAGCGTACCGAGCATCACGGCGCCTGTGGCCGCCACGAACATCACGTTGTTGCCCAGCAGCAGCGACTCGCGCGAGAAACGGTCGAAGCGGCCGCTGAATCCGACCCGACCCGCGCGCCAGCCGAACAGCGCCAGCGAACCACCGATCACCATGCCGAGGAAAATCAGGATGAAGACGCCGCGTGCCGGGTCGGTGGCAAAGGCATGCACCGAGGTCAGCACTCCCGAGCGGACCAGGAAGGTGCCGAGCAGGCTGAGGCTGAAGGCGGCGATCGCCAGCAAGATGGTCCAGGACTTGAAAGCGCCGCGCTTTTCGGCCACGGCCAGCGAGTGAATCAGCGCCGTGCCGGCCAGCCAGGGCATGAACGAGGCGTTCTCGACCGGGTCCCAGAACCACCAGCCGCCCCAGCCGAGTTCGTAGTAAGCCCACCAACTGCCCAGGGCGATGCCGATGGTCAGGAACAGCCAGGCCGCCGTGGTCCACGGCCGCGACCAGCGCGCCCAGGCGGCGTCGAAGCGGCCCGACAGCAGCGCGGCGACCGCAAAGGCGAATGCGACCGCGAAACCGACGTAGCCCATGTAGAGCATCGGCGGGTGAATCACCATGCCCGGGTCTTGCAGCAGCGGGTTCAGATCGCGGCCGTCGAGCGCCGGGGGCATCAGGCGCGCGAACGGATTGGAAGTCAGCAGGACGAACAGCAGAAAGCCGGCGCTGACGAAGCCCATCACGCCGAGCACCCGCGCCACCATTGCCAGCGGCAGGCGGCTGGACAACAGGCTGACCGCAACCGTCCAGCCCGCGAGCATGAACACCCACAGCAGCATCGAGCCCTCGTGGCTGCCCCAGGTGGCCGCGATGCGGTAGGCCATCGGCAACTGGCTGTTGGAGTTGGAGGCGACGTTGACGACCGAGAAGTCGTTGTTCGCAAACGATGCCATCAGGCTGAAGAACGCGATCGCGATGAAGACGAATTGCGCCTGCGCGGCCGGCCGCGCCAAAGCCATCCAGGCGACGTTGTCGCGCGCGGCCCCGATGACCGGCAGCGTCGACAGCGCCAGCGACACGAACAGGGCGACGATGAGCGCGAAGTGGCCGAGTTCTGGCAGCATGGTGGGCTAGGGCTTGGGTAAAAGCGTGGTGCGGGCCTGGGCCTGCGCCTTGTTCGCACGCTCGAGCGCGTCGGCGGCTTCGGGTGGCATGTAATTCTCGTCGTGCTTGGCCAGCACTTCCTGGGCGCGGAAGATGCCGTCGGCTTCGAGCTTGCCTTGCGTGACCACGCCTTTGCCTTCCTTGAACAGGTCGGGCAGGATGCCACGGTACTCGACCGGGATGCGCTTGACGGTGTCGGTGACGGCGAAGCGCACCGTCACGCCGTCGGCCTGGCGCACGACGCTGCCGGCTTCGACCAGGCCGCCGAGGCGGAAGGTTTTCGCCTTGGGCGCTTGCTCGGCGAGCACGTCCGACGGACTGTAGAAAAACACCAGGTTGCTGCGAAAGGCATTGACCACCAGGGCCACGGCGATCACCGTGCTGGCCAGTACGCCCCCCACCAGCAGGGCCCGCTTGCGCCGCGGCGTCATCGCTCGCTCCGGTGCAGTCGCACCTGCTCGCGCAGGTCTTCGATCGCACGGTGCCGGCGCTGGACCAGCATCAAGGCCTCCCAGCCGAGTGCGGCGGCAGCCATGAAGTAGGAGCCCCAGACGTAGAGCGCATAGCCCCCCATGTCGGCAAAGTCAGCAAAGCTCGACCAGTTCACTGGCGCGCCTCCTTCAGTTGTGTCACCCATTCGGTGTCGCGTTCGCGCTCGAGGATGATCGAGCGCACCCGGTGCAGCGTGACGGCGATGGACCAGGCCCAGAACGCGGCCACCATCAGCAGCATGCCCGTCAGCATCACGCTGGCCATGCTCGGCGCACGCGTCACGGCCACGCTGGCACCCTGGTGCAGCGTGTTCCACCAGATGACCGAGAAATAGATGATCGGGACGTTGACCACGCCCACCAGCGCGAGGATCGCCCCGGCGCGGTCGGCGCGGCGCGGGTCGTCGCTCGCGGCCTGCAGGGCCATGAATCCGATGTAGAGGAACAGCAGCAGCAACTCGGACGTGAGCCGCGCGTCCCAGACCCACCAGGCTCCCCACGTCGGCTTGCCCCACAGGGCGCCGGTCCACAGCGCAATGAAGGTCATCAGCGCGCCGGTCGGCGCCAGTGCCGTGGCCATCATCGAAGACAAGCGCGTGTTCAGCACCAGGCCGAGGCCGGCCCAGAACGCCATGACCAGGTAAATCAGCATCGACATCCACGCCGCCGGCACGTGGATGAAGATGATGCGGTAGGCATTGCCCTGCTGAAAATCCGCCGGCGCGACGACCAGACCGACGATCAGTCCGGCCACGCCGAACAGCAGCGCCGCGATCCAGAACCACGGCAACGCCCGGCCGGCCAGCGCATAGAACGTGGCCGGCGCGGCAAAGTGAAACCAGCGCGTGCGCGGCAGGGTCTCGGCAAAGGTGGTGGTGTTCATGGCGATCGGCATCGTACAGGGTGGAGCAAGCCCCGTGCCGACCGGCGGGCAATCCTACTCACAGGCGATGCGCAGCCCGTGCGCCAGGGCCCACGGCGCCAGGCCCAGCGCCAAGGCCAGCAGTGCGCCGAGCAAGGACAGCAGCGGCGCCGGGTCCAGGCCGGCCATCTGCGAGCCCACCGCGCCGGCCCCGAAGATGAGAATCGGCGCGTTCAGCGGCAACACGATCAGCGCGGTCAGCACGCCGCTGCCGCGCAGCCCGAGCGCCAGCGCCGCGCCGATCGCGCCGAGCAGGCTCAGGGTGGGGGTGCCCAGCAGCAGCGCCAGCAAGAGCACGCCGATCGCCTCGGCGTTCAACCCGTACTGCACACCCAGCAGCGGCGCCACCAGGACCAGGGGCAAGCCGGTGGTCAGCCAGTGCGCCGCCACCTTGGTCAGCGCCAGCACGGCCAGCGGATGTGGGCGCAGCAGCAATTGCTCGAGCGTGCCGTCGGCGTGGTCAGCGACGAACAGGCGCGGCAGCGACAACAGGCTGGCCAGCAGCGCCGAAACCCAGACCACGCCCGGCCCGATCTCGCGCAGCAGTTGCGGGTCGCTGCCGACACCGAGCGGGAACAGGCTGGCCACGATGACGAAGAACACCAGCCCGGTGGCTGCGTCGGCACGCCGGCGTGCGACGATCAGCAGGTCGCGTCGAAGCAGCGACGCGACCGCCCTGCGTAGCGAGGGTTCGGCCGCAGCAGCGGGCGTGTCGGCGATGCCCAGGCCTTTCATGAGTCGAGCAACAGGGTCGTCACCCGCTCTTCGGCCAGTGGCAGCGCCTGGTGGCTGGTCACGACGGCCATGCCGCCGCCCGCGATGTGCTGCTCGATCTGCCGCCCGAGATGGGCCACCGCGTCGCTGTCCAGCGCATTGAACGGCTCGTCGAGGATCCACAGCGGGGCGTCCACCAGCGCCAGGCGCGCCAGTGCAGCGCGTCGGCGCTGGCCCGCCGAGAGCAGACGCACCGGCAATCGCGCCTGCCGCGCCAGGCCCCATTGAGTCAGGGCCTGGTTCAGGCCGTCGTCGTCGACTGCCGTGCCCGCCAGTCCGGCGTCGGCGCGCAGGTTCTCCAGCGGCGACAGGTCTTCCTTGAGCCCGCCCAGGTGACCGAGATAGAACAAGGCCCGCGCGTAGGCCTCGCGCTGGCGCTGGATCGGCAGTGCGCGCCAGCGCACCTCGCCGGCATTGGGCAGCGCCAGCCCCGCCAGCAGCCGCAACAGGCTGGTCTTGCCGCTGCCGTTGGCCCCTGCCACACGCAGTAACTGGCCGGGCTGGAGGGTCAAGGCGAGCGCGCTGAACAGACGGCGGTCGCCGCGCCGGCAGGCTAGGTCATGGGCTTCGAGCATCGGCTTCGCGGCAGCGTGCAGGGTTCGCGATTCTGAGCCCGCATGCAGGATTCGTGACAAGCCCGCCGCGGGCTGGCACACGGCGTGCAGCCGCCCACGCACGATGATGCCCCGCCGCGACCTCTTGTTGGCCCTGCTGGGGGGTGGCCTGGCCGGATGCGCCACGCCGCGCGCGCCGGCAGCGCCCAGCCCTGCGCCGCTTTGGCCGGCGCCGCCCGAGCAGCCCCGCTTCATCTATGAGGCCACGCTGCGCAATGCCGGCAGCCTGCGCGACGGTTCCTCGTCGACGCAGGTGCGACGACTGCTCACCGGCGAGGACGCCTCGCGCGCGAGCTTCGGCAAGCCGCTGGCGGTGGCCGCCGCGCAGGGCCGGGTCTACGTCACCGACACCGAAGGCCGCCGTGTCTTCGTCTTCGACCTGCCACGCCGGCGCACCTTCAGCTTCGGCCTGCGCCTGGAGGGCGAACTGAAGAAGCCCGCCGGCATCGCAGTCGACGGCCAGAGCCAGGTCTATGTGGTCGACACCACCGCGCGTCGGGTCGTGGTCTTCGACGCACTGGGCCTGTACCGGCGTCAGATCGACGGCACGCTCGACTGGGTCCGCCCGACCGCATTGGCCGTCAGTGCCAGCGGCGATCGGCTCTACGTGGTCGACACCGGCGGCGTCGAAAGCAACAGCCACCGCGTCTGGGTCTACGGCGGCGACGGCCGGCAAATCGGCAGGCTCGGCACACGCGGCGGCGAATCCGGCCAGTTCAACCTGCCGACCGACGCGGCGGTCGCCGCTGACGGAAGCCTGTGGGTGCTCGATGCCGGCAACTTCCGCGTCCAGGCCTTCGATGCCCAGGGGCGCTTCCTGCGCATGTTCGGCTCGCCGGGCAACGGCATCGGCCAGTTCGCCCGGCCGCGCGGGCTGGCCGTCGACCGCGAAGGCCTGGTCTACGTCAGCGACGCGGCGTTCTGCAACGTGCAGGTGTTCCAGCCTGATGGCGTCCTGCTGCTGGCGCTCGGCGCACGCGCCGAACGCGATGCCCCCGGCCGCTACCTGCTGCCGGCCAAACTCGCCGCCGACGAAACCGGGCGCCTGTACGTGGTCGACCAGTTCCTGCACAAGGTCGAGGTGTTGCGGCGTTTGAGCGATGCCGAAGGCCAACGCTGGATGCAGACGCCGCCGGCTTGACGCAACTCAACGCGCCGCGAGGGCGCAGGCCGCGTGGCGTCTCGATTCCGGGAACGCGCCGCCCAGTTTCGGGACTCGATCACGAAGGCACCCTGTCACTTCCGCGGTACGGAATTTGCGGTAACCCTGAAGGCGGGAGGGTTCCTCATGAAAATGACTCTGACTTTCAAGTTCATCACATTGAGCGCGGCACTGCTGCTCGCCGCCCTGCCGGTGCGCGCCGACGTTGACCTGCCGAGCAAGTTCAGCAACATCGGCAGCGTCGGCAATACGCGCCACAACCTGACCCAGCGCCAGACCTCGGGCGGCGGCCCGGCGGGTGCGACGATGGACTCGTACCGCAACGACTACCTCGAGGTGTGCGTCTACTGCCACACGCCGCACGGCGCCAACCGCAGCGTCGCCGCGCCGCTATGGAACCGCACGATGAAGACCACGACCTACCAGACCTACGACCTGCTCAACACGGCCAGCGTGACCCAGCCCGTGACGCAACCCGGCATCAACTCGTTGACCTGCCTGTCGTGCCACGACGGCCAGACCGCAGTCGATTCGATCATCAACATGCCCGGCGCCGGCCGCTACTCGCAGGCGCAGGAGACGACCGAGAACGCCGCCTTCCTGAACAGTTGGAACAACAGCCGCGGCCCGGATGCGACCGTGCATGCGCGAATGAATGGCACCGAGTGCCTGGCCTGCCATTCGTCGGGGGCGGGCATCGTCGGCGCCGGGGCGACCGACTTCACGGCCTTCGCCATCGGCACCGACCTGCGCAACGACCACCCGGTGGGCATCCGCTACCCGACCACGGCCGGCGCGGGCACCGACTTCAAGGACCCGCCGCGCAAGGAAACGCAGTTGGCCTACTTTGACAACAACGGCAACACCCGCGCCGATCCCAACGAGATCCGGCTGTACAACACCGGCGACGGCTACGAGGTCGAATGCGCCTCCTGCCACGACCCGCACGGCGTGCCGTCGGCGGGCGTGGGCAGCGTCTTCAACCCGACCTTCCTGCGCGTCAACAACGCCGGCAGCGCAGTGTGCCTGACCTGCCACTCGAAGTGACGCGCCGCTGCGGGCCAGACCTCAGGGTGACGGTTTGAAGAACGCGCGCGCCACGTAGGCAGCCACGGCGTCGATCTCGGCCGGCGCGAGCACGTGTTTCCAGGCCGGCATCGAGGTGCCGTCGAGGCCATCGCGCACGACCTGCTTGAGCCGCACCATCGGCATCGTCTGCGCGGTGTAGGCCGTGAGATCGCGCGCCTTGGGCTGCATGAACTGGCCGATCCAGTTCTTGCCGCTGCCGTCGGCGCCATGGCAGAAAGCACAGTTGGCCTGGAACAGCGCCTGGCCGCGCCGCTGCTGCGGCGTCAGGCCGTCGATCTTCGGCACCACCTCATGCTTGGCATAGACGCTGGCGCTCGAGACCGCGTCGACCGGCGGCGTGTTCGGCTGCCCGGGCACGAAACCCATGCGCGGAAACGACAGCGGGCGCGCGCTCCACGCCGGGCCTTCGTCGATCACGCGGGCACGGTCATGGCAGGAGATGCAGGCCGACATGAACAAGCCGCGGCCGTCGCGCTGCGCTTCGGTCAGCGACTCCGGCGGGGCATCGAGCGCGACTTCACCGCGCGCGAACGGGAAGGCCGACGCGAAGCGCTCATGCCGCGGCCAACCATTCTCGGCCGTGTGGTAGGCGGTGTTGGGGGCCTTGTCGCGCACGAACTCGCGGGCCACGAAGCCGGCCACGGCCTCGATGTCGGCATCGCCGAGGATGCCGCGAAACGACTTCATCGCCGTGCCCTCGCGACCGTCACGCACGGCCAGGGCGATCTGCTGCGGCGTCAGCGCCGCCACGGTGAAGTCGCGCGGCGGCGGGCTCAGGTAAGTGGTGGCGAGCGTCTTCGCATCCCCCGAGTAGCCGTGGCAGAAGTAGCAGCGGAAGTTGTAGACCTGCCGGCCGCGCTCATGGGCGTCGGAGGGTGCGGCCGCGACCGGCGCCGGCGCGGGCCGGTTCACGAGTCCGTAACCCGCCAACACGGCCAGCAGGCCGGCCGCGCCCGCGACGATCGCGGCGCGTCGCATCGCCATCAGCGCTGCGCGATGGGCGCAGGCGCGACCTTGCCGAGCACGAAGGTCTGGAACACGTACTCGGAGACGTCGGCAATCTGCTGCGGCGGCGACACCTTGCTCCACGCCGGCATCTCGGTGCGGAGCTTGCCTTCACTGACGGCGGCGAACATCGCCACGCGGTTCAAGCGCGCGCGCGAGGCGGCCTCGATGAAGTTCAGCGGCTTGGGATTGATGAAGTAGGCCCGCGGGCCCGCGCCATCGCCGCGCGCGCCATGGCAGGTGGCGCAATTGGCCAGATAAAAAGCACCCCCGCGCTTCAGGTCTCCCTTCAGGCCGTTGGGGAATCCGGCCGTCATGTCGACCCGCGCGGGGGTGGAAGCGGCATCGGCTTCACGGCCCCCGTGGGCCCTGGTGCCGGAAATGGCTGTGCTCTCGGGGCCGGCCTGGCCCAGCACGAAGCGGTCATACACATAGCCGGCCAGGCGCGTGATGTCCTTGTCCGACAACTGGGTGCGCCACGAGACCATCGAAGTGCCGGGGCGGCCGTGGGTGATCACGGCGGCGATGCCTTCGCGGCTGAGCACGCGCTTGGACTCGGCCGAGGTGAAGTCGCGCGGTATCGTCGACAGCGACCCGGTGGCCCGGCTCTTGCCGTCGCCCTTGTCGCCATGGCAGACCGAACAGTAGTTGTGGTACAGCGCCGCCGCATCAGGCCCTTGCGACGGCGGCGCGGCTGGTGCAGCATGCGCCTGCACGGCCACCAGCATGCAGGCGGCCAACCATCCGATCCATTTCATGGCATTCATCGCTGCACCCTCGCCGCGGCATCGCACCGCCTTGCGCAGGCAGTTGCAACTTCCTTGCCATTGACCATTGGCATGGCGATTGCAGCCGCCCAGGGCTGATCCCCTTCGCTTCCCACGACCCACAGGAGTTTTCGAGCATGAAGTCTTCAGCCGCCAGAGCCGTCGTTCTCACTTTCGGCATCGCGTTCTCATCACTGCCGGGATTCGCGGCCGACGGCAAGGCCGTCTACGACAAGGCCTGCGTCGTCTGCCATGCCAGCGGCGTGGCCAACGCACCCAAGTTGGGCGACAAGGCCGCCTGGGCGCCGCGCACGGCGACCGGGAAGGACGCCCTGCTCGCTTCGGTGATCAAAGGCAAGGGCGCGATGCCGCCGAAGGCCGGCGCCGCCGATCTCAAGGATGACGACATCAAAGCCGCCATCGATTTCATGCTCGCCGCCGCGAAGTGACGTGAAATGAACCCGCGCGCGGCGATCCGGTTCGGTGCGGTCCTGGCGGCCGCGCTGCTGGCCGCCTGCGCCAGCCCGCCGCCGAGCGCAGACGCCAAGCCGGCCAAGGAACTGGCATTCCCGGCGCCGCCCGACGAACCGCGTTTCATCTTCGAGCGCACGATCCGCTCCAGCGGCGACATCCTGCCCGACGAGAAGGCCGGCGAGTTGCGCCGCCTGGTCACCGGCGAAGAGGCGCGCGGCGAGCCGCTGTCCAAGCCCTACGCCGTGGCGGCCACCCGCGGGCGGCTGTACGTCTCGGACACCGTCTCGCGCTTCGTGCGCCTTTACGACGTGCCGCAGGGCAAGCAGTTCCGCATCGGCGACGAGGAAGGGCTGGGCCAGTTGATCAAGCCGATCGGCCTGGATGTCGACGCCGCGGGCAACCTGTACGTGGCCGACATCGGGGCCAAGGCGATCATGGTCTACGGGCCCGATCGCAAGTTCCTGCGCCGCATCGGCAGCGACAAGTGGTTCTCGCGCTTGACCAGCGTCACGGTCGATCCGGCGGGGCAGCGCGTCTATGCGGTCGACCTCGGCGGCGTCAGCTCCGAACAGCACCTGGTGCGTGTCTTCGACGCCGTCACCGGCGCGCACCTAATGGACATCGGCAAGCGCGGCAGCGGCCCCGGTGAGTTCAACCTGCCGCGCGACGTGGCGATCGGCCTGGGTGGGCGGCTGTACGTCGTCGACAGCGGCAATTTCCGCGTGGTGGTGTTCGACAAGGACGGCAAGTACCTGCAGAGCTTCGGCAGCGTCGGCAAGCAGTACGGCCAGTTCGCCCGGCCCAAGGAGATCGCGGTCGACCGCGAAGGCAACGTCTACGTCGTCGATGCCGCGTTCGGCAACTTCCAGATCTTCAACCCGGACGGCGAATTGCTGCTCTTCGTCGGCGACCGCTCCGAGCGCGACGGCCCGGCCAAGTACATGCTGCCCTCGGGCATCTCGGTCGATGAAGACGGCCGCGTCTACGTGGTCGACCAGTGGTTCCGCAAGATCGACGTCTACCGCCCGGTGACGTTGCAAGCCGGCACCGGGTTCCTGACGCTCAAACCCGCCGTCGCGCCGCGCTGAAGGCCGGCGCACCGCTTCCCGCGTGCGGGAAGCGATTCTTCCCGAAAACGAGGACAGGCGTGGCGCAACAGGCCCGGGACCGGGCGTCGCAGCGGTCCGCGCGGCGGCAAGGTCAGTGGCACAGAAAGTGCAGATCAAAGACTATCAAGACGAGCATTGGGGAGTGCACGGCTCGATGACTTTTCAACCAACCTAGAGAGGGCGACATGAGGAATTCAAGGCAATCGAGCCTCAAGAGTTGGAGAGCGGCGTCAGCAGGAATGCTGGCCGTCGCGCTCTGGGCTCTGGCAGGCACCGCGTCGGCACAGATCGCCGGCACCAAGCACAACCTCGGTTCGGGCACTGGCCCCATCGGACGCAACCAAGCCACGAATACGGCCGAGATTTGCGTGTTCTGCCACACCCCGCACGGAGGCGACACCACCGCGCCGGTACCGCTGTGGAACAAGCGTCTGGGCACCGCGGGTGCGCCAGCCGGCGGTGGCACGTACACCACCTACTCCACGCTGCAGACGCCGTCGCTCGACGGCACGGAGGCCGCGGTCGGCTCGATCTCGGTGGCCTGTCTGTCGTGCCATGACGGCTCGCAGGCGATGGACAACGTGATCAACGCCCCCGGCTCCGGCGGCGTGTTGGCCGACGGCGGTGGCGTTGACGGCCGGCTCTGGACCTGGACCGGCGGTACGGTCAGTGTTGCGGGCAGGATCAGCGGCGGAGCGGGCTTGATCGGCACCGACCTGTCCAACGACCACCCGATCGGCATCCAGTACTGCGGCGGCGGCCTGACCGGCACCGGCACGACAGTGACGGGCACCTGCAAGGACAGCGATTTCGTGGGGCTGCAGACGACGCTGATCAACACCAACCAGGTCTTCTGGGTCGAAACCGGTGGCGCCGGCAAGCAGCGCACCGACCTGCCGCTGTACCAGCGCGCTGCGGGTGGCCTGGGGCCGATGGTCGAATGCGGAAGCTGCCATGACCCGCACGTCGCGACCGGCCAAGCCGGCCCGGCCGGAACCGGCCAGAGTTCCGGTGATACGTTCCTGCGCATTTCCAACGCGTCCAGCGCCGTCTGCACGGCCTGCCACGTGAAGTAAACCGCAAGCGACACCTCCCGAACGGGGCCGGGCACCGCGTGGCCCGGCCCCGTTTTTCATGGCGCCGCATTCGACACCCGACATCAGTCCCTCCTTACCCAGTTCCGAACGGAGTCCGCCCATGGCCGCACGATTGCCCGTTGCCTGCACCCTAGCCGCACTGCTGGTCTGCACCAGCGCATGGTCCGCCGACGCTGCGGCGCCCGCTGCATCCGCACCCACGGCCGCCGCCGCGCGCCGCGCCGCCCCCTTCGCGACCGTCGGCGACACCGTGATCAGCGGCGCCGACTACCAGCAGGCGCTGGCGGTGGCGATGCGCAAGAAGTACTACCACGCCACGCCGCCCGAGGCCGAGCTGGCCAAGTTCCAGCGCGAGGTTGGCGACGACGTGGTCAACCGCACCCTGCTGCTCAAGGACGCGCAACGCCGCGGCATCCTGCCCGACCGCGAAAAGATCAATGCCGCCGTGGCCGGCTACGACGCCCAGTACAAGGGCAGTGCGAACTGGACCGCGAACCGCGAGAAGATGCTCGCCGCCGTGGTCCCGCAACTCGAACGCGACAGCGTGTTCGAGCGGCTCGAGCGCCTGGTCAAGACCGTGCCCAAGCCCAGCGATGCCATCGCGCGCGCACACTACGAAAAACACCCCGACCTGTTCGTCGAGCCCGAACAGGTCAAGCTCAGCGTGATCCTGCTCAAGGTCGATCCGAGTTCGCCGCAGGCGGCATGGAACGGCGCGCATGCCGAGGCCAAGACGCTGCACAAGAAGCTGGTTGCAGGCGCCGACTTTGCCGAGCTCGCCCGCCTGCATTCGGGCGACAAATCCGCCTCTCGCGGCGGCGAGATGGACTACACCCACCGCGGTATGCTGCCCGAAGCGGTGCACAGCGTGGTCGACAAGCTCAAGCCGCGCCAGTTGGCCGAGCCCGTGCAACTACTCGAAGGGGTGGCGATCATGCGCCTTGAAGACCGCAAGAACGCGCGCCCGCGCGGCTTCGACGAAGTGCGCGATCGCGCCGCCGAGCTCTGGCAGCGTGCCGAGGGCGAGTTGCGCTGGAACAAGCTGATCGCCGAACTGCGCCAGGGCACCGTCATCCGCATCGACGAGAGTCACTATGGGCCGCAGCGCGGCGCGACCGACAAGCCGCGCGCCGGCTGACGGCCGGGCCGCGCGCGTTCATCACCGAGGACGCCGCTTGCCACACGCTGCGCATCGCCAACGCCGCAGCACCCGGTGGTGTCGTGGCAGTTGGCCGCTGGCCATTGCGATGCTGGTGCCCGGCGCGGCAGCCCACGCTGCGGCCTACCTGCCCGGATCGCAGGAACCCGACCCACCGACCGGCGACATCGCCCCCGCCAGTGCCGCGCCGTCGGCTGCGGAACCCCTGGGCGGCAGCGGCATCCGCTGGGTCATCGCGCCCTGGCGCTACGGCGGCAGCGTGTCGCTGGATCTGCGCACGCAGCGCCTGGACGACGGCGCGCGCACGCGCCAGAGCGTGCTGTTCGGCGACATCGATTTCGCCAGCCACATCTGGCAGCCGTGGTTCATTCAATTGCGCGCGGGCGTCGGCCTGTTGCTGTCGAGCGACCACACCAGCTTCGACGGCACGTCATCGGGCGCTGCACGCAACACCGCGCTGACCGGGCGCTTCGGGGTTTCGGTGTTCCCGGCCAGCCGCTTCCCGTTCGAGGTCCGCGCCGACATGACCGACAGCCGCAGCAACGGCGACGCGCTCGGCAGCGTGTACCGTTCGCAGCGCCTGTCGCTGAGCCAGGGCTGGCGGCCCGAAGTAGGCAACACCAGCCTGCAGTTCAACCTTGACCACAGCCGGCTGATCGCCGCCGACGGGGTGGTCGACACGCTGAGCACCCTGCAGGCCACCGGCATGCACCAGTTGCCCGGACACAGTTTCGACCTCGGCGCCAACTTCAGCCGCAACGAACGCAGTGACAGTATCGAGCACAGCGTCCTCACTGCCCTGAGCGGCCGCCACAGCTACCACCCGGCGGCCGAGTTGCACGTCGAGACGTTGGCCACCTACAACGACACCCGACTGCGCAGCGCCATCGGCGACGAATTCGGCAGCGACGTGCGCCAGATCTCCACGCTCGTTTCCTGGCGGCCGCGCGATGGGCAGTGGTTGTACGAGCGAGACGCGCCCTTGAACATCACCGGCACCGCCCGCTGGGTCGAATCCGGCACCAGCGGCAGCGCCTCAGGACCCGGCGTGCGCGCCTTCAATGCCACGCTGGGCGCGACCAAGGAGCTGTCGCGCGTCTGGCGGCTGGGCGGGTCGGCCTCAGTGGGCCATGTCGAAAGCGGCACCGTCCCCGACATCGACAGTGCGAATCTCACCGCGACCGTCGGCTGGAGCCCGGCCGTGCTGACACTGGCGCAGTGGCAGTACGCGCCGACGGCGTCAGTCAGCGCCAGCCTCTCGAAAAACTCACTGACCGACATGCGTAAGGTCGCCAGCGTGCAGGTCTCGCACTCGCTGTCGCGCAGCATTACCTTGGGTGAAGGTCAGAGCCTGGCGCTGAGCCTGTCGCAGAGCGCCGCCGCGCTGCGCGAGTCGGGCTCGCCGGAGATTTCGAAAGCCCTGGCGCACTCGGCCAGCGCGTTCTGGCAGTCCTACGACGATGCGGCGAGCCAGACCGTCGCCGGCCTGACGCTGAGCGATTCGCGAACCTGGTCGCAGGGCACCGGCAGCTTCCAGCTCGTCAACTTTCAGTTGACGCGGCGCACGCAGCTCACGCGCAGCTCGAGCTGGTCGGCCAACCTGACCCTGCAGGCCACACGCAACGATTCGTCGGAGATCGACCCTTTCACCGGCCTGCGCCAGATCGAAGGCCCGGGTTGGCAACAGTTTCACAGCGGCTCCTTGAACTACGAAAACCAGCGTGTCTTCGGCGTGCCGCGGCTGCGCTTCACCGTGCTGCTGGCCGCCAACAGCCAACAGCTCGAGCGCCGCGCCGCCGGCGACATCGACGCGCCGATCGAGCGCATCAGCCGCTCGCTCGAGGCCAGGCTCGACTACAGCATCGGCCGCCTCGAGACCCGCCTGAGTGCGCGCAATGCGCAGATCGACGGCCGTTCGGTCAGCGCCATCATTGCGCGCCTGCAGCGGCGCTTCTGAGAGCCACCATGTCGCAACAAAGACCGCCCGTGAACCCGTTTCGATTCCTGGCCCTCGCGCTCGGCCTGGCCCTGGCAACGAGCGCCGCCGGACCGGCGCGCGCCGAGTACGGCGACGTCGTCATGAACAACTACTCCGACGCCGCAAAAATGCGGCCGGTG
>JANMSR010000510.1:0-1702 GCA_031389565.1 Burkholderiales bacterium
GCCAACTACCGCAAACGGCATTCCGCATGAAGACACCCCGTGTTTCGGCGCAGACTCATGTCGCGCAGCGACGTGATGTCGAAGGCAACCCCATCCAGGTCGGCCTGCTCGGCATCGGAACCGTCGGCAGCGGCACCTTCAAGGTGCTGCAGCGCAACCAGGAGGAGATCCGCCGCCGCGCCGGCCGCGGCATCGTCATCTCGATGGTGGCCGACCTCGACACCGAACGTGCCCGGGCCGTGGTCGGTGACCAGGCGCAGGTGGTGGCCGACGCCCGCGCCGTGATCGCCAACCCCGCGATCGACATCGTGATCGAGCTGATCGGCGGTTACGGCATTGCCAAGGCGCTGGTGCTGGAGGCGATTGCCGCCGGCAAGCACGTGGTCACCGCCAACAAGGCCTTGCTGGCCGTGCACGGCACCGAGATCTTCGAAGCCGCGCGCGCCCGGGGCGTGATCGTGGCTTTCGAAGCCGCAGTGGCCGGCGGCATCCCCATCATCAAGGCGCTGCGTGAAGGCCTGACCGCCAACCGCATCGACTGGGTGGCCGGCATCATCAACGGCACCACCAACTTCATCCTGTCCGAGATGCGCAGCAAGGGGCTGGACTTCGGCGTCGTGCTGAAGGAGGCGCAGCGCCTGGGCTACGCCGAGGCCGACCCCACGTTCGACATCGAAGGCATCGACGCCGCGCACAAGGCGACCATCATGAGCGCCATCGCCTTTGGCATCCCGGTGCAGTTCGACAAGGCGCACGTGGAAGGCATCACCGCTTTGCAGGCAGCCGACATCCGCTATGCCGAACAGCTGGGTTATCGCATCAAGCTGCTGGGCATCACGCGCCGGCGGCCGAACGGGATCGAGCTGCGCGTGCATCCCACGCTGGTGCCCAGCACGCGGCTGATCGCCAACGTCGAAGGTGCGATGAACGCGGTGGTGGTGCAGGGTGACGCCGTCGGCACCACGCTGTACTACGGCAAGGGCGCAGGCAGCGAGCCCACCGCCAGCGCCGTGATCGCCGACCTGGTGGACATCACGCGGCTGCACACCGCCGACCCGGATCACCGCGTGCCGCACCTGGCCTTTCAGCCGGGCTCACTGGCCACCACGCCGATCCTGCACATCGACGAGGTGATCACCGCGTTCTACCTGCGCCTGGTGGTGGCCGACAAGGCGGGCGTGCTGGCGCGCATCACCGGCATCCTGGCCGAGCATGACATCAGCATTGACGCCGTGCTGCAGCGCGAGAGTGCGGAAGGCGAAAAACAAACTGACCTGATCATCCTGACCCACGACACCGTCGAAGGGCGCATGAAAGCCGCGCTGGCGCAGATGCAGGCGCTGCCGACGGTGCTGGCGCCGATCGTCAAGATCCGCAAGGAAGAGCTGAATTGAAGTACCTCAGCACCCGCGGCGACCAGTCGCCCCGAGGCTTCTCCGACATCCTGCTCGAAGGACTGGCGCCAGACGGCGGCCTGTACCTGCCGGCGCATTACCCGAAGATCGACGACACCACGCTGACGCGCTGGCGTGGCCTGCGCTATGCCGAGCTGGCCTTCGAAGTCCTGAGCCTGTACATCGACGACGTTCCCGCCGCTGATCTGCAGCGCCTGTGCGAAGCCACTTACACCGAAGCCACCTTCGGCACACCCCAGATCACGCCGCTGAAAAAGCTGCAAGACGGCCCCACGCCCCTCTACCTG
>JANMSR010000511.1:0-27503 GCA_031389565.1 Burkholderiales bacterium
CACCCGGCCGCGCAGCGCGTGTACCCGCGCCACGGCGCGAGCCAGCAAGTCGTCGATGTCGGCGGCCAACTCGTCGACCACGCCCAGCTCCTGCGCCTGCTCCGCGCCCAGCCGTTCGGCGCGCGTGAGCATGCCGTGAAAGAACGTCGCCGCACCTGGCCAGCGGCGATACGGCACGACCATGGCGCCGATCCCGGGCACGATGCCCAGCGTCACCTCGGGCAACTGCATCCAGGCACTGCGCTGCGCCACCAGCGCATGGCAGCGCATCGCCAGCTCGAAGCCGCCGCCCAGCGCCATGCCGTTCAGCGCCGCGACGACGGGTTTGCGCATTGCGTCCAGATGCACCAGCAGCCGCGAGCAATCGCGCGCGTACTGCACGGCGGCGGCCGCGTCGCCCAGCATCGACGGGAAGCGGCCGATATCGGCACCGGCGCAGAACGCCCGCGTGCCGTAGCCGACGATGACGAAGCCGGCCACCGCCGCGTCGTCCTCGTGACGGCGGATGACAGCCAGGATCTCGTCGGTCATCTCGTCGTGCAGCGCATTCATCGCCTCGGGTCGGCGCAGCGTGATCACTTTCACGCCGTCGACCTCGTCGACCAGCACATGGCGCTCGCCAGGTTGATAGGCATCGAGCATGCGCTTCGCGCCCGGCATGCCCGGCCGGTCGCTGACAAAGCGCTCGAGCACGCGCGCCGACTCGGCCTGGCCGAGGCCGCGCATCAGTTCCATCGGACCCTGCTTGAAACCCAGCGCCGTGCGGCAGCCCAGGTCGAGATCGGCTGCCATGCCGATGCCGCGGTCGAGGATGTCGACCGACTGCGACAGCAGGACACCCAGCAGCCGGTCGCGGATGCGCTGGCGCTGCGGCTCTGCCACATCGACGGGACGGTTCGGCGCGGTGGTGACCCAGCGTTCGACCGACGCGAAGATCGGCGCCGGCCGGTAATGCTCGCCCTCCTCGTCGGCTTGCAGCGTATTGGTCTCGATGATGATCGGGTTGCCATGCGCCAGGTTGAGGACGAAGAACGGCCCGGCGTGGACGAATTCGGTGGCCACGCTGTCGATCTGCGCCGCGCTGGCGCCGTCGAGCAGCAGCGCGGCCTCGTTGCACCAGTTGTCGAAGATGCGGTCGAGCATGAAGCACGGCACGTCGCTGGTCACCAGCGGCAACTTGCCGGTGGCGCAGAAAACGCGCCGCAAGTGGGCGACGAGTGACGCATCGGCGCCGGGCCAGTCGATGACCTCGACGGCAGGGTTGCGCCAGGCCGGTGCGAAGAAATGCGTCACCGTGGCGCGCTGCGGGTGGCGCAAGCCTCTGAACAGGCGCGCGGCCGGCAGCGAGCTGGTGTTGGACGTGATGATCGCGTCGGCCGCGACGCGGGCTTCCACCTCGGCAAAGATGCGGCGCTTCGTCGCCAGGTTCTCGGTAGCCGCCTCGATGACCCAGTCGCAGCCGGCGATCGCGTCGTAGTCGGTGCTGCCGCGCAGGTCGCGCAGCACCGACGCTGCGGCGTCGGCCTTCATCTTGCCTTTGGCGACGGCCTTGTCGGCGTACTGGCCGAAGCGTGCGAGCGCCGCGTCGAGCGCGGGCTGGTCGATGTCGACCAGGGTCAGCGCCAGCCCGGGCAAAGCGCTCTTGAGGTAATAGCCGATGTCGGGCCCGATCGAACCCGCGCCGATGACCGCGACATGACGCGGCAGCGCGCGCGTCGGTGCTTGCAGCAGGGGATTTGCGGCGGGCCTGGGCATGGCGGTCTCCGTGGGTCGCAAGGTGGTGCGCGAGTCAGCGTGCTGCGTGCCAACGCGACGTCGCGGCCGGCCCTACCAACAATGCGCCTCGAACCTTGACCGCCCCGATTGACACGACTGAAGTCTTTGTATACCGTACACGGCACACAGGGTACATCATAAGCGAGGCCCCCGCGACATGGCTCCGATTCTCAAACCCGTGAACCGCCCCGCCGGGCTCGGCGACCAGGTCTACAAGACCTTGCGCGAGTACCTGGGCAGCCACGTGATCCGCCCCGGCCAGCCGTTGCAGGAAGTCGCGTTGGCGCAGCGGCTGGGCGTCTCTCGCACCCCCGTGCGCGAGGCGCTCGCGCGGCTGCAAAGCGAAGGCCTGATCGCGGTCGATGGCCGCAGTTTCGTGGTACCCACGCTGGCGGACGCCGATGTCGACGAGATCTACCAGTTGCGCGGCATCCTGGAGCCGGCCGCCCTCGCCCTCGTCGCGCTCGGCGGCGTCGATGCCAAGGCGTTGGCAGGCTTGAACGCGGTCCTGGGCGAGGCCGAAGCCGCTGACCGCGTCGACGACGCCGACGCGTTCATCGAGGCCAATGCGCGCTTTCACCAGGCCTGGCAGGGCCTGATCGCGAACCGCCGCCTGCTGCACGCCATCGCGCTGTATGCGGGCCACGTGCGCTACCTGCGCGTGCTGACGCTGCGCAGCGTGGCCGCGCGCAAGGCCGCATTGCCGGGCATGAAGAACGTCGTGGATGCGCTGCGCATGGGTGACGCCGAGCGCGCCACGCGGGTGATGCGCAAGCATCTCGAAGTGGCGCGCCAGTTCCTGCGCCAGGCACTCGACGAGATCGAGAGCGAAGCGCGCGTCGAAGGCAGCGCCGCCTAGGGCGATCTCCCTCTGGAGCCTGGCCATGCAAGTCGAAATTCCCTACGGCGCTTACTGGAGCACACCCTTCGCACGCTGGCAGGGCAGCCTTTCGCACCTGCACAGCGTGGAGTTCGCCGCCCATGTCGTCGCACACGAACTCGACCGGCGCGGCATCGCCAAGGACAGGATCGACTACGGCGTACTCGGCATGTCGGTGCCGCAGAAGCATTCGTTCTACGGCCTGCCCTGGCTGACCGGGCGCGCCGGTGCGGCACAGGTGGCGGGGCCGACGATCATGCAGGCCTGCGCCACCGGCGTGCGCGTGCTGCTCGCCACCGCGCAGGAAATTGCCTGCGGCATGGCCAGTGTGGCCATCGGGGTCACCTGCGACCGCACTTCGAACGGCCCGCACCTGTATTACCCCAGTCCCGCCGCGCCGGGCGGCACCGGAACCCACGAAGACTGGGTGTTGGGCAACTTCAACTGCGACCCGCTGGGCGGACATTCGATGCTCGACACCGCCGAGAACGTCGCTCGCGAGCACGGTTTCGGCAGCGCCGAGCAACATCAGATCGTGCTGCGCCGTGAAGCACAGTACCGCATGGCGCTGGCCGACGATGCCGCGTTCCTGCGCCACTTCATGACGCTGCCGTTCGCGGTGCCGGCGGCGAACCTGCGCAAGACGGTCGCCACCCTCGCCGGCGACGAGGGCATCGCCAGTTCGACGCCCGAAGGCCTGGCCAAGCTGGTGCCGGTGCGCGAGGGCGGCAGCGTGACCTACGGCGCGCAGACGCATCCGGCCGACGGCAACGCGGCGATCATCGTCGCCACGCCCGACTACGCCAGGGCACTGTCGCGCAACCCCAAGATCGCCGTGCGGCTGCTCGGCTTCGGCCAGGCGCGCGTGAGGCTCGCGCACATGCCGGAGGCGACCGTGCCTGCCGCACGCAGCGCCCTGGCGCAAGCCGGGCTGGCGATCGGGCAGATCGACGCGATCAAGACCCACAACCCGTTCGCGCTCAACGACCTGTATTTCGCGCGCGCGATGGGCGTGGACAGCGCGGCGATGAACAACTACGGCTGCTCGCTGGTGTGGGGCCACCCGCAGGCGCCGACCGGCACCCGCTCGGTGATCGAGCTGATCGAGGAACTGGTCTTGCGCGGTGGCGGCCGCGGGCTGTTCACCGGCTGCGCCGCGGGTGACTCGGCGATGGCGGTGGTGCTGGAAGTGGGCGACAGGGCGTAGCGGCATGGACCTGTCCGACTGGATCACTCGCCAAGCGGCATTCGCGCCGCGCAAGACTGCGCTCATCTGCGGGCAGCGCGCGTTGAGCTATGCCGATTTCGCGCGCGATATCGACCGCACGGCCGCGGCGCTGATCGCCTGCGGCGTCGAGCCCGGCGACCGCGTCGCCCACCTGGGCTACAACAGCGCCGAGCAGCTCGGCCTGCTGTTCGCCTGCGCGCGCATCGGGGCCTTGTTCGTGCCGCTGTCGTGGCGCCTGGCGCCACCCGAGCACTGCGCAATGCTGGCCGATTGCCACCCGCGCGTGCTGGTCGTCGCCGATCCCTTCGTCGATGCCACGACCGCGCTCGTCGACCCCGAGGCCGACATGCTGGCGGTGTGCATCGGCCCCGAGCGCGCACCCTGGACGGGCTTCGATCGCTTTCTCGAGCGCGGCGCTTCGCAGCCAGCGCCGGCGCGCGGCGCGAGCCATGCGTCGCCGGTACTGCTGTGCTACACGTCGGGCTCGACCGGGCAACCCAAGGGCGTGGTGCTGACGCAAAACGCGCTCTTCTACAACGCCGTCAACAGCACGCACATGCACGATCTGTGCAGCCGCGACGTCGTCCTCACGACGCTGCCGTTGTTCCATGTCGGCGGCCTCAACATCCAGACCTTGCCGGCGCTGCATTGCGGCGCGACGGTGCTGCTGCACCCGCGCTTCGAACCGGGCGAGGTGATCGACGCCGTCGCGCATGCCGGTATCACGCTGACGCTGCTGGTGCCGGCGCAGCTCGAACTGCTGGCGACCGAGGCGCGCTGGCGCAACGCCGACCTGTCCGCGCTGCGCGCGATCAGCACCGGCTCGACGATCATCGGCGAGCCTTTCGTGCGCAAGAACCTGCACCGCGACGTGCCGCTGCTGCAGGTCTACGGTGCCACCGAAACCGGCCCGATCGCGGCCTACGCCCGCGTCGGTGACGCCGCGCAGCACCCGGGGTCGATCGGCAAGCCGGCGCTGCATTGCGAACTGCGGCTCGTCGACGACGCCGGTGGCGACGTCGGCGCCGGCACGCCGGGCGAAATCTGGGTCCGCGGCCCCAATGTGATGGACGGCTACTGGAACAAGCCGCGCGAGTCTGCCGAGGCGTTGGCCGGCGGCTGGTTCCACAGCGGCGACGTCGGCCACGCCGACCGCGACGGTTACCTGTACGTCGACGGCCGGCGCACGGACGTGATCATCTCGGGCGGCGAAAACATCTACCCGGCCGAGATCGAGGGCCTGCTGGCCGACTGCCCCGATATCGCCGAAGTTGCGGTCATCGGCCGGCCCGACGAACGCTGGGGCGAGGCGGTGGTCGCGGTCGTCGTGCCGGCCTGCGGCACGAGCATCTCGGCCGAGCAGATCAGTGCCTTGCTCGATGGCCGCCTGGCGCGCTACAAGCATCCGCGCGCGGTGGTCTACGCCGACAGCCTGCCGCGCACCGCGCTGGGCAAGGTCAGGCGCGAAGAGCTCAAGCACCTGGCGCGGCGCGAGCCGCTGCCCAGCGGCGCAAAGGAAACACCATGGGCCTGAGAATCGGCATCGACGTCGGCGGCACCTTCACCGACTTCATCCTGACGCGCGACGACACCCGGCCGCTGCTGCACAAGGTGCTATCGACGCCGGCCGACCCGTCGATCGCGGTCATCGAGGGCCTGGCCGAGTTGGCGCGTCGGGTCGACCCGGGGCGCAGCGTCGAGCAGTTCGCCGCGTCGATCGAAGCGATCGTTCACGGCACCACAGTGACCACCAACGCCACGCTCACCGGCACCGGCGCGAAGTCGGCGCTGATCACGACCGAGGGCGTGCGCGATGCGCTCGAGATGCGTCGCGGCATCCGCGAGAGGCAGTACGACAACACCTACACCAACGTCAAGCCGCTGGTTTCGCGCCACCTGCGCATCGGCATACCAGGCCGGCTCGACCGGGCCGGGCGCGAACTCACGCCGCTGTCGCTGGACGCCGTGCAGCGCGCCATCGAGCTGTTCCGCCAGGAGGGCGTGCAAGCGGTGTCGATCTGCTTCATGAACGCCTTCGCCAACCCGGCGCATGAGCAAGCCGCGGCGGCGCTGGTGCGCCGGGCATTGCCCGACGCGTACCTCAGCGTGTCGTCAGACCTGCTGCCGGCGATCCGTTTCTACGATCGCTTGTCGACGACCGCGCTGAACTCGTATGTCGGCCCCAAGCTCAACCATTACATCGAGCAGCTCGTCACCCGCCTGCAAGGCATCCGCTTCAGCGGCCTGCTGCTGATCATGCAAAGCAACGGCGGCGTGATGGCGCCCGAGATCGCCCGCCGCAACGCCGCGCTCACATTGCTGTCGGGCCCTGCCGGCGGCCCCTGCGCGGGCTTGTTCTATGCCGCTGCGCTCGGCCAGAACAAGGCCATCACCACCGACATGGGCGGCACCAGCTTCGAAGCCTCGGTCGCGGTGGGCGCGCCGATCCTGGTCAACGACGGCGAGATCGCGCGCCACCGGATCGCCTTGCCGATGCTCGACATCCACACCATCGGTGCCGGCGGCGGCTCGATCGGCTGGATCGACCCGGGCGGCCTGCTTCGCATGGGCCCACAAAGCGCGGGCGCCGACCCGGGGCCGGCGTGCTACATGAAGGGCGGCACTTTGCCCACCAGCACCGACGCGAACCTGGTGCTGGGCTACCTCGATCCGGCGTACTTTGCCGGCGGCCGCATCCCGCTGTCGCTGGCCGCGGCACGCCAGGTGATCGCCACGCGCATCGCCGAGCCGATGGGCCTGTCGGTGGAAGACGCGGCCGCGGGCATGTTCCGCGTGGTCTGCAACAACATGGCGCAGGGCGTGCGCGAGGTGACGATCAAGCGTGGCTACGACCCGCGCGAATTCCCGTTCGTCGCCGCCGGCGGCGCAGGTCCGATCCACTCGTGCCAGATCTGCAACGAGCTCGAGATCCCGCTGCAGATCGTGCCGCGCGAGGCTTCGGTGCTGTGCGCGATGGGCATGCTGCTGTCGGACCTGCAGCATGATTTCGTGCGCACCTTCGTGTCCAAACTCGACGCGCTCGACTGGTCGCGCTTGGGCGAGTTGGTCGAAGACATGCGCGCCGACGGCGAGCGCCAGCTTGGCCTGGAACGTATCCCGGCGCAGCACCGCAGCTATCGCGTCAAACTCGATTGCCGCTACGTCAAGCAGTTTCACGAGGTCAGCGTGGACCTGAGCTCCGATGCGCTGCGGCTGCGCGACGCAAACGCGGTGGCCGAAGGGCTGCACCGCGAGCACAACCGGCTCTACGGCTATTCGCTGGAGCACGAGAACGCGCCGATCGAGATCATCAACGTGCGCGTGCAGGCCATCGGCAGCATCGACAAGCCGCGCCACAGCGACGAGCCCTGGTGCGACGTCGATGCGGGTCAGGCACTCAAGGGCCGACGTGAAGCCTACATCCCGGAAGACAAGCGCTTTCGCAAGGTGCCTGTTTACGACGGCCACGCCCTGCACTTCGGCCAGCGCATCGAGGGGCCGGCCATCGTCGAGCAGGTGACGACCTCGGTCGTGCTTTCCGGCTCGTTCGACGCCATCGTCGACCGTTGCGGCTCGTTCGTGCTCTACCGCAAGGGGCGAGAAGACCTGGTCGCCTGCGTGCAGCAAGCGCAACACGAGGAGCTGGCATGAAGATCGACCCCATCCTGCTGTCGGTATACGCGCGCACCTTCAAGTCGATCACCGACGAGATGAGTCTGTCGATGCAGCAGACCACGCGCTCACCGATTCTGTGCGAGGCCAAGGATTTCGTCACCGGCCTTTACGACGCCGAGGGCCGCATGCTCGAGCAGACCGAAAACCTGCCGATCCTGGCGTTCTCGCTGGCGCCGGTGTGCAAGTACATCAAGGAATATTTCGCCGACGACCTCCACGCCGGCGACGTCATCTTCCACAACGACGTGTTCAGCCTGGGCAACCAGAACAACGATGTCGCGGTCTTCAAGCCGGTGTTCTTTGAAGACCGCCTGGTGGCGTGGACGGCGGTCAAGGGACACCAGGCCGACATCGGCGGCGCAGTTGCCGGCGGCTACAACCCGAACGCGACCGAGGTCTGGCAGGAGGGCCTGCGCATCCCGCCGGTCAAGGTGATCGACAAGGGCAAGCTGCGCAAGGATGTCTGGGAGCTGATCTTCGCCAACATCCGCTTCGACATCGTGCGCCACGACATGCAGGCCGAGATCGGCGCCGCGACGATCGGCGAACGCCGCCTGCTGGCCCTGCTCGGCAAGTACGGCATCGAACATTTCACGGCCCACAAGGAAGCCTTGTTCGACGCCACGCGGCGCATGATGGAAGCCGAGATTGCGCAGATACCCAACGGCCGCTATTCGGGCGAGGGCTACGTCTACTACGATGGCCGCCACGTGGGCACCAAGTTCACGATCCGCGTCGATATCGAGGTCTTCGACCGCAAGATCCGCTTCGACTACTCGCGCACCGACGCGCAGACCAACGGCTTCGTCAACGGCACCTTCACGTCGAGCGCGTCGGCGACGATCCTGACGCTGCTGCAGATGGTCAACCCCGACATCCCGCACAACGAGGGCATGGTCGGGGCCATCGAGATCGTGATTCCCGAGGGCACGATCCTCAACGCCTCGTACCCGAAGGCCACGACCTTCGGCAACCACCTGTGCCCGCCCAATGCCGACGCGATCCAGCGCGCCTTGGCACCGGTCATGCCCGACCGCGTGACGGCTGGTTGGAACAACCTGCTGTGCTCGTTGACCACCGGCATCGACCCGGACACAGCCGACAAGTACGTCGACATCGGCTTCATGGGCCTGAAGGGCGGCTCGGGCGCGATGCGCGGCACCGACGGCTACGACCACATCGGCATGATCGACGCATCCGGCGGCTTGCTCGACCAGGACTACGAGATGTTCGAGCAGCAGACCCCGCACCTGCTGATCAAGCACGAACTGCTGCCCGATTCCGCCGGCGCCGGCCAGTGGCGCGGCGGTCTGGGCGTGGAGACGGTGTTTCGCATCGGCTCGGACGACACCCAGCTCGTGACCTTCGGCGACGGTGACTTCGAGCCCGCCTTCGGCCTGTTCGGCGGCGGCGTGGGCACGCTCAATTTCATCCGCCTGCAATACCCCGACGGCAGCACCGTCGTGCCCAGGAACAAGGACCTGATCACCGGCGTTCCCAAAGGCACGATCTACCACCAGCAAGCCGGCGGCGGCGGCGGCTGGGGCGACCCGAAGCAGCGCGACCGTGCCCTGCTGCGCGATGAAGTGCGCAACGGCGTGGTGTCAGCGCAGGCCGCGCGCGAGATCTACGGGCTCGACGAATAGGGCGCGCAACGGTGGACTTCAATCTCACCCCCGAGCAGCACCAGGTGCGCGATCTGTTCGCGCGCTTCGTCGACGCCGAGGTCGCACCGCAGGCCGCCGCGGTCGACGCGCTTCACGCCTATCCGCACGCGTGGATGAGCCAGCTCGCCGAGCTCGGCTTCTTCGGCATGCGCTACCCCGAAGACGTGGGCGGCCTGGGTCTGGACTTGTCCACGTTCACGCTGGCGCTGGCCGAGATCGCGCGCGGCTCGATGTCGCTGGCCGGCTGCGCCGCGATGCAGGCGCTGATGGGCACCAAGTTCCTGCATGCACTGGGCAACGCCGACATCGTCGAGCGGTTGTTCAAGCCGGCCTTGACGGCGCACAAGATCGGCGCCATCTGCATGACCGAGCCCGACGCCGGGTCCGACCTCGACAGCATCGCGACCACGGCGCGCACGGTCGACGGCGGCTATGTGCTCAATGGCAGCAAGACCTGGGTCACCGCGGCGCCGGTGGCCGACTTCTTCACCGTCTTTGCCAAGGCCGGCGAGGCGCGCAAGTTGACGATCTTCCTCGTCGAGCGTGACTTCCCCGGCCTGGCTGTCGGGCGTGCGATCGACAAGATGGGCGTCTGGGCGTTGCCGACGTCCGAGCTCGCGCTGACTGACTGCTTCGTTCCCGACAGCCACCGCCTGAGCCGCGAAGAAGGCGACGGCGAAGCGCATCTGCGCAAGACCCTGGCCGAGATCCGCATCATCACCGGCGCGATGGCGCTGGGCGTGGCGCGCGCCGCGCTCGATGAGGCCGTGCGCTATGCCGGGCAACGCCAGCAGTTCGGCAAACCGCTCAACCGCTTCCAGGCAATCCAGATCAAGCTCGCCGAGATGGCCACCGACCTCGAAGCCGCCACGCAGTTCGTGCGCTACGCGGCGTGGCGCTTGGACAGCGGCGCAACGCATCACAAGGAGGCCGCAATGGCCAAGCTGTTCGCAAGCGAAGCCTCGGCACGCATTTGCGACCAGGCTGCACGCGTGCTGGCCTCGTACGGTTACGCGATGGAGTACCCGGTGCAGCGCTATCTGCGCGACGTGCGCTTCACGCTGATCGGCGGCGGCACCAGCGAGATCCTCAAGCTCATCATTGCCAAGGAGATCAGTTGATGAGCACGCCGGGCCGCCCCAAGTGCGAATTCCGTAGCGCGAAGCGCGAGGTTGCCCGATGAGCGCCGCCATGCGCGTCAAGCAGATCAAGATCCTGCTCGCCAAGCCAGGGCTGGACGGGCACGACCAGGGCGCCAAGGTTGTCGCGCGGGCCATGATGGACGCGGGCTTTGACGTCAGCTACACCGGGCTGCGCCAGACACCCGAGGGCATTGCGCGCGCCGCCTTCGAAGCCCATGCCGACGTGATTGCGCTGTCGAGCATGGCCGGGTCGCACCTGGCGTTTTGCCGCAAGCTCAAACCGCTGCTCGAGCAGGCCGGGTTGGGCAACAAGCTGTGGATCATCGGCGGCAACATTCCCAAGCAGGACCACGACGCACTGCGCGAACTCGGCTTCAGGGGCGTGTTCCAGACCGGCTCGCGGCTGGCCGACATCACCGACTTTATCGCCAGGAGCGTGTCATGAGCGCCGCCGGGCCGCTCCCAAGGCGCTTGCTCCCCCTTGGGGGGACGGCGCGTAGCGCCAAGGGGGTTTCATGAACGACCGCCTTCGCCCCGGCCCGGCACCGGTGATCAACGAATCGGGCATCACGATCCAGCCGCTCTACACCGAGGAAGATGTCGCGGCCAGTGGCGGCACGACCATGTTGGGCCATCCCGGCGAATACCCGTTCACGCGCGGCATCCACCCACTGATGTACCGCAAGCAACCGTGGACGATGCGCCAGTACACCGGCTTCGGCAACGCCGCAGACACCAACCAGCGCTTCAAGTACCTGATCGGCAACGGCCAGACCGGGCTCAACGTGGCGTTCGACCTGCCCACGCAATGCGGCCTGGACTCCGACGACCCGCTGGCCGAGGGCGAGGTCGGCCGCGTCGGCATGGCGATCGACACCCTGCGCGACTTCGAGATCGCGTTTGCCGGCATCGACCTCGACAAAGTCACCGTGTCGCTGACGATCAACGGCGCTGCGCCGGTGCTGATCGCGATGTACTTGGCGATGGCACAGGCGCGCGGCTTCGACGTCAAGGCGCTGCGCGGCACCGCGCAGAACGACCTGCTCAAGGAGTTCATCGGGCGCGGAACCTGGATCTACCCGGTCGAGGCCTCGGTCAAGCTGGTCGGCGACACGATCGAGTATTGCGCCGAGCATGCACCCAAATACAGTCCGGTGTCGGTCTGCGGCTACCACATCCGCGAGTCCGGCGCGAACCCGGCGCAGGAGATGGCGTTCGCGTTCTGCATCGCGCGTGCGTACGCCGACGAGGTGATCGAGCGCGGCCTGTCGATCGACGAGTTCGCGGGCCGCCTGTCGTTCAACTTCAACATCTACGGCAACCTGTTCGAACAGGTTGCCAAGTTCCGCGCGGCGCGCGCACTGTGGGCCAAGATCATGCGCGAGCAGTACGGCGCGTTGAAGCCCGGCTCGATGTGGCTGCGCATGATCGCCGGCGGCGGCGGCAGTGGCCTGACCTTCGAGCAGCCCGAGCTGAACATCGTTCGCGGCGCGTACTACGCGCTGATCAGCGCACTTTCCGGTGCGCAGACCATGGCCTTGTGCTGCTACGACGAGGCCTACACGATCCCGAGCGAATACGCGCAGCGCCTGTCGCTGCGCACGATGCAACTGCTGATCGAGGAGATGGGGCTGTGTGACACGGTCGACCCGCTCGGCGGCTCGTACTACGTCGAGACGCTGACCAACCAGATGCGCAGCGAGATGGAGCGCATCATCGCCGACGTCGATGCCCGCGGCGGCATCGTCGCCCTGATCGCCGACGGCAGCATCCAGGCGCAGGTCTCGGCCCAGGCCTACCAGCGCCAGATCGACATCGACGCCGGGCGCTTTCGCAAGGTCGGGGTCAACTGCTACCGCGTCGATGAAGAGGACCCGAAGGTCGAGTTCCACCCCTACGACGAGGCCAATGCGCGCGCGCAGGTCGCGCGGCTGGCCGAGGTGCGCGGCACGCGCGATGCCGCGGTGGTAGCCAGCGCACTCGGCCAGGTCAAGCGCGCGGCGGCCGAAGGTGCAAACGTGATGCCGGCGATCGCTGCCGCGGTGACGGCCTACGCCAGCGTGGGCGAGATCACCGCGGTGCTGACCGGCGTTTATGGCCGCTACCGCGAGCCGGTGCGGTTCTGAGGGCCTGCGCCATGTCAGTCGAACAATACTGGGCCCCTGCCACGCTTGGCGCCGCGCTGGAGCACCTGCGCGGCGGCAATGTCACGGTGTTGGCCGGCGGCACCGATCTGATGCCGCAAAGCCATGCCGGGCGCGTGACGCTGCAAAAGGGCCTGCTCAACATCCGGCGCATTGCCGAACTGCACTGCGTCGAACGCGATGGCCCGGGGGTGCGCATCGGCGCGCTGTGCACGGTCAGCGAGTTGATGAGCGATGCGCTGGTGCGCGCGCATTTCGACATCCTGGTGCAGGCCTGCGACCATTTCGCCAGCGACCAGTTGCGCAATGCAGCCACGCTCGGCGGCAATGTCTGCAATGCCTCACCGGCGGGCGACATGCTGGTGCCGCTGCTGGTGCTCGATGCGCAGGCCGAACTGGGCCGCAAGCCCGACGCCAGCGTGCAGAAGCGCCGCGTGCCGCTGGCCGACTTCTTCACCGGACCGGGCCGGACCCGGCGTGGCGCCGACGAGTTGCTGTGCGCGATCTGGCTGCCGCTGCCGCGGGCTGGCTTCGTCGGCCGCTTCTTCAAGTTCGGCAGCCGGCCGGCGCTGGACATTTCGGCCATCTCGATCGGCATCGGCGGCGTGCGCTCGGGCCACGCCCTGACCATTGCACGCGTGGCGTTCGGCGCGGTCGCGCCGGTGCCGATGCGGGCCCCGCGGACCGAAGCGGCGCTCGAAGGCTGCGCGCTCGATGCGGGCGCGATCGAGCGCATCGCGGCCACAGCGCGCGACGAGGTGCACCCGATCGACGACGTGCGTGCCAGCGCCTGGTACCGCAAGGAAATGATCTTCAACATGACGCGAAGGATGCTCGGCGATGTCGCTCAAACGTGAAATCGGCTTCGTCTTGAACGGCGTGCGCACACGTGCGACGGTGGCGGTGGAGATGAGTGCGCTGGCGATGCTTCGCGACGTGCTGGGCCTGACCGGCACCAAGTACGCCTGCGGCGAAGGCGAGTGCGGCGCCTGCACGATCCTGGTTGACGGCCGGTCGGTCTGCGCCTGCCTGATGTTCGCCGCCGATTGCGAGGACCGCGAGCTGACGACGATCGAGGGTCTGGCGCGCGATCCGCTGGGGCAGCAGATCGAACAGGCCTTCGTCGACTGCGGCGCGGTGCAGTGCGGCTTCTGCACGCCGGGCCTGGTGGTGCAGGCCAGGCACCTGCTGCAGACTCACCCGCAAGCCACGCGCGAACAGATCCAGCGCGGCATCGAAGGCAACCTGTGCCGCTGCACCGGCTACGTGAAGATCGTCGACGCGATCGCCTCGGTGGCCGCAAAACACACCTGAGGAGCCGCGGCGATGAAGGTGATCGAGAAAAACACGCTGATCGGCAAGCGCATCACGAAGATGGATGCGCCCGACAAAGCCAGCGGCAGGACGCGCTATGTGCACGACCTGAATCTGCCGGGCCAGTTGCACGGCATGATCCTGCGCTCCACGCGGCTGCATGCGCGCATCACGCGGGTCGATGTCAGCCAGGCGCGTGCCCTGCCCGGCGTGCATGCGGTGTTGACCGCGGCCGATGTGCCCTACCAGCGGCCGCTGGGCGTGAGCAAGGACCAGTTGCCGCTCAAGGGTGACATCGTGCGCAGCCTGCGCGACGAGATCGCCGCGGTCGCCGCCGACAGCGTCGAGATCGCGGCCGCGGCGCTGGCGTTGATCGAAGTCGACTACGAAGATCTGCCTGCGTTGACCGATCCGCGGGATGCGCTCCAACCCGGCGCGCCGATCGTTCATGCCGAGAAGTTCCCCCCCGCCGGGCCCGGCGGCACCGAGGCGCAGCACCCCAACGTGGCGATGACTTTCGACTACGCCAACGGCGATCTGGCCCGGGGCGAGGCCGAATCCGATGTGATCGTCGACGGCTGGTTCAGCCTGCACTACGTGACGCATTGCTGCCTGGGCGTGTCGGGCGTGATCGCCGAGTTCGACCCGCGCGGCAACTTGACGCTGCACTCGAACACCCAGGTGCCGTTCCTGCACAAGCGCGAGTTCGCCGAGATCCTCGACATGGACCCCGGCCGCATCCGCATCATCCAGCCCCCCATCGGCGGCGGCTTCGGCTCCAAGCTCGACATCTATCCGTTCGAGCCGATCTGCGTGTTCCTGGCCAAGGCCACCAATCGCCCCGTCAAGCTGGTGTTCTCGCGCGAGGAGGAGTTCATCGCCTCGCCGACGCGCCAGCCGGTGCTGCTGCACCTGCGCAGCGGCGCCAAAAAGGACGGCACCTTCACCTTCCGCGACTGCGAAACCCTGCACGACAACGGCGCCTACACCTCGTGGGGCGCAACCACGCCGTTCGTGATGATGCAGACCATCTCGTCGCTGTACCGCGTGCCGCACTGCAAGTACCGCACGACCGCGGTCTACACCAACAACCCGTACGCCGGCTCGTTTCGCGGCTATGGCAACCTGCAGGCCACCTTTGCCGTCGAGCAGCAGGTCGACCAACTCGCCGATGCGCTGGGCATGGACGCTCTTGCGATCCGCCTGAAGAATGCCCAGGACACGGGCGAGACCACGCCGCAGGGCATGCACTTCAAGACCTGTGGCCTCAAGGAGTGCCTGCGTACGGCGGCGAGCGCGTCGCAATGGAGCGAGAAGCACGCGGCGGGGCTCGCGGCGCAGCACACGTCGGCTCGCTACAGGCGCGGTGTCGGCATGGCGTCGATGCTGCATGTGGGCGGCGGCGCCAAGATTTATCCATCCGACGGCTGCGGCACGATCCTCAAGCTCGACGACTTCGCGCGGGTCACGCTGATCACCGGCGCGTCGGAGATCGGGCAGGGTTCGGAAACCGTGCTCGCACAACTCGTGTGCGAGGAACTCGGCCTGGACATGGAGTCGGTGACGGTGGTCAACAACGACACCGACATCACGCCCTGGGATGTGGGCGTGCACGCCAGCCGCACCACTTTCATCGGCGGCAACTCGGCGATCGGCGCGGCGCGCAAGGCGCGCGTGAAGATCCTCGCCGCGGCTGCGCGCGTCACCGGGCTGGCCGAGGCCGAGATCGAGATGCGCGGTGGCCACCTCGTCAAGGCGGCAAGCGGCGAAGTCATCATGCCGCTGGCCAAGCTGCTGCGTTCGCTGCACTTTTCCGACAAGGCCGAGCTGGTGACGACGACGCACTACTACGAGCCGCCGTCGCAGCACCAGGACAAGAGCTTCAAGGGCGACGTGTCGGCCGCCTATGCCTGGGCCACGCAGGTCGTCGAGGTCGAGGTCGACACCGAGACCGGCATCGTCAGGCTGCTGAAGGTGACCGCCGCGCACGACGTCGGCCGGGTGCTGAACCGGCTGGGCATCGAAGGCCAGATCGAAGGCGGCATCGTGATGGGCCAGGGCTACGCGATGACGGAGGAACTGATCGTCGACCACGGTGTCGTGCGCAACCCGGGCTTTCGCGACTACAAGCTCGTCACTGCACCCGAAATCCCCGAGATGGACGTGCACTTCATCGAGACGATGGATGGCGAAGGCCCGCAAGGTGCCAAGGGCGTGGGCGAAGCGCCGGCGATCTGCATCGCCGCGGCGACGGCCAACGCGATCTGCAACGCCACCGGCGTGCGCATCACCACTCTGCCGTTCACGCCCGAGAAGGTCTACCGCGCATTGCATGCAGCGCGGCACGGCGCGTCATGAAACGCCGCACCGTGCTGTCGATGGAGCAGGCGCTGTCGCTGCCGTACGCGACGCTGCGCTTCGCGCAGCTCGGCTGGCGCGTGATCCGCATCGAATCGGCGGGCGGCGGCGAGCGGCTGCCGGGCGACCCCAACCGCTACATCGGCTCGCGCGTGGCCGACGACGACCGGCGCAGCTACTTCATCGCGCCCAATGTCGGCAAGGAGGCGATCGCGCTGAACCTGAAGGACGAGCGCGGGCGGCAGGTGCTGCACCGCCTGATTGCCACGCTCGAGGTCGACGTGTTCTGCTGCAACACGCTGCCGTCGCGCTACAAGGCGCTGGGCATCGACGCGGCGACGCTGAAGGCGGTGAAGCCCGACCTGATCTGGGCCGGCATTTCGGCGCAGGGGCCGTCGTATCCCGACGCTCCCGGCTACGACCCGGTGATCCAGGCGATGGCCGGCTACATGGAAGTCACCGGCGACCCGAAGGGCCCGCCGACGCTGGCCGGCATCCCGGTCATCGACCTGAAGGCGGGCGACGAGGTCTACGCCAACGTGATGCTGGCGCTGCTCGAGCGCAGCGAGACGGGTCGCGGCAAGGAGATCCACGTCTCGATGCTGCAGGCCGCGGCGTCGTGGCTGATCACCGTGCTGCCGCTGCTCGACTTCGACTGCGGGCCCGGCGAGATCACCCGCGCGGGCAACGAGCACCGAAAGTTCATCCCGACCAACGTCTACCCGGCGCAGGACGGCTACTTCTTCATGGCCATCGGCAGCGACGTGCAATGGCAGCGCTTCACCACGATCCCGAAGTTCGCAGCCGTCGCCAACGAAACCCGCCAGACAAACGAAGGCCGCCACCACGAACGTGAGGCGATCCACCGCGACATCGCCGCAGTGACGGCGGCGCACGGCGCGGCCGATATCCTGGCCGACTTGCGCGCCGCGACAATCCCGGCCACGCGCATCAACGACATCCGCCAGGTGCGCGAGTTGCCGCAGTTGCACGACAAGTTCACTCGCACGGTCATGCCCGACGGCCGTGCGGTGCGCCTGCCGCCGCTGGCGGTGGACGTTGACGGTGCATTGAGCGAATTTTCGTTCGCGCCACGCTACGGCGTCGACACGCGCAAGGTGCTCGCCGAGGCCGGCTATGCGGCCGACGAATTCGAGCAACTGCTGGACGCGGGGGTGGTGGCATGAACCCAATCCCCAGCCACGTGCGCTACCTGACGCTGCGCGCCGACAGCCTGATGGGCCTGTTCCGCCGGCTCGACGCGCCGGCTCGCCGCACCGCGCTGCGCGCGCTGGCCGAGTCGGTGGCCGAACACGGCGGCGACTCGGCCGCACGCTACCGTGCACGCGACGGCGACGCCGCCGATGGGTTGGCCACGATCGCGAGCCAGGCCGCACAGCTCGGCTGGGGCGATTGGCATCTCTCGCGCGTGGGCGATGACGAATTGCAGCTCGAAGTGCGCAACAGCCCCTTCGCGCAGGGCTACGGCGCCGCGGACGAACCGGTGTGCGCGGCGATCGCCGGAATGCTTCAGGCCGTCGCCCGCCTGGCCCTCGGCGCTGCGGTCGCGGCCAGCGAACACGAGTGCGCCGCCACCGGCGCGGCCGCATGCCGCTTCAAGGCGCGGCGTATCGATGCCGGTTGACTTGAATCATGCCCCGGGCGCTGCGCCCGCCGTAGCGTGCGCGATGCGCGCAAACCTCACCGAAAAGGAGACCCCGATGAAGCTGAATCGCAGGTTGTACATGGCCCTGGCCCTGGCGCTGGCGGCGTCGTTGGCGGCGACGAGCGTGCACGCGGCCGACGAGATCACGATCGGCGTCACGCTCGGCGCCACCGGGCCGGGCGCGTCGCTCGGGATTCACTACAAGAACGCGTTCCAGTTGTTGCCCAAGACGCTGGGCGGCGAGCCGGTGCGCTACATCATCCTCGAGGACGCCACCGACCCGACCAACGCGGCCAAGAACGCGCGCAAGCTGATCACCGAGGACAAGGTCGACGCGATCATGGGCTCGGTGTCGGTGCCCTCGACGACCCAGGTCGCGCAGATCGCCACCGAAGCGAAGACACCGATGATCGCGCTGTCGCCGGTGGCGCTGCCCCCCGACAAGCTCGGCTGGACCTTCGTCGTGCCGCAGCCCGTGCCGCTGATGATGAGCGCGGTGGTCGAACACATGAAGGCCAGCGGCGCGAAGACGGTGGGCTATGTCGGTTTCTCCGATTCGTGGGGCGACCTGGTGCTGCAGGCGCTCGAACAGCATGCCGGACCGGCCGGCATCAAAATCGTCGCCGCCGAGCGCTATGCACGCGCCGACACCAGCGTCACCGGCCAGGTGCTCAAGCTGATCGCCGCCGCGCCGGATGCGGTGGTCGTCGGTGGGTCGGGCACCGGCGGCGCGCTACCGCACATCGGCCTGGTCGAGCGCGGCTACAAGGGCCAGATCTATCACAACCACGGCACCGTGAACCGCGAGTTCATCAAGGTCGGCGGCAAGAACGTGGAAGGGGCGATCGCCCCGACCGGTGCGTTGATCGTTCCCGAAGAACTGGCGGCAAACCATCCGCTCAAGGCCACCGCGACCGACTTCACCAAGCGCTACGAAGCCGCGTTCGGCGAGGGCACGCGCAACGGCTTCGGCGGCTACAGCTACGACGGCTACCTGCTGCTCAACGCGGCGGTGCCGGTGGCGATCAAAAAGGCCCGGCCCGGTACGCCCGAGTTCCGCCAGGCCCTGCGCGACGCCCTCGAGTCGGTGAAGAACGTGGTCGGAACGCACGGCGTGTACAGCATGACGGCGCAGGACCACAGCGGCCTGGACGCGCGAGCCCGCGTGCTGGTGCGTGTCGAAGGGGGCAGTTGGCGGCTGATGAAGTAGCCCGCTGCCGGCTCGCCTCGATCACCGGCGAGCCGGCGCTCCTTGTGCCCTGGCGCGACCACCGATGAACCTCGACATCGCACTCTGGCTCGTGCAGGACGGCGTCACCAACGGCGCAATCTACGCGCTGCTCGCACTCGCGCTGGTGCTGGTCTTCACGGTGACGCGGGTGATTTTCGTGCCGCAAGGCGAGTTCATCTCGTTCGCCGCGATGTCGCTGGCGCTGCTGCAAACCGGCAAGGTGCCCGGCACGGTGCTGCTGCTGGTCGGCGCCGGCGCGCTCATCGCGGTGCTCGACGGCATCCAGGCGCTGCGACAGGGCATGCCGCGCCGGCTCGGCATCATCGTCGTCACCAACGTCGCGGCGCCGTTGGCCATCGCGGCGCTGGCGGTCTGGACCGCACGCTCGAGCACCAGCCTGTGGCTGCAGGTGCTGGTCACGCTGGCCATCGTCGTACCGCTGGGGCCGATGCTGTACCGGCTCGCCTTCCAGCCGATCGCCAACGCGTCGGTGCTGGTGCTGCTGATCGTCTCGGTGGCCGTGCATTACGCGCTCACGGGCCTGGGGCTGGTGTTCTTCGGCGGCGAAGGCTTGCGCGCCAAGCCATTTTCAGATGCGCAGTTCAAGCTCGGCGTCGTCAGCGTCAGCGCACAGAGCCTGTGGGTCGTGCTGGCCAGCGCAGGCGTGATCGTGCTGCTGTGGCTGTTGTTCGAGCGCACGATCTACGGCAAGGCATTGCGCGCCACCGCGATCAACCGCGTCGGCGCACGTCTGGTGGGCGTCTCTCCCAAGTTGTGCGGGCGCCTGAGCTTCACGCTGGCCGCGCTGATCGGCGCCGTGTCGGGAATCCTGATCTCGCCGTTCACGACGATCTACTACGACTCGGGTTTCCTGATCGGGCTGAAGGGTTTCGTCGCGGCCATCCTCGGCGGCATGGTCAGCTATCCGCTGGCCGCCCTGGGCGCGCTGCTGGTCGGCCTGCTCGAAGCGTTCTCCGCGTTCTGGGCCAGCGCGTACAAGGAAGTGATCGTCTTCACGCTGATCATTCCGGTGCTGCTGTGGCGCTCGCTGACCACGCGCCATGTCGAAGAAGAGGACGAGTGATGCGGCGCCGAGCGGCCCTGGCAGCGTGCGTGGTGTTTGTCGCCGCGGCGCCGCTGCTGTTGCCCGAGTTCTATGTCACGCTGCTCAACTACATCGGCCTGGCGAGCATCGTCGCGCTCGGCCTGGTGATCCTGACCGGCGTCGGCGGCCTCACGTCGTTCGGCCAGGCCGCGTTCGTCGGCATCGGGGCGTACACGACTGCGCTGCTCAGCACCACCTGGGGCCTCTCGCCCTGGCTCGGACTGCCCGCCGGCCTGGCACTGGCCGCGCTGGTTGCGCTGGGCCTGGGCTCCATCACGCTGCGGCTGTCGGGCCATTACCTGCCGCTGGGCACGATCGCCTGGGGCATCAGCCTGTATTACCTGTTCGCCAGTCTCGGATTCCTCGGCAAGAACACCGGCATCACCGACATCCCCGCGTTGTCGCTGTTCGGCTGGATGCTGGACAGCGGACGGCGTTACTGCTGGCTGATCTGGGCCGTGACACTGGCTGCGCTGCTGGCCGCGCGCAACCTGCTCGATTCGCGCACCGGGCGCGCGGTCCGCGCACTCAAGGGCCGCGCACTTATGGCCGAGAGCTTCGGCGTCGACACCGCCGGGCTGAAGATCAGGATCTTCCTGTACGCCGCGCTGCTGGCCGCGCTGTCGGGCTGGCTGTATGCGCACTTCCTGCGCTTCGTGAACCCGTCGCCGTTCGGCGTCAACGCCAGCATCGACTACCTGTTCATGGCCGTGGTCGGCGGCGCGGGCCGGGTCTGGGGTGCGGTGGTCGGTGCTTCGGTCCTGACGCTGTTCAAGGAATGGCTCAAGGACTTGCTGCCCAAGGTCTTCGAGCACAGCGGCAACTACGAGGCGATCGTGTTCGGCGTGCTGATCGTGCTGATGCTGCACCGAACGCGCGACGGACTGCTGCCGTATCTTGCCCGCCTGATGCCGCGCGGTGCGGCGCGCGCTCGGCCGCCTGCGGCGCCGGCGCTGGCCACCCGCGCACGGCCCGCGGCCGGACAGTTGCTGCTCGAGGTGAAAGCCGTGGACAAGCGCTTCGGCGGGCTGGTGGCGGTGTCACAGCTTTCATTTGAGCTGCGAGCTGGCGAAATTCTCGGCCTGATCGGGCCCAACGGTGCGGGCAAGAGCACGATGTTCAACCTGATCACCGGTGCCTTGCCGGCTGATGGCGGCGAAATCCGCTTTCGCGGCGAACGCATCGACGCGCTGTCCGCCCAGCGCATCGCGCGTTGCGGGATCGGCCGCACGTTCCAGCATGTCAACCTGCTGGCGGCGATGACGGCGCTGGAGAATGCCGCGATCGGCGCTCACCTGCGCGCGCGCGGCGGCGTGCTGGCGTCGAGCCTGCGCCTGGAACGCACCGACGAGGCACGGCTGCTGCACGAGGCAGCGCGGCAACTCGAACGCACGGGGCTCGCAGAACACCTGCACACGGCCGCCGGCAGCTTGCCGCTGGGCCAACAGCGCGTGCTCGAGATCGCGCGCGCGCTGTGCGCCGACCCGCTGCTGCTGCTGCTCGACGAGCCCGCCGCGGGCCTGCGCCACCGCGAGAAACGCGCGCTCGCCGACTTGCTGCGCCGGCTGCGCGCCGAGGGCATGAGCATCCTGCTGGTCGAGCACGACATGGACTTCGTGATGGGGCTGGTGGACCGGCTGGTGGTGATGGAGAACGGCCAGAAGATTGCCGAAGGCCTGCCGCGCGACATCCAGGCCGACCCCGCAGTGATCGAGGCGTACTTGGGGGGCATCGAGTGAACCTGGCGCTCGAGGTGAAGGGTTTGAGCGTCGCCTACGGCAAGGTCGAGGCGTTGCATGGCGCGAGCCTGCGCGTCGAAGCGGGTTCGATCGTAACGGTGATCGGCCCCAACGGCGCCGGCAAGACCACGCTGCTCGGCGCGCTGATGGGCCTGCTGCCCTCGCGCGGGGCGGTGCAATTCGACGGCAACGACATCGCCGGCGCCGAGGTCGAGGCGCGTGTTGCGCGTGGCCTGTGCCTGGTGCCCGAGCGGCGCGAGCTGTTCGGCGAACTGAAGGTCGAAGACAACCTGCGCCTGGGCGCGTTCCTGCGCATCCGGCGCGGCGCGCGCGAGGTGGCCGCCGACCTGGAGGCGATCTACCAGCGCTTCCCCCGCCTGGCCGAGCGCCGCACACAGCTCGCGGGAACGCTGTCGGGCGGCGAGCGCCAGATGCTCGCGCTCGGGCGCGCGCTGATGGCGCGGCCGCGCCTGCTGATGCTCGACGAGCCGAGCCTTGGCCTTGCGCCGCGCATCGTGCGCGACATCTTCCGCATCATTGCCGAGTTGAAGAGCACCGGTGTCTCGATCCTGCTGGTCGAACAGAACGCGCGCGCCGCGCTGCAAGTGGCCGACCGCGGCTACGTGATCGAGACTGGCGAGATCGTGCTCGAAGGTGCGGCGGCCAAGCTGGCCGAGAATCCCCGCGTGATCGAAACCTATCTCGGCCTGGGCGGCAGCGCGGAGTACAGATGACCGCCGCCCTCTGGTCGAGCGGCTTTCGGCCCTTCTTCCTGCTCGGTGCGGCCTATGGCCCGCTGGCCGTCGCGTTGTGGTACGGCACGCGCCTGGGTGCCTGGAGTCTGGCGGCAGGCGCCTGGCCGCCGCCGCTGTGGCATGCACACGAAATGCTTTACGGGTTCTCCGGCGCGATCGTCTGCGGCGTGCTGCTGACGGCACTGCCGAGCTGGGCCGGCGCGGGCGAGTTGCGTGGCGCACCGATTGCGCTGCTCGCCGCGCTGTGGCTCGCCGCGCGCCTGGCGTTGTTGCTCCAGCCGGCAGTGCCCGCGAGTGCGGTGATGGTCGCCGACTGCGCGCTGTTTCCGCTGCTCGGCGCGATGCTGGTGCCGGCGCTGACCGGCGCGCGCAAGCGGCTGTTCCTGTGGACCTTGCCGCCGCTGGCCGGGCTGGCCGTCGGCAACGTGCTGTTCCACCGCGCGCTGGCGCAGTCGTCGCTCGACGACGCACGCTGGGCCCTCACCCTGGGCCTGTATGCGCTGGCATTCCTGTACTCGCTCTACGGCGGGCTGCTGACGCCGGCCTTCACGCGCAACTGGCTGCGCGCGCGCGGAGAACCGGCGGCGGCGATCCTGGCGCCGCTCGAATACGCCACCGCGCTGGCGATGGTCGCGCTCGCCGCCGCCGACCTGGGTCGCGCCCCCGCCCCATGGATCGCCGCCGCCGCCGCCATTGCCTGTGCGCTGCACGTCTGGCGCTTCGCGCGCTGGCGCGGTTGGCGCACCGCTGCCGAGCCGCTGCTGTGGCCGCTGCACCTGGGCTACGCCTGGCTGATCGCGGCGATCGCGCTGCGCGGGCTTGCGGCGTTGACCGCGCGGGTGCCCATCGACGCGTGGATCCACGCGTTCACGCTGGGCACGCTGGGGCTGACGATGCTGGGGCTGATGACTCGCGTCGTGCTGCGCCACACCGGCTGGCCGATGCGCGTCGCGCCGGCACTGCGCAGCGCGTTGTTCATGCTGCTGGCTGCGGCGCTGCTGCGGCTGGCGTACACCGTGCACCAGCTCGGCGAATGGGCGCTCGCGGCCGCGTCAGCCTTGTGGGCCGCGGCGTTCGTGCTGTACCTGGTGCATTACGCGAAGCTGCTGGTGCGGCCGAGCCTGCCACGCAGGGCGGCAGGAAACTGAGAGACGTCGATACGGGTCTCAAAGGCCCGTCCTCGAATGCGTCTTGGCGGAGTCGGAGTCTGTAGCACCGCTAGGAATCACGCGCCTTGCAGCGTCATTTTCTGAGCGTTCCCCCATCGGAGCCCCCATCACGGGGAGGAAGATCAGGCGACTCGAAGGTCCAGCGATCGGCCCAACGTTTTGAGGGCGCGTGCAATCGTGTCGATCTTCGTGGGGTGGTGAAGATCGGTCAGGCGCGTCACCTCCTGCGCCGTGGTGTGCATGCGGCGTGCCAACTCAGCATTGCGAATGCCCGCGGCCACAAGCTCATTGAGCAGCAGCACCTTCATGGCGACGCTCGCGGGCAGCTCGACCCCAACCTGCCCACGTTTAACCGGAGAAGGCAACGGCACGGATCGTCGATCCTCAAAGTAGAATTCCATCGACGTAACGAGCGCGTCAGAGGCCATCCCCAGCGCCTCATCGCGAGTCGCGCCGGTCGTGATCGCCTCTGGCACGTCGGGGAACGTGACGAGATATTCATTGCCCTCGCGCGTCACCCGCGCGGGGTACAGGAAGGCCATAGATTCACTCCTTCAGCCCCAACTGTTTCAAGATCGCGCGGCGTGTGCCTTCGCTGATCTCGCGGCTTCCATGCCGTGGCAGTGTGGACTGTTTTCCATTGAAGTAAAGCTTGGTGTGCTTGCCGCCTTCAGCGAACTGCACATCTCGCGCTGCAAGCCAGCGTCTGAACTGGGAGTAGGTCATTGACTAACCTTGGGTTTGAGTTTCGAACCATGTACCTTCTCCTGGTTGATGCCACAAGGGCGATTCGGGTCAAAGCCCGTACTTGGAATATAAGCAAAAATGCTGATCTTGGCAAGTGCATAGCCATCGGTCGGTGACGTACCGATCGAACAACCACGCCATATACCGGCGTGCACCTGCTAGGCGCTAGAGTGCGCGCATGCGCCTGGCACCTCATCGGCCAAGCCGCCAAGTACGCCGAGCGCATGCCGGCACTGCAACAGTTTGGTTCCGTTGCGCGGGCCGCCCGCTTCGAATTCGCGGCAAGCGATGGGCCTGTACTGCACATCGACCTAGAGCTGAGCTAGCCTGGCGGCACATCGCGCCGTCTTCGCGCTGCACCAGCCCGCTTGGCATTGAGTGGCCCCTGTAGTCGCCGACGACCCGCACCTCTAGCGAACCTTCGACCCTGGTGCAGCCGGGGTACCACGCTTGCGCGTTTTCTTCGGTCATGCGCCAGCGCGACGGCTTCAGCTTGCCCTCCAGGTCAGTGAGATACCAGCACCACAGGCGGAGGGTTTTCATGCCGCCACGATGCAACGTCGAGGCACCTGCCTGACTGTTGACGATGACGCGGCGGCGCGCGATCGGCAATCAGAACTTCATAGGCGGAGGGGTGGCCCTCTCACAGGATCCTTTCAATTGCCCCGTCGTTCTCAATACACCATCGAGCTTGTGTGCATCAGTCACTACGATCTCACCACTTTCGCGGTCAATTGAGTGGGTGGTGATGAACGTGGCGACCGGTTTTGAGACTGTGGTGTATCGGTTGTTCGTCATCACAAGATCTTGCCGGGCTCCATCAACAGTCATGGAGTTGTTCACCTGATCGATGACGATCCAAATGTCGTATGGCTTACCAGCCCGACCCTCCGGGATGTTGCACTTCAATGTCAATATATCAGCGATCGCCGCACTGCTGAGTAAGCCCACAGCGGCAAGGAAGGCGAACTTCCACATAGTCATTCTCCGTCTTCGAGGCAGTTCATCAGTCTAAGCGCGGCCATGCCCAACGGCCTCACCTTCGTTTCCCTGCGATTTGGCGCTCGCGCGCGACTTGCAACCACGGCGCAGCCGCGTCGCATAGCTCGGCGCCCTGATCGTCGATTGTTGGCAGCATGTCGACCCATGGGTGCGCGGGCAACAGGGTGCCGACGGCCGCCTGCGGGAAGAAGTTGACGACGGCCACCGCGTCAGGCGCCGCGTCGATCCTTGCTAGCCAGGTCTCGGCGGCATGCAGGGCGTTGGCGGTCGGGTCGTTGTTCATGGGATGCCTTTCAAGTTGAGTGGCGCGCGTTTGAATTCGGTTTGAAATCAACAAATGGGCGATCGGGCGGCAGGCCGCGCCGAGTCTCGGTTTTTGTGCAGAAACTACCTCTGGGCCGAAATTCAACGGTGTAAAAAATCTCCGCGTGGGGGACCGAGTGGTTTCCGCCTCGGGCCACCTAGACTTCTGACCCCCCTGCCTTCCCGACACGCTCCCGACAACGAAGCGACAACGAGCCGACACTGCCGACACCAAACCTTCCCGACGACACGACATCCCCCTTTAGGGGGTGTCGTCGTGTCGGGAGAGGTGACGCGGAATGTCGGGATCAAGCTGGAATCCATAACCCCCGCCCGGTTCCTTTCGCGACCATGCCGGCGTCGGCCAGGGCATCGCGGATGCGCTCCATGGCCTTCTCCTGGCCTGTCGTTGTCCCTGGCGCAATCACACCGGCTGACACGCATTGCAGGCGCCAGAACTTCATGCTGGTCTCGCCGGTGGCGTTTGCGGACTTCAGGATGTCCAGGGCATGCAGCTCGCGCTGGCCCACGCTGCCGCGCTCGACCTGGTCGAGAGTGACTTCGGACAGCAGCCCGGCTTGGCCGCGCTCGAGCCAGATCGGCGCGTAGGCCTCGGGCGGCAGGCTGTTGCCCTTGGTAGCGGCCAGTTGCACGTAGCGCTGGCGCTGCACCTTGTCGTCGATCCCGAACTTGCGCGCCTCGTCGGCGGTCATGGTGCGCAGCACGTACTCGGCGCGCAGGGCGTCGGTGATGGCGCCGCTGCCGCGCGATGCGTGCGAATCCAGCTCGTCGGACTGGTGTAGGTTCTTGCGCGCGTGCGTGGTGAGCACAACGCAGGCGCCCGACTCGATCCCAATGCGGTCCATGAGCTCGCCGAGCCGCCTCTGGTGTGCCGGCGACATCTCGTCGCCTTCGGTCAGGCCAAGCGCCGGATCGAAGCCGAGGTAGGCCACCGGTTTGGGCATGTTGTCGACCTGGCGCATTACCCAGTCGTACACCCCGGTTTCCATCAGGCTGTTGCCGCTCAAGGCGAGCAGCCGTGCCGGCAGGCCCGCCAGTTGATAGACGCGCAGTTGCCTGGTCAACGCCTTGCGTTGTTCTTCGGCCAGGTGCCCGCCAATCGCATGCAGCATGCGGTGCGAGTCGTCGATGGTGTCCTCGGTCAGGAACAGGGCGGCGCTGCCCGTGGTCGCCACTTCCCAGCCCCAAGGGCAGCGGCCCAAGACCGAGCCGATGGCGATCTGGTACTGCCATGTCGTCTTGCTCGATCCGCCAACGCCAGCCAGCGCGTGTGCACGGCCCGCCAACAGGCGATTTGTGCAGTGCCAGCGCTTGGGCTGCGGCTTGCACTCGAACATGCCGTTGATGCGGCCGTCCGGCCACTTCGCGTAGGGATCGGCCTGCGCTTCGGCAGGCGTGATCGGCACGACGCTCATGCCGAGCGACCGTCAACCTGATCAAGCCACTGCTCGAGCGCGGCCAGGTCGGCGAAGCGCTTCGTGAGTGACCACCGCGTGACGATCAGCTCGAACTTGCCATCGTCGCCGTCGATCGACGTCAAGGTGCCGCCCCAAAGCGCTACGCGGGCCTGTGCGGTCGAGA
>JANMSR010000513.1:0-2436 GCA_031389565.1 Burkholderiales bacterium
GCGCGCGCCGTCACCGGCGAGGTCACGTTGGAGCTGCGCCGCGGCAACGACTACTCGATCATGGATACCGCGAGCCCGAACTTGACCTACCACCCCGAGCGGCTGACGATGGAAAAGGGCGCTGGCGCGTTCACCCCCGCCGACCGCATCGGCCAGTTGACGATGCGCGACCTCGACATCGCCGACACGCGCCACAAGCTCGGCGTCTACAGCCAGGTTGGGCTGCTGGGCGCCGGCAGCGACGGCGCGATCCCGCTGCTCGGCCAGGGCGACTGATCGCAATTCAGAGCAGGCCCGAACTGGCGCCGATCGGCGCGGGCCGCAGCGCAGTGACGCATCGCCGCGCAGCGCGGCGATCGCCAGGTGGAGGGGCGCACGCCCCCCTCACCCTGGCCCCTTGTCAGAGGGCGAGGGAGCAAGGCGCTGGTGCACGACACGTTGCGGGAACGGGATGCTCACGCCCAACGCATTCAGTGCGCGCAGCAGCGCCAGGTTGACGTCGCTCCTGACATTGCCCTGGCCGTTTTCCGGGTCGGCGATCCAGAACGCCACCTGCAGGTCCAGCCCGTCGGCGCCGAAGCCCGCCAGCAGCACGGCGGGCGCGGGGTCGGCGAGCACGCGCGGGACGGCCAGGGTGGACGTGGTCAGTTGCGGCAACAGGGCATCGAGGTCGGTGCCGTAAGCCACTTGCAGCGTGGTCGCGATCTGCACCTTCGGGTCGGCCAGCGACGAGTTCTCCACCCGCTGCGTGATCAGCAACTCGTTGGGCACGATCGACTCGCGGCCGTTGAGCGCGCGGATCACGGTGTAGCGGGTGGCGATGTCGGTGATGCGACCCTCGAAGTTGTCGACCCGGACCATGTCGCCGATGCGCAGGCTGCGCTCGGCGAGGATCACGAAGCCGCTGACGTAGTTGGCGGCGAGTTTCTGCAGGCCGAAGCCCAGGCCGACGCCGAGCGCGCCGCCGAACACACCGAGCACCCCGATCGGGATGCCGGCCGCCGACAGCGCCAGCAACAGGCCCACCAGCAGCAGCAGCGCCCGGGTGGCGCTGGCCGCGATCTTGCGCAGCGACAGGTTCTCGCTGACCCCCGCCAGCAGCCGCGCCTCGATCGCAGCCGAGACCCACAACACCACCACCAGCACCGCCACTGCCGAGATCGCCGCTTCGATCAGGCTGCGCAGAGAGACATCGGCGCCGCCGAGCTTCCACTGAATGGCTTCCAGCTCCTGCAGCAACAACGGCAGCAGGCCGGTGAGCCACAGCACCAGCGCGCCCCAGACGATCCAGCTCAGCGTGCGCTCGAGCACCCGCACGGCGGGCGACGACGGGAATGCCACGCGCAGCACGCGCACCCCGATGCGGATGACCACCAGCGAGGCCAGGATCGGCACCGCCAGGTGCAGCAGCGCGATCGGCTGCGAGGCCTTCAGGGCCCAGCGCGCCGCCAGCGCGAACAGCAGTGCCGCCACCGGGAACAGCACGCCGTCGACGATGCGCGCACCGAACCAGACGCTGGCCGGGCGCTGCGCAGGGTCGAGGGCCAGGCGAGCCAGCCGCACGGTCAGCCACGCGGCGGCGATGCAGGCCGCCAGCAGCGCCATCTCGACCAGCACGCTCGGCCGCGCCAGCGCGGCCAGCCAGGCGGCCAGATCTTCAGCCGGGGCGGCCATCAATCGAGCTTGGCGAGCACCCGCAGGTGGGCGGCCACGCTGCGCGCCAGCGCACCCAGGTTGTAGCCGCCTTCGAGGCACGAGACGATGCGGCCGCTGGCGTGGCGCTCGGCCACCTCGACCAGGCGCCGCGTGATCCAGGTGTAGTCGGCCTCGACCAGGCCGAGCTGGCCGAGTTCGTCGTCGCGGTGGGCGTCGAACCCGGCCGAGACGAACAGCATCTGCGGCCTGAATTCTTCCAGCCGCGGCAGCCACATCGCTTCGATCGCCGCGCGCACCGTGTCGCCACGCGAATACGGCGCGATCGGCACGTTGACCATGTTCGTGCCCATCGGCACGGCGCCGCTGTAGGGGTACAGCGGGTGCTGGAAAATGCTGGCCATCAGGACGCGGTCGTCGCCGGCGATGATGTCTTCGGTGCCGTTGCCGTGGTGGACGTCGAAGTCGATGATCGCCACGCGCTCCAGGCCGCGCACGCCCAGGGCGTGGCGCGCCGCCACGGCCACGTTGTTGACGAAGCAAAAACCCATCGCCTGACTGCGCGTGGCGTGGTGCCCGGGCGGGCGCACGGCGCAAAACGCGTTGGCGGCGTCGCCGTCGATCACCGCGTCGGTGGCGGCGAGTGCAGCGCCGGCACCCCGCAGCACCGCATTCCAGGTGCCGGGCCCGGCGCTGGTGTCGGGGTCGAGCGCGACGCGTTCGCCACTGGCCGTCAGCGGCTCGACCTGCGCCTGCAGCTCGCGCAAGAAGCCGGCGTTGTGC
>JANMSR010000536.1:0-1780 GCA_031389565.1 Burkholderiales bacterium
CGACTGCCCGCGTGAGCAGTCGACAAAGAGCACGGGCGGTGACAATGCCACCACCGCAAGTGACGAGATTTTACCTGCCCATGAATGAACCCGCAGCCGACGCCACGCGTTTCGTGCTGATGCAAACCAGCCATCCCGGCAACGTCGGCGCGGCCGCGCGCGCCATGAAGGTGATGGGTTTTGCCGATCTGGTGTTGGTGCAGCCACGCTGGGCGGATGTACTGAGCCACGAGGACTGCGTGGCGATGGCCAGCGGCGCGGCCGACATCCTGGCGCGAGCGCGCATCGTCGGCAGCTTGGTCGAAGCGCTGGACGGCGTCACCTTCGCCTGCGCCACCGCGATGACACCACGCGACTTCGGCCCGCCCACCTTCGCGCCGCGCGACCGGTTCACCTCGCTGGCTGGCGAAGGGCATCGCGTCGCCTTCGTCTTCGGCGGCGAGCGGTTCGGGCTGGCCAACGAGGATGTCTATCGTTGCCACGCCTGCCTGAGCATTCCGACGCACGCGGGCTACGGGTCCTTGAACCTGGCGCAGGCCGTGCAGCTCGTCGCCTACGACTGGCGCTGCGCGCTGGGGGGCTTCGGCGTCGAGCCGCGCGCTGCCGAGCCCGAGCGCGCCAGCCTGCCCGAGGTCATGGGCGCGCTGCAGCATTGGCAACAAGTGCTCGAGCAAATCGGCTTTCTCGACCCTGCGGTACCGCGCAGGCTGCTGCCGCGCCTGCAGCAGCTGCTCAACCGAGCCCAGCTTACGCGCGAGGAGGTGCACATCCTGCGCGGCATTGCGCGCGCCGCGTCGAGGGAACCGCCGGCAGGGCCTATGTGACGCGAATACCCGGGCCGCTGATCGTTCGGACCCCGCCATGTTCAGCCGCCTGCGTGAAGATATTGCCTGCATCCGCGAGCGCGATCCGGCCGCCCGCTCGAACTGGGAGGTGCTGACCTGTTATCCGGGCCTGCACGCGCTGATCTGGCATCGGCTGGCGCATGCGGCGTGGCGCGGCGGCCTTAAGTGGTTTGGCCGTTTCCTGTCGCATCTGGGCCGGTTTCTTACCGGCATCGAGATCCATCCCGGTGCCGTCGTCGGGCGGCGCGTCTTCATCGATCACGGCATGGGCGTGGTGATCGGCGAGACGGCCGAAATCGGCGACGACTGCACCATCTACCAGGGCGTCACGCTCGGCGGCACCTCGCTCACCAAGGGGGCCAAACGGCACCCGACGCTGGGCCGAGGCGTCATCGTCGGCGCCAACTCGCAGGTGTTGGGGGGTTTCACTGTCGGCGAAGGCGCGCGTATCGGATCCAGCGCCGTGGTGCTCAAGCCCGTGCCACCGGGCGCCACGGCGGTGGGCAATCCGGCGCGAATCATCCAGGCCGATGTCGATGCCGAACGCGAGGCCGCGGCAGCCAAGATGGGTTTTTCGGCCTATGGCCTGACGCAGGGCGACGATCCGGTGTCGCAGGCGATGAAAGGCCTGATCGACAACGCGTCTTCGCAGGAGCACCAGATTGCGCTGCTCTGGCAGGCGATCGAGAAGCTGTCCGACAGCGGGCGGTCCCACCGGGATTGCGTGCCGGATGATGCGGCTCGGCAGGAAACTTTTGAGGCTGAGAAGCTCAATCAGTTGATGGGCAAGTAGAACAGGGCGGTTGGCTAGACCGAAGCCCAAAACACGGCAAACCAGGCTTTGGGATCAGTCCAATAGTTGACCTGCGAAAAGCCCGCCTGCCGCAGCAGTGCCGACATGCTGTCGAGCGTGTATTTATACGAACTCTCGGTGT
>JANMSR010000549.1:0-2604 GCA_031389565.1 Burkholderiales bacterium
AGGTCGCGGCCGACCGCCTGTCCACGGTCTACATGCCCGGCTGGAAGCTGACGATGCTGCCCGACGCGGTGGTGCAGGCCTACACGCTGATCGAGGGGCGCGACTGCCCGGCGGTGAGCCTGTACCTGACGCTCGACGAAAGTACGCTCGAAATCCGCGCCAGCGAAACCCGGCTCGAGCGCGTGCCGATCGCCGCCAACCTGCGCCACGACAAGCTCGATGCCGTGATCAGCGAAGCCTCGCTCGACGGCAGCGCCGCCGCCGACTACCCGTTCGCGACCGAGCTGGCCTTTGCCTGGCGCCTGGCCCGGTCGCTCAAGGCCCAGCGCGAGCTGGTGCGCGGCAAGCCCGAAACCTTCAACCGCCCCGACTACAACTTCCGCCTCGAGGGCACCCACGGCGCCGAGCCGCGCGGCGACGAGGCGGTTCAGATCACGACACGCCAGCGCGGCGCGCCGCTCGACCTGATCGTGGCCGAAGCCATGATCCTGGCCAACAGCACCTGGGGTGCGTGGCTCGCGGAGTGCGGCGTGCCGGGCATCTACCGCAGCCAGGCCAGCCTGGCACCTGGCGTGAAGGTGCGCATGGGCGTCAAGCCCGCGCCGCACGCGGGCTTGGGCGTGGCGCAGTACACCTGGGCGACATCGCCTTTGCGCCGCTACGTCGATCTGGTCAACCAATGGCAGATCGTGGCCTGCGCGCGCCACGGCCGCAGCGCCGCGCTGGCCGCGCCCTACAAGCCGCGCGAGACACAACTGTTCTCGGTCATTTCGGCGTTCGACGCGGCCTACAGTGCGTATGCCGATTTCCAGCGCGACATCGAGCGCTACTGGACGCTGCAGTGGCTGGCCCAGCACGGCGCGACCGAGCTCGTCGCCACCGTGATGAAGGACGGCCTGGTGCGCAGCGAAGCGCTGCCCCTGGTCTTCAAGGCCCTGGGCTGCGAAGCCCTGACGCGTGGCACCCAGGTGCGCGTGCGCATCACCGGCAGCGACGCGCTGACGCTCGAAGTGCATGCCAATCTGTTGGCGCGCCTGGATACGGCGCCGGCGCCGGCGGTCGACGCCGAAGACGACAGCGACGACGCCGCCGCGGCAGCACCGCTGGCGCTGGCCATCGATCTCGACGAGCCGGCCGAGGCCGTGGACGCCGCCACAGCCCCCGTTTGAGGCCACCCGACGCCCATGGCCCGCCGCCAATACGTCAACAGCCGGCTGACGCCGTCGCAACAGCGGCGGCCGAAGACGCGCCCCGGGCGCTGGCTGGCCAGGCTGACGACCTTGCAACTCGCGCTGCTGGCCTCGCTGGCGGTCCACGCGGTGCTGCTGACGGTGCGCTTCGTCGACCCCGAGCGCTTCAACCGGATGTTCCAGGACACGCCGCTCGAAGTGATTCTGGTCAACGCGCGCTCGGACGAAGTGCCGCTTCAGGCCCAGGCCATCGCGCAGGCCAACCTGGCCGGCGGCGGCGAATCCGCCAGCGGCCGGGCCACATCGCCGCTGCCGCCGTCGGCCACGGTCGAGCTCGGCGAAACCACCGAGGAAGCGCGGCGCCAGATCAAGGAATTGCAGGAACAGCAGCAGCAGTTGCTGGCGCAAATCCGTCGCGAAGTGGCCATGCTGCCGCCGCCCGACCCGGCGCGCGATGCCGGCACGCCCGAGGAGCGCGCCCAGGAGGAACGGCGGCGTCAGTTGCTGCGCTACCTGGCCGAGATCGAGAAGCGCATCAACGAGGAGAACGCGCGCCCGAAGAAGCGCTACATCAGCCCGGCCACGCGCGAGGCCGAGTACGCGATCTACTACGACTCGCTGCGCCGCAAGATCGAGGATCGCGGCACGCGCGACTTCCCCGAGTACCAGGGCAAGAAGCTGTATGGCGAGCTGACGATGAACCTGACGGTCGATACTCAGGGCCGGGTGGTCGAGGCCGACATCGTGCGACCGTCGAAGTCGCGCGTGCTCGACCGCCGGGCGATCGCCATCGTGCGTGCGGCCGGCCCGTTCGGCGCCTTTTCCGCCGACATGCGGCGCCAGGCCGACCAGATCGTCGTGACCTCGCGGTTTCGCTTCACGCGCGACGACGGTCTGGAAACCTCGCTGAGCAACACCACCGCGCGATGATCGGCCGGCGATGATGACCCCCGTCCTGCGTCAACTCGGCCGCCTGCTCGGCCTGCTGCTGATCTCGCTGCTGGCGTTGCAGTTGTTCTTCGCGGCCCGCATCGCGGTGATGGCCGTCGTCGACCCGCAATCGACCACCTTCCAGCGCAGCGAAGCCTGGCGCCTGCTGACCGAGCGCGGCCGCATCGAATGGAGCCAGCAGTGGGTGGCCGACGAGCGCATCGCCGCCACCTTGAAGCGCGCGGTGATCGTCAGCGAGGACGCGATGTTCACCGAACACAGTGGCGTCGACTGGGACGCAATCGAGCGCGCCTGGGAGCGTAACCAGCGTGCCGAGGTCCGCGCCGAGCAGCGCAACAAGCTCGGCAGCAGTGTCCGGCCACGCCTCGAGCCCAAGGTGGTGGGCGGCTCGACGATCACCCAGCAATTGGCGAAAAACCTGTTCCTCTCGGGCGAGCGCACGCCGCTGCGCAAGGCACAGGAA
>JANMSR010000555.1:0-2787 GCA_031389565.1 Burkholderiales bacterium
TGGTGCACGAGCCCAACGGGATCATCGTGCGGTCCAGCGCCAGGTCCTTGTCGGCCAGGCTGCGAATGTAGCGCAGCATGTCGGTCTCGCTGTGGTTGCGATTGAACACCGGGTGCGTGAGGAAGGCGCTGGTGCGCGCCAGCGACAGCGGGATCAGCGAGACGATGCCATTTTCGAACCGGTCGAAACCCGGCAAGGTCTGGTGCCCGGCGAACAATGCCCACAGGGTCGAGATGTCCTCGCGCGTCGTCGTCTCATCGAGCGTAATGCCAATGCTCGTCGCCGAGTCGCGGCGCAGGTTGTAGCCAGCATCGCGCGCCGCCTGCATGACGATGTCGGTCTTGGCGCCGGTGGTCAACTGAAGAGTGTCGAAGGCGCTTTCGTGCGCCAACGTGCAACCAAGCTGCCGCAAGCCCGACGCCAGCACGGCCGTGTAGCTGGCCACCCGCCGTGCGATTCTCTTCAGGCCTTCGGGGCCGTGATAGACCGCGTACATGCTCGCCACCACGGCGGGAAGCACCTGTGCCGTGCAGATGTTGCTGGTGGCTTTCTCGCGGCGGATGTGTTGCTCGCGCGTCTGCAGCGCCAGGCGGTAGGCCGGCGCGCCATGCACGTCGACGCTCACGCCCACGAGCCGGCCCGGCATCGAGCGCTTGAACTCGTCCCTGGTGGCCAGATACGCCGCATGCGGACCGCCGTTGCCCATGGGCATGCCGAAACGCTGCGTGTTGCCCACCGCGATGTCGGCGCCCATTTCGCCGGGTGGGGTGATCAGCGCCAGCGCCAGCAGGTCGGCGGCGACGATGACCATGCCACCGCGCGCATGCACCGCGTCGCCGATCGGCTTCAGGTCGCGCACCACGCCATTGACCCCGGGGTACTGCAGCAGCACCGCGAATGCATCGGTGTCACCAGCCGCATCAGCGCCGCCCGTGAGTACCGAAATACCCAGTGGCCTGGCGCGGGTTTGCACCACTTCCAGCGTTTGCGGCAGCACATCGTCGGCAACGAAGAAGGTCTTCGATTTGCTCTTGCCCACCCGCATCGCCAGGGTCATGGCCTCGGCGGCCGCCGTGGCCTCGTCGAGCATCGACGCCCCGGCGATGGCCATGCCGGTCAGGTCGCACACCATGGTCTGGAAGTTGACCAACGCTTCCAGGCGGCCCTGGGAAATCTCCGCTTGGTAGGGCGTGTAGGCGGTGTACCAGGCCGGGTTTTCAAGCACATTGCGCAAGATGACAGCGGGCGTGTGCGTGCCGTGGTAGCCCTGGCCGATACAGGTTTTAAGCACCTTGTTCTGCGCGGCGATGCGTTTCAGGTCGGCCAACGCGTGCGCCTCGGACAGCACTGCCGGCAACGCCATGGCCTGGCCGCGCGCAATGCTGCGGGGGACGATGGCCTCGATCAGCGCGCGCCTCGATGCGGCACCGATGACCGACAGCATGTGGCGTTCGCCGTCTGCCTGAACGCCGATGTGGCGGGCAACGAATTCAGCGGCGTTCTCGAGTTCGAAGAGCGGCTGCGGGGCGGACAAGTGCATGGTCACTTTCTGAAGTGAGCTTCTCGACGGGGCCAAGTCACGCGCTCTTCACGAGCGTGTCGTAGGCTGGCGCGTCCATCAACTGTTCGAGTTCGCCCCTGTCGGCCACGTGAACCTTGAAGAACCAGCCATGTCCCATCGGATCGGTGTTGGCCAGGGACGGATCGGCGCGCAGCGCTTCGTTGACCTCGACGACTTTGCCACTCACCGGCATGTAAAGGTCCGCAGCGGCTTTCACCGACTCGATCACGCCGGCCACGTCGCCTTTCTTGAAACTGCTGCCGATCTCCGGCAGATCGACGAACACCACGTCGCCCAACGCATCTTGCGCGTGGTGCGTGATGCCGACGGCGGCGGCCTCATGGTCCGCAATGTTGATCCATTCGTGATCGGGCGTGTACTTCGTCGTCATGGGTTCTCCTTTGGTTTTCAAATACCCTGATGGTGAATGAAGTCGTCAGCTGCGCAAATAGCGGTGGGGCGCAAAGGGCATCGCGCTGACACGCATCGGCTGGTTCTTGCCGCGTACTTGCGCGTACACCTCGTGATCGACCAAAGCGTAGCTGGCGGCGAGGTACGCCATCGCGATCGGGCGGTTGACCGTGGGCGCGAGCGTGCCGCTGGTCACATGGCCGAGCTTGTAGCCCTGCGCATCCACGATCAAGGCACCTTCACGGACCGGCACGCGCTCCAGCCCGACCAGTCCGACGCGCTTGGTGCGCACGCCAAGCGCCCACTGAGCGTCAATTATGTGCGCACCCGGATAACCGCCGGCGCGCGCACCTCCCGCGCGGCGCACTTTCTGGATGGCCCAGCTTAGGCCTGCTTCCACCGGCGTTGTCACGTCGTTGATGTCGTGCCCGTACAGACACAATCCGGCTTCGAGGCGCAACGTGTCGCGTGCGCCCAGACCGGCCGGCTTGACCTCGGCCGATGCGAGCAGCGCGCGCGCCAGCGCCTCGGCCTGCGGCGCCGGCACGGAAATCTCGAACCCGTCTTCACCGGTGTAGCCCGACCGGGTGACGAAACACACCGCCCCCACAAGAGTGACGCTCATGCCGGTCATGAAGGTGAGTTTTGCTGGCGCCGGGTTGAGCCGCGACAAGGCGGTGACCGCCTTGGGCCCTTGCAAGGCCAGCAGAGCCTGGTCGGGCAAAGGCTGCACGGTGCAGCGCTGGCCGATGTGCGTCACCAGGTGCTTGATGTCGGCATCCTTGCAGGCGGCGTTGACGACAACGAACAGATCG
>JANMSR010000004.1:0-1769 GCA_031389565.1 Burkholderiales bacterium
GGCGCGCCAGGCGCGCGAAATGCTCAGCTGGAAGACGCCGTTTACAAGGGTGCTCAACGACAGCGACGCACCGTTCTTCAAGTGGTTCGAAGACGGCACGCTGAACGTTTCATACAACTGCCTGGACCGCCAGGTCGAGCGCGGCCTGGGCGACAAGACGGCCATCATCTTCGAGGCCGACGACGGCGCCGTCACCCGGGTCAGCTACCGCGAGTTGCTGGCGCGCACCTGCCGGCTGGCCAATGCGCTGCGGGCGCGCGGCGTGAAGAAGGGCGACCGCGTCGTCATCTACATGTCGATGAGCGTCGAGGGCGTGCTGGCGATGCAGGCCTGCGCGCGAATCGGCGCCACCCATTCGGTGGTCTTCGGCGGCTTCTCGGCGCAGTCCCTGCGCGACCGCATCGAAGGTGCCGGCGCGGTGATGGTGATCACCGCCGACGAGCAGCTTCGCGGCGGCAAACACCTGCCGCTCAAAGCCATCGTCGACGAGGCCATTGCCCTGGGCGGCTGCGAGACCGTGAAGGACGTGATCGTCTACCAGCGCACCGGCGGCACCATTGCCTGGGATGCTTCGCGCGACCGCTGGCTGCACGAGGTGACTGACGACCTGCCCGAGACCTGCGAGCCCGAGTGGGTGGGCGCCGAGCACCCGCTGTTCCTGCTCTACACCTCGGGCTCCACCGGCAAGCCCAAGGGGGTGCAGCATTCCACCGGCGGCTACCTGCTGCACGCGGCGCTGACCACCCAGTGGACATTCGACTTGAAGCCCGATGACGTGTTCTGGTGCACGGCCGACATCGGCTGGGTCACCGGCCACACTTACATCACCTACGGCCCGCTCGCGCTGGGTGGCACCGAGATCGTCTTCGAGGGCATCCCGACCTACCCCGACGCTGGCCGCTTCTGGAAAATGATCCAGGACCACAAGGTGACCGTCTTCTATACCGCGCCGACGGCGATCCGCTCGCTGATCAAAGCCGCTGAAGGCAATCCGTCGGCGCATCCGAAGAACTACGACCTGTCGAGCCTGCGCATTCTGGGCTCGGTCGGCGAGCCGATCAATCCGGCCGCATGGGAGTGGTATCACAAGCACATCGGCGGCGGCCGCTGTCCGATCGTCGACACCTTCTGGCAGACGGAGACCGGCGGCCACATGATCACGCCGCTGCCGGGCGCCACGCCGCTGGTGCCGGGGTCGTGCACGCTGCCGTTCCCGGGCATCGCCGCGGCAATCGTCGACGAAGCGGGCAACGAAGTGCCCAACGGTCAAGGCGGCATCCTCGTCGTCAAGAAGCCCTGGCCGAGCATGATCCGTACGATCTGGGGCGACGCCGAGCGCTTCATTTCGAGCTACTACCCGCCGGAGCTCAAGGGCTACTACCTGGCCGGTGATGGTGCGATCCGCGACAAGGTGACCGGTTACTTCACGATCACCGGCCGCATCGATGACGTGCTCAACGTCTCCGGCCACCGCATGGGCACGATGGAGATCGAATCCGCACTCGTCTCCTGCACCGATCTGGTGGCCGAAGCCGCCGTGGTCGGCCGCCCCGACGAGACCACCGGAGAGGCCATCTGCGCCTTCGTCGTGCTCAAGGGCGCGCGACCGACCGGCGATGAGGCGAAGAAGATCGCCAACGAGTTGCGCAACTGGGTGGCCAAGGAAATCGGCCCGATCGCCAAGCCGAAGGACATCCGCTTCGGCGACAACCTGCCGAAGACACGCAGCGGCAAGATCATGCGCAGGCTGTTGCGCTCGATTGCCAAGG
>JANMSR010000017.1:0-4723 GCA_031389565.1 Burkholderiales bacterium
CGTGCATTCCGGCGTGGCGCTGGCGATGGCCAAGGCCGCGAAAGACAGCAACACGCTGCTGATCGTGCCGAATGCCGGCGCCGGCGACATCACCGGCCCGATGTGCGCGCCCAACATCGTGCGCAGTTCGTTCTCGAACTGGCAGCCGGGCTACGCCACCGGTGTGATCGCGGCGCACAAAGGCCACAAGCGGGCGATGACCATCACCTGGAACTACGCCGCAGGGCAGGAGACGGTCAAGGGATTCACCGAGGCCTTCGAAAAGGGCGGCGGCAAGGTCGTCAAGGACCTGAACCTGCCGTTCCCCGGCGTCGAGTTCCAGGCCCTGCTGACCGAGATCGCGGCACAGAAGCCCGACGTCGTGTTCGCCTTCTTCGCCGGCGGTGGCGCAGTGAAATTCGTCAAGGACTATGACGCTGCGGGCCTGCGGCGCAGCGTCCCGCTGCTCGGCTCGGGCTTCCTCACCGACGGCACGCTCGAAGCCCAGGGCGCGTCGGCGCAGGGCCTGCAAACCGCGCTGCATTACGCCGACAACCTCGACACGCCGCGCAACAACGCCTTTCGCAAGAACTTCGCGCTGACCTTCAAGGCCAACGCCGACGTCTATGCGGTGCAGGGCTACGACGCGGCGCAACTGCTCGGCGCGGGCTTGACGGCGGTCAAGGGCGACTTCGGCAAGCGCGACGCGATGATCGCCGCGATGCGCAAGACCACCGTCGACAGCCCGCGCGGCAAGTTCACGCTCTCGGCCTCGCACAACCCGGTGCAGGACATCTTCCTGCGCGAGGCGGTGGGCAGGAACAACGAGGTCAAGGGCATCGCCGTCAAGGCCCTGGCCGACCCCGGCCTGGGCTGCAAGATGTGACGCCGGGCGCGACCGTGATTCTCGAACTCGCCGACATCCGCATCACACCCGGCCAGCAGGCCGCGTTCCACGAAGCCATCCAGCGCGGCCTGACCACGGTCGCGTCGCAAGCCAAGGGCTTCCGCGGCTGGAAGGTCAACCACAGCGTCGAAAGCCCCGAGCGCTACCTGCTGATGATCTTTTGGGACACGCTGGAAGACCACACCGTGGGCTTTCGCCAGGGGCCGCTGTTTGCGCAGTGGCGGGCGATCGTCGGGCCGTTCTTTGCGCAGCCGCCGCAGGTCGAGCACTTCGAGCTGGTGGGCAAGTCGGACGGTGCGGCCTGATCGAAAGGGCCTGGAATGAACACTTCGCCTAGGTCAGTGCGCTTCGACGAGAACAGCCTGTGGGTCGAGTTGTCCGATGGTCGCGTGATCGCGGTGCCGCTGGCCTGGTTTCCGCGCTTGTTGCATGCGACGTCGGAGCAACGCGCCAAGGTCGAGATCAGCCCGATGGGTTTGCACTGGGATGAGTTGGACGAGGATGTGTCGGTTAGCGGCCTGTTGGCTGGTCGCGGCGACTTGACTGCGGACGCTTCAGTCACGACTTGATGATCCAGGCTGAAGCATCGATGCGCGGCAACTGATCCGCGAAGTTACTCACCTCGCGCAGTCCCAGTATGCGAGGTCAGCGTGAACCTGCGCATCTTGCAACAAGACGGGGAAGTACCACCGACCAAAGTCGACAGGCGTGGCGCGGCCATCTCGTTCAAGAGCGTGGCGCTGCATTCATAGTGCAAGGAAGACAACCGAATGCTATTGAACGAGCAGTTTCTCCGTCAGGTTGAGGGCTACTGGGTGGCCGATCAGAAGCACCCGTATCGAGCTAGGGAGCAACGAGCAATCCCGACCTTCGACACGATCGCTTCCTTTGTCGATACGCTGTTTCGAGCGAGCCTTCAAGCCGAGGAGGGCATACCGGTAAAGACCACCGTTGCGCTGATATCGCCGGCGGACTTCGACTCACTCGAAGTACCAAGGAGAAGGGATTCCGCGCTCACGCTTCGGTTTGACTCATCCCTCGACCTCTCAGCCGCTGTGCTTGGAAAAATCGGCGCCATCGCCGATGCCAAGACGGCGCTCCTGTTGGCAGACGCGAGCGCGCCGAAAACCCCAATCTGGGGTTTGACCTTGGCGTCGGCGCCGTCCAGTCTGCTCACTCAAGTATCGGCCGGGACCGACGAAACGAGGCACTTCCTCCCTGACTGCTTTACCGCAACCATACAAGGCATTGCCGCCATCGCGATCACAAGAGCGGGCTCGAATGTGGCTTGGCTAGAGCAGGGTGTTTGCCGCCCTGCACAACCGTCGCCCATCCACGGCGATGGCCTGGCACCTGCCCTTTGGCGGCTCATCGGCATTGCGCAACCAAGAGATGGAAGCTTCCGTTCAGCGGAAGACAGCCAAGTTTGGGGGCTCTTCGCAGCGGCTTTGGAATCGCTGCTCGCTGCAGTAGGTCGGCATGGCGGGGGAGGCACGATCATCATTCTGCCCAAAGATGCAACCGCCGCTGCGAGTCAATGGTTCGCGAGTCCGTGGGCCTTTCACGGTGATTTCGAGTTGTCGAGGCTCTCAAGCGCTGCACTCGAATTTCAGCGCAAAGTGTCGGCGCAGTCGATGGTCTCGCAGCTCTTTGCACTCCGCAGTCACCAAATCGTGCGCGAGCGGGTCAACACGCTCGCCAGGCTGTCCCGCATCGATGGTGCTGTGTTGTTGCGGCCTTCCCTTGATCCAATAGCGTTCGGTGCCAAGCTCAAGGCAGAGCCTTGGAGAGGCTCTATGACGGCTGGCGCCACTCGGTTCGACGCACCACAGGAACTTGATTTTGGCAAGCTCGGCACGCGCCACAACTCGGCCCGCGATTTCGTTGGCGCGTGCCCAGGTACGGTAGCGTTTGTCGCGTCAACTGACGGCCCGATACGGGCAATGATCAAGACGGACGATCATCAAGTCTCCTATTGGGCAGACTGTCGAGATTCCATGTTCGTTTGATCTACGAGGGCGGCATTACATGCTTCGGCGGTACTGCCCGCCCACCTCGAACAGCGCGCCGGTGATCTGTCCCAGAGAGCAGCAACGCACGGCCTCCATCAGCACCTCGAACACATTCTTGTTGTCGATCACGGCCTGCTGAAGGCGCTTCAACATCGCCGGTGACGCGGTCGCGTGGCGGGCATGGAAATCGGCCAGGCGCTTCAGTTGCGACTGCTTTTCCTCGTCGGTCGAGCGTGCCAGTTCGATGTGGTCAGGCACCGCGTCGCCGTGTGGATTGCGGAAGGTGTTGACGCCGACGATCGGGTACTCGCCGGTGTGCTTCTGCATCTCGTAGTGCATCGACTCTTCCTGGATCTTTGCGCGCTGGTAGCCGGTCTCCATCGCGCCGAGCACGCCGCCGCGCTCGGCGATCTTCTCGAACTCGGCCAGCACCGCTTCCTCGACCAGCTCGGTCAGCTCGTCGACGATGAAGGCGCCCTGGTTCGGGTTCTCGTTCTTCGCCAGGCCCCACTCGCGGTTGATGATCAGCTGGATCGCCATTGCGCGGCGCACGCTCTCCTCGGTCGGCGTCGTGATCGCCTCGTCGTAGGCGTTGGTGTGCAGGCTGTTGCAGTTGTCGTAGACCGCGATCAGCGCCTGCAGCGTGGTGCGGATGTCGTTGAACTGGATCTCCTGCGCGTGCAGCGAGCGGCCCGAGGTCTGCACGTGGTACTTCAGTTTCTGGCTGCGCTCGTTGGCGCCGTAGCGGTCGCGCATCGCCGTGGCCCAGATGCGCCGCGCCACCCGGCCCATCACGTTGTATTCGGGGTCCATGCCGTTGCTGAAGAAGAACGACAGGTTCGGCGCGAAGTCGTCGATGTGCATGCCGCGCGCCAGGTAGGCTTCGACGAAGGTGAACCCATTGCTCAGCGTGAACGCGAGCTGGCTGATCGGGTTGGCGCCGGCCTCGGCGATGTGATAACCGCTGATGCTCACCGAGTAGAAGTTGCGCACGTCGTGGTGCACGAAATACTCGGCGATGTCGCCCATCACCTTGAGCGAAAACTCGGTCGAGAAGATGCAGGTGTTCTGGCCCTGGTCTTCCTTCAGGATGTCGGCCTGCACCGTGCCGCGCACGTTGGCCAGCACCCATTCGCGGATCTTCGCGGCCTCGGTATCGGTGGGCTCGCGGCCGTTGTCGAGCTTGAATTTGTCCAGGTTCTGGTCGATCGCGGTGTTCATGAACATCGCCAGGATCGTCGGCGCGGGCCCGTTGATGGTCATGCTCACCGAGGTCGCCGGGTGCGTCAGGTCGAAGCCGCCGTACAGCACCTTCAGGTCGTCGAGCGTGGCGATCGAGACACCCGAGTTGCCGACCTTGCCGTAGATGTCGGGCCGCACCGCCGGGTCGTTGCCGTAGAGCGTGACACTGTCGAACGCGGTCGAGAGCCGCTTCGCGGCCATGCCCGAACTCAGCAGCTTGAAGCGCGTGTTGGTACGAAACGGATCGCCCTCGCCGGCGAACATGCGGGTCGGGTCCTCGCCTTCGCGCTTGAAGGCGAAGGTACCGGCGGTGTAGGGGTAGCTGCCCGGCACGTTCTCGAGCATCAGCCAGGCGAGGCGCTCGCCATCGTCTTCGTAGCGCGGCAGCGACACCTTGCGGATCTTCGTGCCCGACAGCGTGGTCGACACCAGCGCGGTGCGGATCTCGCGGTCGCGGATCTTCACCACGTATTCGTCGCCCGCGTAGGCGCGCTGCAGGTCGGGCCACTGCGCGAGCAGCTTCCTGGCGTGCTCGTCCAGGCGCGCTTCGCGGCCCTCGGCCAGGTTGATGGCGGCCTGGGCG
>JANMSR010000052.1:0-2933 GCA_031389565.1 Burkholderiales bacterium
GAGCTGGGCGCGGCCGATGTGGTGGTGCTGCACCAGGCGGGCGCGGGCGATGATCGCCTGCCAGGCCTCGCGCAGCTCGTCGGGGGCCACATCCGCAAGTCGCGGCGCCAGCGATTGCTCGATCGTCACCTGCGCGCGCAGAAAATCGCGGCCGAGCACCGGCAGCGCATCGAGTCGCGCGGCGGCCAGCTTCATCAGTTCGTATTCGAGCAGCCGGCGCACCAGCTCGGCCCGCGGGTCTTCGGGCTCGCGGCCCTCGGCGCTGCGCTTCGGCGGCAGCAGCATGCGGCTCTTGATCTCGATCAGCATCGCCGCCATCAGCAGGTATTCGCTGGCCAGCTCGAGGTTGCGCTTCCTGATCTGCTCGACGTAGGCCAGGTACTGGCGCGTTACGTCGGCCAGCGGGATGTCGAGGATGTTGAAGTTCTGCCGCCGGATCAGGTAGAGCAGCAAATCGAGCGGGCCTTCGAAGGCTTCGAGAAAGACCTCGAGCGCATCGGGCGGGATGTACAAATCCGTCGGCAGCGTGAACAGCGGTTCGCCATACAGGCGCGCCACCGCGACCGCATCGACGGCCGCGGGCGGCAGCGAGGCCGCAAATTCGGGGTCGTGCGGCGGTGGCAGCTTGCCATCCACCGTGGCAGCCATCGTCACTTCACCTTCGTCTGATAGACGTAGGGCTGCTGCGGCACGTCGGCGTCGCGCCACTCGGCCTCGGCGCTGCGGTCGATCGCGCGGTCCCACAGCAGGGCGCGGCCGGCGCGTTGCTCGGCCTCCAGCGTCGGCTTGCTGGCCTTGAGGTCGGCGATGAACTGTGTCACGTCGGACAGATACGGTTTCCAGAACAGGGGCATGGCGCAGGGCAGAATGCAAGCGAAGTTGGCTCATTTTAACGGGGTGGTGAATGCGCTTGGATCGTCTCGCAATGGCGGCCCTCACGGGGGCGCTGATGGCGCTGGCTCGACGGCCGGCAATCCAAGCTGTTCAACGGCAGCTTCGACCGCGACGGCAAGCTGATCGCCAGCGCCAGCACCGATGACCTGCGTGACGCGATGAGGAGCTGACGGACCGTGGTCGAGATCGAGCTGAAGTTCCAGATCGAGCCGGCGCGGCGCGAGGCCGTGCGGCGCGCTGTCGCGGGCGCTGGCCAAGCCGCCGAGGTGATCCGGCTGCAGGCGCGCTACTTCGACACGCCCGACGGCCATCTGGCCGCCGCCAGTCTGGCCCTGCGCCTGCGCCGCGAGGGCCGCAACCGCTGGGTGCAGACACTCAAGGGCCGCGGCGACGGTCTGCTGCGGCGGCTGGAGCATGAGATCGTGCTCCCCGCGGCCGCGCCGGCAACGATCGATCTGGCACGGCATGAGGGCACGCCGGCCGCTGCGGCGCTGCGGGCGGCACTCGGCCCGCGCGGGGCTGGCGCGCTGGTCGAGCGCTTCGCCACCGATATCCGCCGCACCCGGCGCGTCGTGCGCGCCCGCAGCGGGGCGGGCGAAACAGCATCGATCGAAGTGGCGTACGACGAGGGCTCCATCAGCGCGAACGGCGGCGACGGGCCGGCGCGGCTGTCAGTGGCCGAAGTCGAGTTCGAGTTGCAGGGCGGCTCGCCGCAAGCGCTGCTGGCCCTGGCCTCGCGCTGGGTGCAGCGACTCGGACTGTGGCTCGACGTGCGCAGCAAGGCCGAGCGCGGCCACGGCCTGGTCATCGGCGCGCCGCCCACCGTGGCCGGGGCCCAGACGCCACTGATCGCGCCGCGCATGACGCCGGCGCGTGCGCTCGCGGCGATGGTCCAGGCCACGCTGGCCCAGGTGCTGCCGAACCTGGCCGCACTGGCCGAGGCGCGACAGGCCGGGCCGGACCATCTGCACCAGTTGCGCGTGGGCTTGCGCCGGCTGCGCACGGCGCTGCGCGAGTTCGGCGACGGCGTCGAGGGCGTCGACGCGGCCTGGCATGCCGAGCTGGCGCGAGTGTTCGGCACGCTCGGCAGTTTGCGCGACCGCGGGATCATCGAGCAGACCCTGTCGCCGGCGCGCGCGGCGGCGCGGGCCGCCGGCCTGACGGCGACGCCCACGCATGCAGCGCAGGCACAGGGGTTCGCCGCTGAAGAGACCGCGGTGCTGCGCGAGCGCGGCTTCAACCGGTTGTTGCTGGCGCTGATCGGCCTGACGCTGGCGGGTGAACCGGCGGGCAAGGGCAAACCGCTGATCGACGTGGCGCGCAAGCGCTTGGGGCGCCTGCACGAGCGCGTGGCGGCCGACGGCGCGGGTTTCGCCGCCCTTGACGATGTGGCACGCCACGCCCTGCGCAAGCGCCTGAAGCGGCTGCGCTACAGCCTCGAATTCGTGGCCCCGCTGTTTGCCGCCAAGGCCGTGTCGCGCTACCTCGCGCTGCTCAAACCGGCCCAGGACGCGCTGGGCGAGTACAACGATCTGGTGGTCGCTGAAGCGGCCTGCCTCGCGGCCGCGCCGCGTGACGCGGCCGACGCTTTCGTGCTCGGCTGGCTCAGCGCGCGGCGCGAAGCGCTGGCCGCGAGCGCCGCCGCCCGCTTGCAGGCTCTGGCGGCGGCGCCGCGCTTCTGGAAACGCTGATCAAGCTCGCGGCGCGGGCGCGTTGTCGAACGCCCCGGCCGCCGTCGGCACGATCGCCTCTTCGCCGAGCAACGCCGCAAACCCCGAGCGCTGGATCAAGGACAGGGGTTGCTCGTTGACATGCGCCAGCACCAGCCCGATGTCCTGCTTCTTCAGCGTGCGGTGCAATTGCTGCAAGGCATCCAGGCCCGAGGTGTCGAGCAGGATCAGTCGGTGCATCTCGAGCACGACCGCTCGCGTGCCGGGGGGCAGTTGCGCGGGCAGGGCTTCGATCTTGCCGACGGCGCCGAAGAACAGTGAGCCGAACAGCTCGAACACGTGCACGCCCGGCGGCAGCTCGGCGCTGTC
>JANMSR010000087.1:0-3327 GCA_031389565.1 Burkholderiales bacterium
ACGGGGCCACGGGCCCGAGCAGCGCAGGGCAGTCGTAGCGAAGCGAAGACCGCTTCACCTGGGCGCTGGGCCCTGCCCGGGTGCCTCGTTGCCGCGCTGCTGCCCCGAAAGCGCAAATTCAACGACCGCAAGGGGCCGCAAGCAGACCGCCGCGCACCGACAACCGCTGCCCGATGCCCTGGCCGACCAAGGTGCCGCGTGCGAGCCCTCAACGGGTGACGACACGCCAGTGGGTGAAGTGGCGAGAGTTTCATCCTAGAACGCGATGCCGACCGACAGGTGCAAGCGCCATTGTTTGATCTCTTCGCCGTAGGCCACGTCCACCCGCAGCGGCCCGACCGGGCTGCGCCAGCGCAGGCCGACGCCGGCGCCCCAGGCGGCGCGCCAGTCCTGCCAGCGCTCTGCCGCGTTGCCGGCATCGACGAAGGTGGCCCACCACAGGTTGGGCAGCCTGGCGCTGATCGGGTGCGCGACTTCGACGCTGGCGCTGGCCAGCACGCGGCCACCGACATCGACGCCGCCGATCTGCGGCGCGAGCGAGCGGTAGGCGTAGCCGCGCACCGAGTCGTCGCCGCCGGCGCGAAAACGCTGGCTTTCGGGCACGTCGACCGCATCGGGCGCGAAGACCTGGCCGAGCTCGACCCGCGCCTGTGCGTACCAGTCGCCGCCGAGCGGGCGCCACACCTGCAAGCGGCCGTAGGCGCGCGCGAAGCTGCCGCCGCCCGGCCCGCCACCGCTGCTGTGCACGCCACCGACGCCCCCCTGCAGCGCCACGCTCTGGCCGGCGGTGGGCAGGATCACGTTGTCGACATCGCGCCAGGTGCCATGGAAGTTGAGCGTGGCGGCGAGGGTGTCGGGGTTGGCCTGTGCGGTCTGCGCGGTGGCGACGAACGGCCGCACCAGCGCGCGTTCGACCTCGACGAAGGCCAGCCGCTCGATGCGCTGGCTGTCGTAGGCGCGGCCGAGGCGCAAGCGCAGCGAGCTCACGCGGTCGGTGTCGGATTCCTGACGCTCGACCGCGCCGCCTACCAGGTTGCGGACCAGCCCCGGCAGGGTGTGCGAAGACAGCTCGCCCTGCCAGGCCTGACGCTGGCGGGCGACCTCGAACTTGTTGCGCAGGGTGGCGCGCACGCCGAAGGCCCGCCGGTGCACATGCTCGAGCGACACCCGCGGGCCGTTGTTGGCGCTGATGCCGATGCCGGTGGTGGCCTGTTGCAGCGGCAGTTCGGCCAGGCGCACGGTGACGGTGGCGGCCTCCGCAACGGCCGGGTCGGCCGCCAGCGTGACCGCCACGCGCTCGAACAGCCCCGCGCGCTGCAGCCGATCCTGGTAGTCGAGCAGCAGGGCTTCGGTGGCGGGCGTGCCGGCGGCAAAGTCGGCCAGGTTGCGCACGCTGCGCTCATCCTGGCGCTCCAGGCCCTCGATGACCAGCGCGCCGGTTCGAAACAAGGGCCCGGAGTCGGCGACCACGCTCAGTTGCACGCGGGCGCGATCGGCATCGACCTCGGCACTGGTGCCGGCCCAGACGGCACTTGCATAGCCGGCCGCGCGCAATTGCGCCAGCGCGGCGTTCTTGGCGTTGCGCCACTGACTGTCGGTGAAGTTGTTGCCGGCAGGCAGGCGCCACGCGTCGCGCCACGCCGCCACGGTTTCGATCGCACGGGCATCGCCACTGGCAGCGGCATCGGCCAGCGGGCCCTTGACGTCGAGCTCGGCACGCTCGATCCGGCTGCGCACACCGGGCGTGACCTCGACGCGCACGCGCGGTACCTCGCCGGCGGCGCTGGCTTCGCGCTGCACGCGCACCTCGGGGTCCATATAGCCCAGGGTGGCGAGCAGCGCGCGGGCCTGCGCCGGCGTGGCCGCTTCGAGGCGGCGCAACTCGGTGTCCGACAGCGCCTCGCCCGGCGCAATGACGGCCAGGCGCGGCAGGTCGAGGTAGTTCTCGAGCAGGCGCCTGGGCTCATCGGGTGCCGCGATCGTCACCAGCACCTGCGGCGGCGGCGCGGCTTCGGCTTTCCCGGTGTCGGGCCGCAGAGCGGCGCAGCCGCCCAGCGCCAGCCACAGGACGGCGGCGGCGAGGATGCGCGAGCCACTCATTTGCTGAGCAGCCGCATCGCTCCTTCGAGGCCGGCCAGCGTGAGCGGGAACATGCGCTGGTTCATCAACTGACTGACGATCGAGATGCTTTGCCGGTACTGCCATACGCCTTGCGGTTCGGGGTTGATCCAGGCGTGTTTGGGGAAGGCGTTGGTCAGGCGTTGCAGCCACTGCGCACCCGGCTCTTCATTGTTGTACTCGACGCTGCCGCCGGGTTGCAGGATTTCGTAAGGGCTCATCGTCGCGTCGCCGACGAAGACCAGCTTGTAGTCGCGGTTGTACCTGCGGATCAGATCCCAGGTGCCGAACTTCTCCGAGAAGCGGCGCCGGTTGTTCTTCCACATGAAGTCGTAGACGCAGTTGTGGAAGTAATAGAACTCGAGGTGCTTGAACTCGCTCTTGGCGGCGGAGAACATTTCCTCGACGCGATGGATGTGCTCGTCCATCGTGCCGCCCACATCCATCAGCAACAGCACTTTCACCTTGTTGTGCCGCTCGGGGATCATCTTGATGTCGAGCCAGCCGGCGTTGGCGGCGGTGGCATGGATCGTGTCGTCCAGGTCCAGTTCGAGCTCGCTGCCTTCGCGGGCAAAGCGGCGCAGCCGGCGCAATGCAACCTTGATGTTGCGCGTGCCGAGTTCCTTGGTGTCGTCGTAGTCCTTGTAGGCGCGCTGGTCCCAGACCTTGACCGCGCTCTTGTTGCGTCCGCCGGCCTGGCCGATGCGGATGCCCTGCGGGTTCACACCATAAGCGCCAAACGGTGAAGTGCCGCCGGTGCCGATCCACTTGCTGCCGCCTTCGTGGCGCTCCTTCTGCTCCTCGAAGCGTTTCTTGAGCGTGGCCATCAGTTCGTCCCAGCCCATCTTCTCGATCGCGGCCTTTTCTTCCGGCGAGAGTTCGAGCTCGAGGGTCTTGCGCAGCCACTCGAGCGGCACCTCCTGCGTGAAGTCGGCGCGCAGGGTCACGCCCTTGAAGTAGGCCGAGAAGGCGCGGTCGAACTTGTCGAACAGGGCTTCGTCCTTGACCAGGATGGTGCGGGCGAGGAAGTAGAAGTCCTCGACCGATTCACCGATCACGCCGGCCTTGAGCGCTTCGAGCAGGGTCAGGTACTCGCGCACCGACACCGGCAGCTTGGCCGCGCGCAGGGTGGTGAAGAAGTCGATCAGCATGGGCGCTCCTTCAACACTGGCGGGCCAATTGCCAGGCGAGATGCGACTTCACCGCCGG
>JANMSR010000112.1:0-2753 GCA_031389565.1 Burkholderiales bacterium
AAGACGAAGGTCGGCCGGTGCAGCCGGTCTTTCAGGCGGCCGGCGACGATGCCGACCACGCCTTCGTGGAACCCGGGGTCGAACAGCGACAGTGCGGGCGGCGGCTCACCTTCGGGCATCAAATGCTCGAGGGCGGCCTCGGCCTGCTCGCGCATGCCGGCCTCGACCTCGCGGCGCTCGCGGTTGATGGCGTCGAGCTGCTGCGCCAGCTCGGCCGCGTGCGTGGCGTCGTCGGTGAGCAGGCACTCGATGCCCAGCGTCATGTCGGCCAGGCGGCCGGCGGCGTTGATGCGCGGGCCGAGCGCAAAGCCGAAGTCGAATGCCGCGGCGCGCACGGGCTGGCGGCCGGCCACCGCGAACAGCGCCGCGATGCCGGGCTGCATGCGCCCGCTGCGGATGCGCTTCAGGCCCTGGGCGACGAGGCGGCGGTTGTTGGCGTCGAGTTTCACGACATCGGCCACGGTGCCGAGCGCGACCAGGTCGAGCAGGGCATCGAGTTTGGGTTGCGCGTTGGCCGCGAAGGCGCCGCGCGCGCGCAGTTCGGCGCGCAGCGCCAGCAGCACATAAAACATCACGCCGACACCGGCCAGCGCCTTGCTTGCGAATGTGTCGCCGGGTGCGTTGGGGTTGACGATCGCGTTGGCGTCGGGCAGCGCCACGCTGCCGTCGATCAAGGCCGGCAGGTGGTGGTCGGTGACCAGCACATCGAGCCCGCATGCACGCGCATGGGCCACCCCCTCGAAGCTGGCGATGCCGTTGTCCACCGTCACCAGCAACTGCGGCTTCTTCCCCAACGCCAGATCGACGATCGCCGGCGTCAGGCCGTAGCCGTGGATCGTGCGGTCGGGCACGACGTAGTGCAGCGTGCCCGGCGCTGCGCCGAGCCGGGCCAGGCCGCGCAGCGCGACCGCACAGGCGGTGGCGCCGTCACAGTCGTAGTCGGCGACGATGCAAATGTTCTTCTTCGCGGCGATTGCGTCGGCGAGCAGCACCGCGGCGGCCGGCGTGCCTTGCAATGTGGCCGGTGGCAGCAGGTGCGCCAGCGAATCGTCGAGTTCGTCGCCACGGGTCACGCCGCGGGCGGCGAACAGGCGCGCCAACAGCGGGTGCACGCCGGCTTGTTCCAGCGCGAAGGCCACGCGCGGCGGCACGTCGCGCAACTCCAAAATCGGCGGCGGCGCGCTGCGCAACTCCAGGATCGGCGGCGGCACGTCGCGCAACTCCAGGATCGGCGGCGGCACGTCGCGCAACTCCAAAATCGGCGGCGGCGCGCTGCGCAACTCCAGGATCGGCGGCACGTTGCGGGTTTCAATCGGCGGTGCGGTCAAAGTGACTCCAGCAGGGCACGCGCGTTGGCGCGCGACGCAGAAAAGGGTACGGCCAGGCGTTGCCACCAGGTGCGCCGGCGCGGCGCGAACGTGACGGCGCTGCGCTCGCCGCACAGCGTGAGGCGCACCGGCTCGGCACGCGCCGCGGCGGCGAGCAGCGGCGCAACGGCCTGGGTGTCGAGCGCGCGCCAGGCCTCGAGCCACGCGGCGGCGTCGTCGCGCAAGGCGGGGCCGCGCAGCCGCGTGTCGAGCCGTGCGTCATGCGCCCGCTCGGGCTGCGCCGCACCGCACGCGCTCAACCAGAACGAATTCACCGCCAGCGCAGCGGCCGTTTCGCGCGCCTCGTTGAGCGGATGGCCGTGCAGCAGCATCTGCGCCTCGTTTTGCAGCCGGCGCAGGGGCTTGGCCTCGGGCTGGCGCGGCAGCCAGGCGCCGATGCTGCGGCCGATCACGCGGTCCAGCGACGCGCAGGCCAGGCCTTGCAGCGATGCGTGCGCCGCGTACCAGCGCAACGCCGCGCCCCAGGCCAGCGTGTAGCCCTCGCTCTCGAACAGCGGCCACACGGCGTCCAACAGGGTGCGCGAATCGGTGTCACTGAGCGAAAGTGCCTCCGGGTCGGCGAGATGAATACCGTCGCTGCCGACGCGCCAGTGCACCGGCGTCAACAGGCCCCAGGCCCCCGAGCCGACGGCCACGCCATCGGCCGCGGCTTGGCGCGCGGCCCACGGCAGGCAGCCGTCGGCCGCAACCCAGCCGAGAGCGGCGGCCCAGGCCCGCTCGTGCGGCGTGGACAGCGACGAGTCGTCGCCATCATCGCGCGCCACTTCGCCCCAACGCGCCAGCACGTCGTCGAGCGCCGGAGTGCCCAGCGCTGAGAGCGCCGCACGGCGGCTGTCGGACCCCGGTGCGGCGAAGGCGACGATCAGGTGCATCGCGCGATTATCCGAGGCCGGTCAGGTGCCGCCTCACAAGGAAACGTCGGGCCGCTCTCCTTGCTTGCATTGAAACACTCAGCAAGGGGTACGTTTTTCGGGGGCAAGGTCACCCGTTCAGGAACGCGACAAGGGGAGCTAGATTTCGATCGAAACGAAGCCGTCGCCGTCGATCACGGTGCGGTAGGTCTTGATCGGGACCATGCACGGCGGTTGCACCACCGCACCGGTCTTGATGTTGAAGGCGCCGTTGTGGAAATCGCACTCGACCACATCGCCGCTAATGCTGCCCTCGGACAGCAAACCGGGGCCGTGGGTGCAGGCGTCGTCGGTGACGCAGAATTCGCCGTCGAGGTTGAACACCGCCAACGCCAGGCTGCCTTTCTCGACGCGGATCGCACAGCCCGGCGCCACCTCGGACGGCCGGCACAAAACAAGGCGCTGACAAGGTGGCGACATGCCCCAAGCTCCGATTGACAAGCGATGAAGCAGA
>JANMSR010000117.1:0-2561 GCA_031389565.1 Burkholderiales bacterium
GCTCGGTGCGGTGGCGCGGCCGTCGCGCGTGCGCTTCGTGACCGTGCTGCCCAAGACGCGCTCGGGCAAGCTGCTGCGCCGCGCGATCCAGGCCGTGTGCGAGGGGCGCGACGCGGGCGACCTGACCACGATCGAAGACCCCGCCGCACTCCAGCAGGTGCGCGAACTCGTGGGCCGCTGAGCCCGCTTCGCGCCGCCGTTCATGGCCGTGGCGGCGCAGCCTGTCGCATCGGCGTCCTGAACCGCTTCGGCGCGCGGGCACAATCCGCGCCTCACGGAGGTTCGATGCGGATACACAAAACCCTGTTGGCCCTGGCCTGCGCGACGGCGGCGGGGCTGGCTGTCGCCACCGGCGCGCTGCCCGGCCCGGCATTCCCCGATTACCAGAACGCCGACCAGGTCAAGGCGGCCTGCGACAAAAGCCTGGCCGACGGCACGAAGCGCGTGCGCCGGCTCGAGCGCGTGCCCGCTGGCCCACGCTGGCTGGCGGCGTCCGACGACCTCAACGCCGACCTCGAAGACGCGGCCGGGCCGATCTACCTGGTGTCCAACGTGCACCCCGACAAGGCGGTGCGCGACGCGGCCGAGGCCTGCGAGCTGCGCTGGCAGGATTTTTTCTCCACCCTGGGCCAGAACGAAAAGCTCTTTCAGGCCGCGCGCCGCGTCAAGCCACGCGATGCCATCGACCGCGAGTTTCGCAAGACCACGCTCGAAGGCTTCGAGGACGCCGGCGTCAGCCTGCCGCCGACCCAGCGCCAGCGTGCCAAGGCGATCCAGGACCGCATCAACGAGCTCGGCCAGCAGTTCGACAAGCACATCCGCGACGAAAACATCAAGCTCGCCTTCACCGAAGCCGAACTGAAGGGCGTGCCTGAAGGGGTGCTGAAGGCCGCCCAGCGCGACGCCGAAGGTCGGCTGCTGCTGGGCATGGACTCCCCGACCTACGTACCCGTGTTGCAGGGCGCGGTGGACGCCACGGTGCGCGAGCGCATGTGGCGGGCCAAGAACAACGAGGGCGGCGCGGCCAACCTGAAGTTGCTGGCCGAGATCGGCCAGTTGCGCAAGGAGTACGCCACGTTGTTCGGCGCCGCGAGCTATGCCGAGTTCACCCTGCGCCGGCGCATGGCGGCGAACCCCGCCAACGCCAGCCGCTTCCTCGAAGAGGTGCGCGCGTCCGTCAGCGCGCGCGAGCAGCGCGAACTCGATGAGTTGCGCCAGGCCAAGGCGAGCGAGCTGGGGCTGCCGCTGGCCGGCGTCAAGCTCGATCGCTGGGACACCGCCTACTACACCGAGCGCGTCAAGCGCGAGCGCTACAGCGTCGACCAGGAGGCGTTCCGGCCCTACTTTCCGCCGCAGGACAGCCTGGCCTTCGTGATGCGGTTGATCGAGAAAACGATGGCCGTGAAGTACACGCGCGTCGAGGGTGCCAAGCTGTGGCACCCCGATGCGCAGGCCTACGCCGTCAGCGATGCGGCGAGCGGCAAGCCGCTGGCCACGCTCTACGTCGATCTGTACCCGCGCGAAGGCAAGTACAACCATGCCGCGGTGTGGCCGATCCGCAGCGGCTCGCAGCGCCTGAAGCGCGCGCCGCAGGCGGCCCTGGTGGCCAACCTCGACCGCAAGGGCCTGTCGCTCGAAGAGATGGAGACCCTGCTGCACGAGTTCGGCCATGCGGTGCACAACAACCTGTCGGCCACCCGCCATTCGTCGCAGACCAACGTATTGCGCGACTTCGTCGAGGCGCCGTCGCAGATGCTCGAAGAGTGGGTCTACGACCGCCGCGTGCTGGCCCTGATGCGCGAGGTCTGCCCGGCCTGCAAGCCGGTGCCCGACGAACTGCTGGCCAAGGCCGTGGTGGCCGAGCGTTACGGCAAGGGGTCGCAGTACGCGCGCCAGCAGCTCTTCGCCTCGTTCGACCTCGGCATGCACGGCAGCGAAGCTCCCGACCCGATGGCGCTGTGGGTGAAGATGGAAAGCGCGACCGTGCTCGGCCATGTGCCGGGCTCGATGTTCCCGGCCGGGTTCAGCCATGTCGCCACCGGCTACGCCGCCGGTTACTACGGCTACTTGTGGAGCGAGGTCGTCGGCGCCGACCTGCGCACTGCCTTCGGCAGCGACAAACTCAGCGCCGCGGTCGGCAAGCGCTACCGCAACACCGTGTTGGCCAATGGCGGCCAGGTGCCGCCGCAGGCGCTGGTGCGCCAGTTTCTCGGCCGCGACAGCAACAGCAAGGCCTTCTTCGAGAACCTGAAGCGATAGCCGGCGCGGCTTAAGGTGCCTCGGAGGCGAAGTCCGCCAAGCTGGACCGCTCGCCGCGCGCCAGCATCACGTGGCCGCCGCGCGCTGCAGTGGCTCCAGCGATCGAGTTGCTCGACACCCGCCGGCGCCCGCCACGGTGGTGAGCAGCGGCGGGCGGCGCGGCAAGTATCAGCCTCTCGGGGTCTGGCGCTGGCGAACGCTTCGCAAGGCAACGAGCGCAAGACCGACCAGTGCGATGGATGCGGGCTCCGGCACCGTGCCGCCGCCAGGGTTGCCGACGCCACTGTCGTAGGTCAGAGTGT
>JANMSR010000147.1:0-9566 GCA_031389565.1 Burkholderiales bacterium
CATGGGCCTACTCGACCGGTTGCATGCGCGGCTGCGCGCCAACGCGGTCAGCCTGGCCGGCGACGATCTGCGGCCGTTGCGCGAGGCGGCCAAGCAGCACGAGGTCACGGTGGTCTGCGGCATCGAGGAAATCGATGCCGACTTCAGCCGCGGCACGCTCTACAACACCGTCGTCGTGATCGGGCCCGACGGCACGCTTGCCAACCGCCACCGCAAGCTGATGCCGACCAACCCCGAGCGCATGGTCTGGGGCCTCGGCGACGCCAGCGGGCTGAAAGCCGTCGACACGCCGTGCGGCCGCGTCGGCACGCTGATCTGTTGGGAGAGCTACATGCCGCTGGCGCGCAGCGCGCTTTATGCGCAGGGGGGGCAGTTGTACATCGCACCGACCTACGACAGCGGCGAGCGCTGGCTCGCGACGATGCAGCACGTCGCGCGCGAAGGCGGCTGCTGGGTCGTCGGCTGCGGCTGCGCACTTCAGGGGCGCGACCTGGCCGACGAGTTGCTGGCCCAGGCCGGCCTGTATCCCGACGCCGACGAGTGGATCAATGGCGGCGACTCGGTGATCGTGGCGCCGGGCGGCAAGATCGTTGCCGGCCCGCTGCACCAAGCGTTCGGCATCCTGGCCGCCGAGATCGATCTCGCACGCGTTGGCGTGGCGCAGCGCAGCCTCGACGTGGCGGGCCACTATGCGCGAGCCGACATCTTCCGCCTGCAGGTCAATACGCGCCGCTTCGCGCCGGTGGAGTTTGCCGCCCATGAATGACCCCCAACCGACACCCGCCTACCACGCCGGCATGCGCGAGTTGCAGGACCGCTTCGACACCCGTGCCCTCGCCGATCGGCTCGACGAGCGCCTCGGGCGCAGCGCCTTCACGCCTGAGGACCGCGCCTTCATCGAGAGTCGCAGCCTGTTCTTCCTGGCCACCGCCGACGTCGGCGGCCAGCCGGATTGCTCGTACAAGGGCGGCGACCCGGGTTTCGTTCGCGTCACCGGCGACGACGAGCTCGCCTTCCCCAGCTACGACGGCAACGGCATGTTCCGCAGCCTGGGCAACCTGCTCGTCAATGCGGCGGTGGCGCTGCTGTTCATCGACTTCGAGCGGCCGAACCGGCTGCGCGTGAACGGCCACGCCCGCATCGTTTTCGACGACCCGTTGCGGGCCGAGTTCGCCGGCGCCCAGCTCGTCGTGCGCGTACGCGCCGAGCGCATCTTCCCCAATTGCCCGCGCTACATCCACCGCCTGGGCGTGGTCGAGCCGTCGATCTATGTGCCGCGCGCCGGCCAGCCCGTGCCTGTCCCGAAGTGGAAGCGCATGCAAGCCTTCTGCGACGTGCTGGCGCGCGACGATCCAGCACGCAAGGAGTGACCGGGCGCGTGCCACTGCGGCACGGCGCGCCGACCATGCGAGGATGGCAGCCCCGTTTCCGGAGGCTGCCCATGACCGAGTCCGCCGCAACACTGCGCCAGCAGCTGATCCGCAACGTCGACGAGACCCGGCTCGAGCGCCAGCAGCGCCCGCCGCTGTACGACACCCTGTGCGGTGGTGTCTGCGACGGCACCGCGGCGAAGAAACTCGGCGCCGGCTTGGACATCCTCGCCCCCGGCATGAGGAGCTGCCCCTACCACTACCACCTGGCGCAGGAGGAGATGTTCGTGATCCTCGAAGGCGCAGGCACGCTGCGCGTGGCCGGCGAGATGCTGCCGGTGCGCGCCGGCGACGTGGTCGTGATCCCGCCCGGGCCCGAGTACCCGCATCAGTTCATCAACAGCTCCGACGCGCCGATGAAGTACCTGAGCATCAGCACCCAGGAGCGGCCGGAGATCTGCTACTACCCCGACGCCGGCAAGATCGGCGCGTATGCACCGGGTCACCGGCTGGTGCAACGCCAGGCCAACAGCCTCGACTACTGGGACGGCGAGCCCTAGTCCGCCGGTATCATTCCAGCCTCGCCCTTCCCACCACCGCCAGCGTCAGGAGCGCCCCATGGCCTCGGTCAACAAAGTCATTCTCATCGGCAACCTCGGCAAGGATCCGGAGGTGCGCTACGCCCCCAGCGGCTCGGCCATCTGCAATATCACCGTTGCCACCAGCCGGCAGTGGAAGGACAAGACCAGCGGCGAGAAGCAGGAAGAAACCGAATGGCACCGCGTGGTGTTCTTCGATCGCCTGGCCGAGATCGCCGGCGAGTACCTGAAGAAAGGCCGCCCGGTGTACGTCGAAGGGCGGCTGAAGACGCGCAAGTGGACCGACAAGGAAGGCGTCGAGCGGTACAGCACCGAGATCGTGGCCGACGACATGAAGCTGCTCGGCAGCCGCGAGGGCGCGGGCGGCGACGACGCGGGCGGTGGCGGAGGCCAACGCAGCGCCCCCGCGCCGCGCCCGGCTGCCGGCCGTCCCGCAGCCACGGCACCGAAGTCATCGACCGGCTTCGACGACATGGACGACGACATCCCGTTTTGATCCGACACGAGGGCCTTGACCCTCGGCAAAACGCCCCGCAGCGCGGGGCGTTATCGTTGGCGCTTTGGAGAACCCGATGGCCGCCGAGACCCGCGAAAGCGTGCGCCTGACCCAACTGCGCGACTACCTGTTCGAAGTCCAGTTCGGCCCCGGCATCGCGCCGCTGCGCAGCGATCTGCCGCCCCCACTGGGCGGCGGGCTGGGGCCGTCACCCGAGCAGCAACTGGCGGCAGCGGTCGGCAACTGCCTGGCGGCCTCGCTGCTGTTCTCGCTGCGCAAGTACAAGCAGCAACCCGAGCCGATCAGCGCAGAGATCAGCGCCGAAATCGGCCGCAACGCCGAGGGCCGGCTGCGCGTGCAGGCGATCGACGTGGTGCTCAGGCTGGGCCAGCCGGCCGCCGGATTGCAGCACCTCGAGCGCACGCTGGCGCAGTTCGAGGACTTCTGCACCGTGACGCAGAGCGTGCGTGCCAGCATCGACGTGAGGGTCCAGGTGCTCGATGCGCAGGGCCTGCGGGTCAAGTGAATCAGGCAGGCGTTGCCGCGGCAATCACCCCGCCGCCCAGGCAGACCTCGGCGTCGTAGAGCACGGCGCTCTGGCCCGGCGTGACGGCCCATTGCGGTTGGTCGAATGCGAGTGCGAACATCGGGTCGACGGCCGGCGCCAGGCTGCACGCGGCATCGGCCTGGCGGTAGCGCGTCTTGGCGGCGTACAGACCCGCCGCAGGCGCAGTGCCTGATACCCAGCTCGCGTCGTCGGCCCGCAGCGCGCTCGACTGCAGCGCGGGGTGCTCATGACCCTGCACGACGACGAGCACGTTGCGCGCGAGATCCTTGCGCGCCACGTACCACGGCGCATGTTCGCCCGCAGCATCGGCGCGGCCTTTGACGCCGCCGATGCCCAGACCCTGGCGCTGGCCGAGGGTGTAGAACGACAGGCCGACATGCGTGCCGAGCTTGCGCCCGCGCTGGTCCTCGATCGCACCGGGCTCATGGCTCAGGTAGCGGTGGAGGAACTCGCGGAACGGCCGCTCGCCGATGAAGCAGATACCCGTCGAATCCTTCTTCTTCGCATTCGGCAGGCCGATCTCGGCGGCGATGCGGCGGACCTCGGTCTTCTTCAGCTCGCCGACCGGGAACAGCGTCCTGGCGAGCTGGGCCTGGTTCAGGCGGTGCAGGAAGTAGCTCTGGTCCTTGGCCGGGTCCAGGCCCTTGAGCAGTTGGTAGGTGACGCCGCTATCGCGGGCGTCGTCGCACGCGGTCGCGTGCGACTCGTCATGCCACCCGACGGGCGTAGTGCCCGGTGGCGATGTGGTCGGCACCCAGGCGCAGCGCATGGTCGAGAAAGGCCTTGAACTTGATCTCGGCATTGCACAGTACATCGGGGTTGGGCGTGCGGCCGGCCTGGTACTCGCGCAGGAACTCGGTGAAGACGCGGTCCTTGTACTCGGCGGCGAAGTTGACATGCTCGATCGCGATGCCGAGTACGTCGGCCACCGCGGCGGCATCGACGAAGTCTTCGTTGGCCGAGCAGTACTGTCTGTCGTCGTCATCCTCCCAGTTCTTCATGAACAGGGCGACAACCTCATGCCCCTGGGCTTTGAGCAGGTGGGCGCTGACGGCCGAGTCGACGCCGCCCGACAGCCCGACCACCACGCGTTGTTTGCTGTTCGTCACCGCTCGAATTATCCCGGCCGCGACACCCGAGCAAGGGTACTCATGGCTGAAAACCCCGACTCAGGATCTGGACGGCCAAGCCGGCCGCGCCACACGCGGCGAGCAGCGGAATCACACCGACCTTGAAACGAAACAGGGCCACGGCGGCGGCCACCGCGATGACGGCCGCGGCCGCCTCGAAGCGGCCACCAAAGCCCTGCGGCCAAAGGACATGCGAGGCGAAGAACAGCGCCAGGTTGACAATCACACCGACCACCGCGGCGGTGATCGCCGACAGCGGCGCGGTGAAACCGAGCTTGCCGTGCGTGGCCTCGACCAGCGGACCGCCGGCGAGGATGAAAACGAACGACGGCAGGAAGGTGAATAAAGTGGCCACGCAGGCCGCCAGCACCGCGCCGGCCAACAGCGCGTCGGGGCCCAGCGCCTCCCGCGTCCAGCCGCCGACGAAGCCGACGAAGGCCACCACCATGATCAGCGGGCCGGGCGTGGTTTCGCCCAGGGCCAGGCCGTCGATCATCTGCGCGCCGGTCAGCCAGTGGTGCTGCTCGACCGCGCCCTGGTAGACATAGGGCAGCACCGCGTAGGCGCCGCCGAAGGTGAGCAGCGCGGCCTTGGTGAAGAACCAGGCCATCGCGGTCAGCGTGCTGTGCAGGCCAAGGCTGGCAATGAGGGCCGCCATCGCCAACGCCCACAGCGCCAGGCCGGTGGCCAGCACTTTGACCAGATGGCCGCGCGAGAAGCGCGCGTGCGCCGGTGTCGGCGTGGCGTCGTCGATCAGCGCCGGGCCATAGCTGGCCTTGGCGCTGCCATGCCCGCCGCCGAGCGCGAACACCTGCGGCCAGCGGCGCGCGCCGAAGTGGCCGATCAGCGCCGCGGCGACGACGATCGCCGGGAACGGCGTGTCGAAGGCAAAGAGCGCCACGAAGGCCAGCGCGGCAATGCCCCACATCCAGCGGTTCTTCAGCGCCCGCGTGCCGATGCGGTGCGCGGCGTGCAGCACCAGCGCCGTCACGGCGGGCTTGAGGCCGTAGAAGATGCCGGCCACGACGGGCAGGTTGCCGAAACGCAGGTAGATCCACGACAACGCAATCAGGATGAACAGCGAGGGCAGCACGAACAATGCGCCAGCGACGATGCCGCCCCATGTGCGGTGCATCAACCAGCCGATGTAGGTGGCGAGTTGCTGCGCCTCGGGGCCCGGCAACAGCATGCAGTAGTTCAGCGCGTGCAGGAAGCGCTGCTCGCTGATCCAGCGCCGGCGCTCGACCAGCTCGGTGTGCATGATCGCGATCTGCCCGGCCGGGCCGCCGAAGCTGATGAAGCCGAGCTTCAACCAGAACGCGAAAGCGCTCCAGAAGGGAACCGGGGCGGGCGCGCCGGTGCGGGTCACGGCGCCCCCTCGTTCTGGAACGCGAAGGTGACACGTTGGCCGAGATGGCTGAACGTCGCGCCGTCGAAGTCCAAGCCCAGCGCCGTCTTCGGGCAATCGGCCGGCGATTGGAGCCACAAGAAGCGCGCGTCGGTATCGATGAGGCGGCGGATCAGCCAGGCGCTGGCCAGCCGATCGACCCAGGGCCGGCGGCGGGTGGCCCAGACGCGGCCACAGTACGCGGCCCGGTCGAGCCTGGGCACGGCGTCGCGGGCCTTGAGTGCTCGCCATGAGCGCATGCGCGCGGTGGCGTTCTTCGTCGGCAGGGAGAGGACGAGCAGTTGCCAAGACATGTTGTAGTGAACTGTACGCAATGTAAATGTCACTACAACTGTTCCACCACCACCAGATGTCCTACACCGTCAGGCGCCGCTGTCCGATCCCGCGCGGCGCGGCTTCGGACCAGCATGGCAGCACAGTCCCACTGACCGTTCCCAGGAGTGAAACGATGCCGCTGCCACCCCCCACGATCCCGCCGGCCAAGACCGACACCGCAACCGATCTGCGCGAGATTCGCGGCAAGGAGTTCCGGCCCCCGCGGCGGCGCTGGCCCGGCCTGCTCGGTGCCGCCGTCATTGGCGCCGGCGTCACCGCCGCTGTCGTGGCCAACTACTACGACGGCCGTACACTGGGCACGCGCCTGGATGCCACGGTGGCAGCCGCCGGATCGAAGGTCAATGCGGGCGTCGACGATCTGCGCAGCGCCGCGTCGGGTGCGGCGCGGGGCACTGCCGACGCCGCCGACCGTGTGGCCGGCGCGCTCGGCGATGCCGCGATCACCGCGGCGGTGAAGACCGCCTTGGCCGCCGATCCCAGCCTCAGCGCCGTCAAGATCGACGTCTCGACGACGCAAGGCACCGTGCTGCTCGAAGGCCCGGCGCCGGACACCAAGTCGCTGCAGCGGGCCGAGGTGCTCGCGATGGCCCCCAGGGGCGTGATCCGGGTCGACAACCGGCTCGCCCTGCCTGCCGCAAATGCGGCTGCCGCCATGCCGGCAGCCCCAGTGGCCCCCGCCGCGTCGGCGACGCCGTAACGCCCGCCGGGCGCCGCCGAGAGCGGCCGCCCGTAGCGCCTACGTCAGCGTCGGTTGGCGCCGCGCGCGGGCGTTGGGCCTCATGTCGGCAAACAGCTCGTAGAGTTGTTGTGCAGCCGGTGACAGCGTGCGCCCCTTGCGCCGGATCAGGCCCACCCGGCGCGTGACCACGGGCTCGTACAGCGGCACGCTGACCAGCAGCGGGTGGCCCTTGCCGGGCATCGCCAGCGACGGCGCGGCGGCCCAGCCCGGCCTCGACCAAGCCGAGCAGGGCCTCACGTGCTCGGCCTCGTACAGGCTTTCGGGGGCCCCGACGCTGCCGGCCAGGGCCTGATCGATCAGCAGGCGGTTGCCCGAAGATTTGCTGACGGCAATGAAATCGTGCGCGGCCAGGTCGGCCCAGGTGGCGCGGCGCTTCTTCGCCAGCGGGTGGTCGCGCCGGCACGCCGCGACGAAGCGCTCTTCGAGCAGCGGCACGAACTCGATGTCGGGTTCCTGGCTGCCCATGAAGTTGATGCCGAAGTCGGCCTCGCTACGGGCCACCGCGTCGAGCAAGGTTTCAAACCAGGTGCTCAACGACAAGGAGGTGCTGAAAAGGGCCAAGCTCGGCGCCGACTGAGCGCTGGCGCGCAAGCACAATCGAAAACCGATCGCACCCCCGTGACCGCAGACGCCGTGAACCCCTCCGACTATGACCTCGAGGCCTGGATAGGCCGCAGTGAAACCGTGCACGACCACATCGGCCCGACGCCGGTGATGGCGCTGAGGGCCACACTGGACCACCCGGCCGCAGCAGCCCTCACGGGCGCGCCGCTGCCGCCCCTGTGGCACTGGCTGTACTTCCTGCCGATGCACCGGCAAAGCGAGCTCGGCGCCGACGGCCACGCCAGGCGCGGCGGCTTCCTGCCGCCGGTGCCGCTGCCGCGGCGCATGTGGGCCGGCAGCCAGCTCGAGTTCCGCACCCCGCTGCGTGTCGGCGACACAGTCGCACGCACGTCGACGATCGACGGCGTGACGACCAAGGAAGGCCGCAGCGGCAAGCTCGTCTTCGTCAAGGTGCGCCACGAGCTGCGCTGCAACGGTGCCACCGAGCCGGCGCTGGTCGAGTTCCACGACATCGTCTATCGCGAGGCGAAGCAGGCCGGTGATGTCGAGCCGCCGCCGCAGGCCGCTCCCGCTGGCGCACCGTGGCAACGCGAGATCGTCCCCGACGATGTGCTGCTGTTCCGCTACAGCGCGCTGACTTTCAACGGCCACCGCATCCACTACGACCGCAAGTACGCGAGTGAGGTCGAGGGCTATCCGGGGCTGATCGTGCACGGCCCGCTGATTGCCACGCTGTTGATGGACCTGCTACGGCGGCACGCGCCCGAGGCTGAGGTGGCGAGCTTTCGCTTCAAGGCCGTGCGGCCGACCTTCGATCTGCACCCCTTCCGCGTGAACGGCCACCCTGGCCCCCACGCGCCTTCGGCGCTGCCCCCCGAGGGGGCGTTATCCGGCTTGGGGCGGCCCGGCGCCGGACGCGAAGGCAACACCGTCAAGCTGTGGGCCCAGGACCACGAAGGCGGGCTGACGATGGACGCCGTCGCGACCTTGAAAGGCTGACCCGTGCAACCGCTCAAGGGACTCACCGTCGTCACCCTCGAACACGCCATCGCCGCGCCTTTCGCGACGCGCCAGTTGGCGGATCTGGGCGCGCGCGTGATCGACCTCGAGCGCCCCGGCGTCGGTGACTTCGCCCACGGCTGCGACCGGCGCGTGCCAGTTCGACGGCCGCATGGCCGACAAACCCGTCATCGAACGCGCGCGACAGCTCCTCGCGCGCGCCTGATCCCGCAGCCTCCACTTCCAAGGACACCCCATGGCCTCGACTCTCATCGACTCCAAGATCTTCCAGGGCATCTTCTCCAGCGACGCGATGCGCCAGGTCTGGAGCGACGAGAACCGCACGCAGAAGTACCTCGATGTCGAACGCGCGCTGGCCGTCGTGCAGGGCCGCCTGGGCCTGATCCCGCAGGAGGCGGCCGACGAGATCGTCAGCCACTGCACGCTGGATCAGATCGACATGGACAAGCTGCGACTGCAGACCGAGCGCATCGGCTACCCGATCCTGGGTGTCGTGTCGCAGTTGCACGCGCTGTGCCGCGACCAGCTCGGCGAGTACTGCCACTGGGGCGCGACGACGCAGGACATCACCGACACCGCCACCGTGCTGCAGATCCGCGAGGGCCTGGACCTGGTCGAGAAGGATCTCGCGGCGATCGCCCAGGCGATGGCCAGGCTGGCCAAGGAGCACCGCGACACGCCGATGATCGGCCGCAGCAACCTGCAGCAGGCGATTCCGGTGACCTTCGGCTACAAGATGGCCGGCCTGCTGTCGGCCATCCAGCGTCACCAGCAGCGCCTGGCGCAGTTGCGCGAGCGCGTGCTGGTGGGCGAGTTCGCCGGCGCCGCCGGCACCCTGGCCTCGTTGCAGACCGGCGCGATGCAAACCCAGGCCGGCCTGTGCGCCGAGCTCGGCCTGGCCCAGCCAGTGATCGCCTGGCACACCATCCGCGACAACATCGCCGAAGTCGGCACCTTCCTCGGCCTGGTCGGCGGCACGCTGGGCAAGCTGAGCATGGACGTCAAGCTGATGATGCAGACAGAGGTCGGCGAAGTCTTCGAGCCCTTCGCCCACGGCCGCGGCAGCAGCAGCACGATGCCGCAAAAGCGCAACCCGATCTCGAGCTGCTACATCCACGCCGCGATCTCGGTCGTGCGCCAGCACAGCGCCGCGCTGATGGACGCAATGGTCGCCGACCACGAGCGCTCGACCGGTCCCTGGGAGATCGAATGGATCGTGCTGCCCGAGGCCTTCTGCCTGATGGCCGGCGCGCTGAAGCAGTCGCTGTTCGTGCTCGAAGGGCTCGAAGTGGATACGGTGGCGATGCGCCGTAACCTCGACCTGACGCACGGCCTG
>JANMSR010000266.1:0-2196 GCA_031389565.1 Burkholderiales bacterium
GCGTCGGTCGGCGTGGCGTACAAGGTCTCGACTTCGGCCCTGCGGCGCGCGAGCACCAGGCGCTGGTTGAGGTAGCCCTTGTCGGTGACTTCGCCGACGGCGGCGTTCGGGCTGTCGGGCAAGAGCAGGGCCCGCGTGGGCGCTTGCGACGAGCCACCGCCTTCCTGCGCCAGCACGCGCAGCGCGTCGGTCACCTGGCGGGCGAGCTGCCCGCGCGGCAGCGCGCGGCCGGCTTCGGTGAGGAAGACCAGCGCGCCGATCTCGCTGCGGTCGTGCCCGGTGATGCCCACGTCTTGAACGTGGGGCGCCAGGGCCGAGACCAGCTTCACGCGCAGCGTGCCCACCGAAACCCAGGAGCCGCTGGTGAGCTTGAAGTCTTCGGCGATGCGGCCGTCGAAGACGATGCCTTGCTGCGGGTCGGTGGGGTCCAGCAGCGTGCCAGCGTCGCCGATGCGGTAGTAGCCTTCCTCGTCGAAGGCCTCGCGCGTGGTCGCGTCGTTGCCGCGGTAGCCGGGGAAGACATGGTCGCCCTTGACGCGCATTTCGAGCTTGCCGGCCAGGGGCACGAACTTGACCGTCACGCCGGGCAGCGGCAGGCCGATCACGCCCGGCTGCGGCACGCGCCAGGTCAGTGCCGTGACGGCCGGCGAAGTCTCGGTCGAACCCCATGAAGTCGTCAGCAACACCGGGTCGCTGCGCACCGCGGCCGCGGCGGCTTCGAGCCGCTGCCAGGTCGAGGGCGGCATGCCCGAGCCGGCGTAGAACACCATGCGCAGGTGTTCGAAGAAGCGGTGCGCGAGTTCACGGTCGGCCTCCAGCGCCGGCAGCATCATCTCGTAGCCGCGCGGCACGTTGAAGTGGATCGTTGGCTGCAGCTCGCGCAGGTGGGCCAGCGTCTTGTCGACCAGGCCCGGCATCGGCCGGCCATCGTCGATGTACATCGTGCCGCCGCTGCGCAGGACGAGGTTGACGTTGTGGTTGCCGCCGAAGGTGTGGCTCCAGGGCAGCCAGTCGAGCAGCACCGGTTGGTGGCCTTGCAGCAAGGTCCAGCCCTGGGCCAGCATCTGCTGGTTGGCGCAGAGCATGCGCTGGGTGTTGATGACCACCTTGGGCTGGCCGGTGGAGCCCGAGGTCAGCAGGTACTTGGCGTGGGTGTCGACTGTGACGGCGGCAAAGGCGGCCACTACGGCGGGCGACTCGCGGGTGGCCAGCAACTCGGCGAAGGCCAGCGAGCCCGGGGCCGACGCTGTGCCTTCGCTGAACACGGTGACGGCGTCCAGCCCCGCATCGCGCAACGCGGGCGCATAGCTGGCGGCGTTGGCGGCATACACCAGTGCCGGTTCGAGCGTGCGCAGGATGGCGTGAACGCGCGTGAAGTCGCCCTGCGCCAGCCGGCAATAGGCGCTGCTGACGCTGCACACCGCCGTGCCGATGTGCATGCCGGCCAGCAGCAGCACCAGGTGGTCGAGGCTGTTGTCCGAGAGCACGACGATCGGCCGCGCGGCGGGCAGGCGCAGGTCGAGCAATGACTGCGCCACCGCGCCGACGCGCCGTCGCAACTCGCGCCACGACAGCGTGATCCAGGCACCGGCCGACGCCGGTTCGGCAAACGCCGGCGCGTCGGGTGTGTCGCGCGCCCACTGTTCGAGCCAGTCGCCGACGCAACGCGCGTACGCTTGCAGCGGCTCGGGCGAGTGCAGGGTGAAGCTGCCGTCGTTGCACTCGGTGCGCACGACGCGCGGCGGGCCTTCGATTGGCGGCCGCGACATTCAGGCGCTCAGCCGCTGCTCGCGGAACAGGCCGAGTTTTTCCTGCGCCGCGCGGTCGGAGTAGGAGAACAGCACCAGGGTCTCGCTGGCCTGCAGCGTGTAGGCCATCCAGCCCGGCACGACGACGATGTCGTGCGCCGTCAGCGCGAAGCGCTGCTCGCCGACGCGCAATTCGCCGCGGCCCTCGGCGACGATGAACACCGTGCTGTCGCTGCCGCGGTAGGGCAGGGTGGCAAATCCGCGCGGCAGCAGCCGGATCATGGTCGCCATCGTCGGCATCGCCCAGCCGCCGTCGGTCGGGTTGACGTAGCGCAGCAGGTGGCCGGCATGGGCATCGGGCGCGCCGGCCTGCGCCAGCGCGTGCAGCGCCTCGCGGGTGCGCAGGTAGGGGTAGTTGAAGACGGGAGAGTTGAGCGAGCTGTTGCGG
>JANMSR010000274.1:0-12731 GCA_031389565.1 Burkholderiales bacterium
GTCGGCGAGTGTCAGCGGCAAGGCCTGGGTCAACCAGATCCTCGAGACCAACCCGGTGCCGGTGATCTGGGTCACCAACCGCATCGAGCAGATCGACCCGGCGTTCCGGCGCCGCTTCCAGTACCACCTCGAACTCAAGTCACCGCCGCCGGGCGCGCGCGAGGCATTGGTGGCGCGCGCACTGGCCGGCATCGACGTTGGCGAGGGTTTTGCCGCCAAGCTGGCCGAGCGGCGCGGGCTGACGCCGGCACAGATCCGCACAGCGGTGCGGTTTGCCGGACTGGCGGCCCCCAGCGGCGGCGGCGCACTGGGTGTCGAAGCCTTGATCGAACGCCAGCTCGGCAATGCCGACAAGGCGCTCGGCCAGGACACGCAGCGCCATGCCGCGCGCCGTGTCGTGACCAGCTACGACCTGGCGCTGCTGAACGTGGAATCGCACTTCGAGCTGCCGCGCATCGTCCAGGCGCTGCGCCGCCGTGGCCACGGCACGCTGTGCTTCCACGGCCCGCCGGGCACCGGCAAGACCGCGTTGGCCGAGCACATCGCGCAGGCCTTGCAGCGACCGCTGCTGGTACGCCAGGCCAGCGATCTGATGAGCAAATACGTCGGCGAGACCGAACAGAACATGGCCAAGATGTTCGAGGAGGCGCAGGCCGAGAGTGCGGTGTTGCTGCTCGACGAGGCCGACAGTTTCCTGCGCAGTCGCCAGCGGGCAGAGCGCACCTACGAAGTCACCGAGGTCAATGAAATGCTGCAAGGCATGGAGCGCTTCGGCGGCCTGTTCATCTGCACCACCAACCTGTTCGACGACATCGACGAAGCTGCCCTTCGGCGCTTCACGTTCAAAGTGCGCTTCAAACCCTTGCTGCCCGAGCAGCGCTTGGCGATGTTCGTCGCCGAGGCGCTGGCCGGGGAGGCCGCGCGCCTGACGACCGAGCAACGTCACCGGCTGTCCTCGCTCGACCAGCTTGCGCCCGGTGACTTTGCCGCGGTGAAACGGCAGGTCGAAATCCTCGCCGCCAGTTTCGAGCCCGACGAGTTCCTGGCCCAGTTGGAGAGCGAACACCGCGTCAAGCCCGGCGTGCGCGAGCGGCGCGGCATCGGTTTCACTGCACCCACATGACGGCGACGCGCGACCCCAGGAACGGGGGGGTGCGCGAGGGTCATTGGGCGGACGGGCGGGGCCAGGCCGTCGGCAACAATCGGTTGCCCCACCACGACCCCCACTTCGCCCGTTGCCGATGGCCTTGGCCCTGCTGACCTCGCAGCCCTTGACCCTGCCTGCGATGACCTTGTTGCTCGCCGGCGCAGCGGTCACCGCGGCGATCCTGGCTCATGCCTTGCGCAAGGCACGGTCGCAAGACTGGGTCGTCGCGCTCGGTTGGGATCTGGGCGGTGCGTTTGCCGTGGGCACGGGCTTGTGGGCCTTGCAACTGGGCCTGTGGCACCTGACGCAGGCGCCTTCGTCGGCTTGGTTCGCGGCCACGCCGCTCGTCGGCGCCTGGGCTCTGGCGGTCTGCGGTTGCGCGGCGGCGCTGCTGATGGCGCGCTGGCTCCCCTCGCAGCGCCTGGTCAACGCGGCCACGCTGGCGCTGCTGCTGCCGTTGATGGTGATGGTGTTCGTCGTGCTCGGCGCGGCGATGGCGGTGCCGCCGCATTGGCAGGCGATGGCCGCAGGGCCCACGGTCGTGGCGTTGTCGGCCGCTGCGGCCGGCTTCTGGCTGGCGCTGCTGTTGCTCAACGGCCCGACGCGGCCGGGCTTTCGCTGGTCGGCATCGCAGCGCTGGGCCGGGGTGGGCGTGTTCGCGATCGCCTGGCTGGTCGCCCAGGGGCTGGGGCTGAACGCGGCGCCACAGCCTGCGCTGATGACGCCCGCCGAGGTTGACGGCCTGGTCAGCACGATGCCGACCGGTGCCGTCGATGCGCGGCTGGTGCTGCTGGCCTTGACCTTCGGCGGCTTCGTGCTGGGGATGGCGCTGGTCTGCGTGCTGGTCGATTCACGCACCGGCCGGCGCGCGCAGTCGCTGTCGAGTTCGCTGCGCGCGGCCAACAAGCGGCTGCGCCAACTGGCGTTCCAGGACGCGCTGACCGGATTGCCCAACCGAGCGCACTTCGAGGAGCGGCTGGACCACCTGCTCGACCATGTCGGCCGCAGCCCGTCGGCGATGGCGGTGTTGTTCATCGACATCGACGGCTTCAAGGCCGTCAACGAATCCTTCGGCCATGCCGCCGGTGACGAGGTGCTGCAGGAAGTGGGACGACGGCTGTCGGCGCTGGCGCGACCGCAGGACACCGCCGCGCGCATCGGTGGCGACGAGTTCGTGTTGCTGGTGGCCGCGCCGGGCTCGCCGGAGGCCGCGGCCTCCGCGGCCCAGCGCACCCTGCACGCCTTGATTTCGCCGTACACCCTGCCCGGGGGCAGCGAGCTGCGCTTGTCGTGCTCGATCGGCATCGCGATGTTCCCCGAGCACGGACCGACCAGCCGGTTGATCGGCAATGCCGACTCGGCGATGTTCGCCGTCAAGCGCACCGGAGGGTCGACCTACGCCTTCTTCGAGCCGCGCATGGAGCTCGACGCCAGCGACCAGCTCGCGCTGCAGAACGACCTGCGCCAGGCCCTGGAGCAGGGCGGGCTGGCCCTGTTCTACCAACCCAAGGTCGATGCGCGCAGCGGCGAGTTCACCGGCGTCGAGGCCCTGGTGCGTTGGCAGCATGCATCGCGTGGCGCCGTCGGTCCGACCGAGCTGATCGCGGCGGCCGAGCGCTTCGGTCTGATCGGCGCCGTCGGCGACTGGGTGCTCAACGAGGCCTGCCGCCAGATCCGCGCCTGGGAAGACGCCGGCCTGCGCATCCGCGTCGCGGTCAACTTGTCGGCGCACCAGTTGCGCCAGGACGACCTGGTGCAGCGCATCCGCCGCACCTTTGCGCGCCACCGCGTCGACGCCGCGCTGCTGACCTTCGAGATCACCGAGAGCGTGGCGATGGAAGACACCAACGCAACGCTGCGCTCATTCGCCCAACTCGCACGCGCCGGTGCATCGCTGGCGATCGACGACTTCGGCACCGGCCACTCCAGCCTGGCCTACCTGCGCACGCTGCCGGCGCGGCAGTTGAAGATCGACCGCAGCTTCGTCGCCGATCTCGGTGTCAGCGGCGATGCGATGGCGGTGGTCGACGCCGTGATCCGCCTGGCCCATGCGTTGGGCCTGCGCGTCGTCGCCGAAGGCGTGGAGACCGAACGCCAGCGCGACATCCTGCACACGCTGGGCTGCGACGAGTTCCAGGGCTACCTTTTCGCGCGCCCGATGGATGCCGAGCGGCTGGCGCTGTGGGCGGCGGGCGAAGCCAGCACGCGCCTGTACACCGAGAAGCGCGCCACGCCGCGCGAACCGGTGCCGCCCGCAGGCGAACCGCCCACCCTACAGTAGCCCGGAATCCAAATCGGCAAAGGCCTGGCTGGAGGTCAGGTGCTTCATGGTTCCTACAATGTTCGAATGACTGCAGCGATCGCCTACACCCGTGCCACCGCCTTGCCGGCCCTGCTGGCCGAGCGCATCGTCATCATCGACGGTGCGATGGGCACCCTGATCCAGCGCTACAAGCTCGGCGAGGCCGACTACCGCGGCACGCGCTTCAAGGACCACGCCAAGGACCTGAAGGGCAACAACGAATTGCTGCAACTGACGCGGCCGGATGTGCTGCGCGAGATCCATGCGGCCTACCTGGCCGCGGGCGCCGACATCATCGAGACCAATACCTTCGGCGCAACCTCGATCGCGCAGGACGACTACGGTCTGGCCGCGGTCGCGCGCGAGATGAACGTGGCCGCGGCGCGCATCGCGCGCGAAGCGGCCGACTCGGCCAGCACCCTCGGCAAGCCGCGCTTCGTGGCTGGCGCGCTGGGCCCCACGCCGCGCACCGCCAGCATCAGCCCCGACGTCAACGACGCCGGGGCGCGCAATGTCAGCTTCGAGCAGTTGCGCGCGGCCTACCTCGAGCAGGCCGAGGGCCTGCTCGAAGGCGGGGCCGATCTGTTCCTGGTCGAGACCATCTTCGACACCTTGAACGCCAAGGCGGCGATCTTCGCGCTGGACGAACTGATGCAGGCCACCGGCGAGCGGCTGCCGGTGATTGTCTCGGGCACCGTCACCGACGCCTCGGGGCGCATCCTGTCGGGCCAGACCGTGGCCGCGTTCTGGCACTCGGTGCGTCATGCGCGCCCGCTCGCCGTGGGCTTGAACTGCGCCCTCGGCGCGGCCCTGATGCGGCCCTACATCGAAGAGCTGGCCAAGGTCGCCGGCGACACGTTTGTCTCCTGCTACCCGAACGCCGGCCTGCCCAATCCGATGAGCGAAACGGGCTTTGACGAGACGCCAGCGGTCACTGCCGGCCTGATGGGCGAGTTCGCCCGCAGCGGTTTTCTCAACATCGCCGGCGGCTGCTGCGGCACCACGCCCGAGCACATCGCCGCGATCGCCCGCCAGGTTTCGGCGTACCGACCGCGTTCGCGCCAGGATCCGCTGTTCGGCAGCCGGCTGGCCGCCTGATCAGCGCTTGACGCCCGAGGCCGGTGTGGCCGCCACCGGCTTCACGCCCTGCACCGGCACCGGCAGCGTGGCGTCGTCGAGGCGCCCGATCGCCTGCGGCGCGACGAGCATGCGCAACTGCACCGCCGTCCCCGCACGCGCCGTGCCGACGCCCGTCATGCGCGTGGTGGCCACGCCGCGCATAGCCAGGTGGTCGCGCACCTGCTGCGCGCGGGTGTGGGCCAGCGCTGCGGCGCCATTGGCGTCGGCGGGCGCGGCGACGATCACGCGCATCGTGGGCTGACGGCGCAGGCTGGTGGCGACACGGTCGAGCACCGCGGCAAGTGCCGGCTTGATGCTGCTGCTGCCGGCGCCGAACGAGTTGGCCAGCGGCACGTCGACCGCGAGCGTGCCGCTGTCGGCCATCGCAATCACCACCGGCGTGCCGCGGAACCACTCATCGAGCCAGCGCTGTTCGGTCACCAGCGGCGACACCGGGGCCGGCTCGGCGCCGCCGGGGTCCATGGGGGGCAGGCTGCTGCCGCCGGGCTTGCCTAGCGGTGTGGCGCAGCCGGCTAGGACGGCCGCCAGGGCCAGCGCAACGGCGATCGCAAAGCGATCCAACGGGTGGTTCGGGTGAGCAGGGGCGAGAGCGTTCATGGGGTATTGTCGTAGCGCCAAACAAGCGGGGAGCCGAGTGTGCGAGCGCCAATCGGCAGCGGGCGGTAAGCGATGCTATTGTCGGTGACATGCGCCGCTGTCGGCGCACGCCGGTCATGGGGTTGCCACGGCTGGTGCCGGGTGCCCTTCGCGTGGCCGTGCCAGCGCAGGCGGCGACCAGAACGGCAGCGTGGACTGCGCCCTCTCGCGTCGCGCCGCGTTCATCGGAGGACAGCGTCACGTTGAAGCTGTCATCGCGTGCGCGAACTTTGGTTGCAGTAGCCCGCTTGGTCGATCTCAGTTGCTCCACCGCGCTTCGCGCGACTCACGACGCATGACAGGTCATGCGTTTCCAAGCGCGCGCCGCGGATCGGGCATTGCCCGGCCGCTGGCGCGTCCCCCTTGAGGGGGAGCGGCGAAGCCGCCTCGGGGGTGGTTCACTTCACCGATCGACTCGCGGCGAAGGCGGCCGCAATGCCACCTGGACCTTGAGCTCGAGCGCGCGGTCGCCGCGTTGCACGGCGATGGTGGCGGGGTTGCCGGGCTTGAGTGCCGCCACCGCGTTGAAGAGCTGGGCGGTGTTGCTGATGTTCTGGCCGGCGATCTTCACCACCACGTCGCCGGGCTTGATGCCGCCATTGCCGGCCGGGCCGTTTTGCAGCACGCCGGTGATCAACACGCCGCTCTTGACCGGCAGGCGCAGCGACTCGGCCATCTCGGGCGTGAGATCACGCGGCTCGACGCCGATCCAGCCGCGGGTGACGCTGCCCTCGCGCACCAGGCTTTCCATCACCATGCGCGCGGTGTTGGCGGGACTCGCGAAACCGATGCCCAGGCTGCCGCCGCTGCGCGAGAAGATCGCGGTGTTGATGCCGACCAGGTTGCCGGCCACGTCGACCAGGGCGCCGCCCGAGTTGCCGGGGTTGATGGCCGCGTCGGTCTGGATGAAGTTCTCGAAGGTGTTGATGCCGAGCTGGTTGCGGCCGAGCGCGCTGACGATGCCGGCGGTGACGGTCTGGCCGACGCCGAAGGGGTTGCCGATGGCCAGCACGGCGTCGCCGACCTGCAACTGGTCGGTGTTGGCGAAAGTCACGGCGGGCAGTTTGTCCAGGCCGATCTTGAGCACCGCGACATCGCTGTCGGGGTCGGTGCCGACCAGCTTGGCCTGGGCCTGGCGACCGTCGGCGAGTTGCACTTCGATGTCGTCGGCGCCTTCGACGACATGGTTGTTGGTGATCAGGTAGCCCTCGGGCGAGACAATCACACCCGAGCCGAGTCCGCGCTGCGGCCGGTCTTGCGGGCTGCGCTCGCCAAAGAAGAAGCGGAACCACGGGTCGTCGGCGTGCGGCCGGCGCGGGTTGACCTTGCTGGCCACGATGCTGACCACCGCCGGCGCCGCGCGCTGCGCGGCCGCGCGGTAGCCGCCGGCCGTGGGGCTGGCCGCTGCCGTCGCGCCGTCGGGGGCTTGGGCGATCGACACGATCTGCGGCAACATGGCCCCCGGAGAACGGCCGAGCCATTCGGGCTTCAACGTGGCCACGACGAACAGCAGCGCCACTGCCACGGTGACGGCCTGCGAAAAGAGCAACCAGGTTCTGCGCATAGCGTGAAGGTGAGGGCACGATGGCCGAATGCAACGAGATCGAGAGCTACCTCAACACACTGCTGGAGGTCGGTCGATTCAAGGATTATGGGCCGAACGGTCTGCAGGTCGAGGGCCGCGCCGAGGTGCGCCGCATCGTCTCGGGCGTGAGCGCGAGCCTGGCCCTGATCGATGCCGCCATCGCCGACGGTGCCGATGCGATCGTCGTCCACCATGGCCTGTTCTGGCGCGGCCAGGACGGCCGCCTCGTGGGCTGGCTCGGCGAGCGCGTGCGGCGCTTGATGGCGCAGGGCATCAACCTGTTCGCCTACCACCTGCCGCTCGATGCGCACCCCGAGCTCGGCAACAACGCGCAGCTCGGCTTGCGCCTGGGGCTGGTGGCCGATGCGCGCTTCGGCGAGCAGGATCTCGGTTTCGCGGCGCCCTCGGGCGCCAACGCCTCGCTGTCGGCGTTGGCCCTGCGCGTGCAGAACGCGCTCGGCGGCCGTGTGCCGCTGGTTCTGCCGGGAGATGGTCGCCCGCTGACGCGCATCGGCTGGTGCACCGGCGGCGCGCAGGGCTACTTCGAGTCCGCCATTGCCGCGGGCGCCGACGCCTTCCTCACCGGCGAGGTATCCGAGCCGCAGGCTCACCTGGCGCGCGAAACGGGTGTCGCCTTCCTGGCTTGTGGCCACCACGCCACCGAGTGCTTCGGCGCACCGGCGCTGACCGCGCATGTGGCCGAACGCTACGGACTCGAGCATCGCTTCATCGAGATGCCCAATCCGGCATGACCCGACAATCCCGCCATGGACCACGCACCGCGACCGCTGCTGCTGACGATGGGCGACGCCTGCGGCATCGGGCCCGAGATCATCGTGCGCGCGTTTCAGCGTGGCGCGGCGGCGGGCTGCGTGGTGGTCGGCGACCTCGGCGTGATGCGTCGCGCCATGGCGCTGTGCGCTGAGCCCTGGCCGCTGGCGCGGCTGGGTGCGCCTTGCGACGTGTGGTCATGCCCGCCGCGCAGTTTGCCCGTGTGGCAGCCCGATGACCTGCCCGAGGGGCTGGCCCAACTGCCCTGGGGTCGCGTCGATGCTCGCGCGGGCGCGGCTGCGGCGGCATGCATGGAGGCGGCGGTGCGTGCCGTGCAACGCGGCGAGGGCGCCGGCATCGTCACCGCGCCGCTGAACAAGGCCGCGCTGGCCGCGGCCGGCGTGCCCTATCCGGGCCACACCGAGATGCTGCAGGCCCTGGCCGCAACGCCGGGCAAGGCGCCAGCCCCGGTGCGCATGATGCTGGCCAACAACGAGTTGCGCGTGGTGCTGGTGACGATCCACCTTGCCTTGCGCGCGGCCATCGACGCGCTGAGCTTCGACGCGGTGCTGGGCACGCTGCGCATTGCGCACGCAGCGGCGGCGCAATGGGGCCAGCGCCAGCCGCGCATCGCCGTGGCCGGGCTGAACCCGCATGCCGGCGAAGACGGCCTGTTCGGCGATGAGGAGCAGCGCATCATCGCGCCGGCGATCGCGGCGGCATGTGCCGAGGGTGTCGATGCACGGGGCCCTTTCGCGCCCGACACCGTGTTCATGCGCGCGCGCCGCGGCGAGTTTGACCTGGTGGTGGCGATGACGCACGACCATGGCCTGATCCCGGTCAAGTACCTCGGGGTCGAGCAGGGCGTCAACGTCACGCTCGGCCTGCCCTTCGTGCGCACCAGCCCCGACCACGGCACCGCGTTCGACATCGCCGGCCGCGGCATCGCCGACCCGGCCAGCCTCGAAGCTGCGATCCGCTGGGCGCGGCGTGCGATGCACGCCCGTGCGGCGGCCCGTGCCGCTGTCAGTGGCGAGTAAACGGCATGCCCGAGCTCGAGTGGCCGTCGGTGCCGCGCAGCGCGGCCAGTTGTTTGCGCGCCCGCGCGGTGGCGCGCTCGATCAGGTAGGCGTTCTCGAAGGCCCGCAGGCGGCCGGTTTCGCACAGGCGGAAGAGCATGCGTGCGGTCATCGAGATCGCGTGCTGGTGGTTGGCGCCGCGCGTGAAGACGAAGAAGGTGCGCCCCGGGCTGATGTGCGACAGCCGCACCTTGTGCCACTGGTCTTCGAAATTCATGCGGTACGAGAATCCGATCTGCACATGGTCGGCCAGCGAGGCGCCCTTGGTCGGCTCGACCGGCTCGGGCGGGGGCAGGCCATCGATGTTGATGTCGAGTGCGCTGACCTCGCCATCGCCGTCCTGCTCGGCACTGAGGTCGATGTCGACCGCGGCGTGCCAGTCGATCGCACTCTCTTCGACCAAGCCGATCCGCGCCGCCTCTTCGGGCGTGAAGCCGGGGCCTGACACCACGTCGTCGAGCACCGGAATGGCGCTGGTGCCGCGGACGTTGTCTTCGGCACGCGGCAGCGGCGTGGCCAGGATCGCGTCGAGCTGTTTGACCAGCAGGTTGTGGTCGAGCGTGCGCAGCGATGCGCCCTTCAGCGACTGGGCGTGCGCGGGCATCAACTTGTCGAAGAAATCCTTCTTCGCGGCATCGGGCCAGCCGATGAGCGCCAGGCCTTCGTTCAAGTCCTTCATCAGATGCGGCAACCGCACCAGGAAGGCTTTGCGATCGGCCGGCGAGCCCTTGGGCTGCACGCTCATCACCAGGTCGCGGCCGGCCACGCGCAGGCGCTTGATCGCGTCGCTTTCAGCGCCATGCAGCGTGGTGGCTTTCATCAGCGCCTGGCTCCAGACCTGGGCCAGGAACTGGCGCAGGAAGTCCTCCAACGGCACCGCCGCCAGGCCGGCGTGCAGTTGCTGCATGTAGCGCTGCTGCAGCAGCAGGTCGGTCTCCTTCTGGTCGAGCAGCGACGATGCCTTGCTGTTGGCTTCGACATCGCGCTGCGCCTGCGCGGCGACGAACGACTCAAGCTTGTCGAGCGTTTGCTCGTACAGCGCCATCTGATCGAAGTCGCCGCTGACGATGTCCTCGACCAGGCCGCGGACCAGGGTCAGGAAATGTTGGCCGGGGCCTTCGGAAAAGTCGTCGAAGGCCACCGCCAGCGAGGCCATGCGGTTGACCAGCCGGCGCACCGGGTGGCGGCGCGACGAGAAAAACGTGGCGTCGCCGAGCGCGGCGCGCAGTACTGGCAGTTGCAGCCGCGCGATGTGGCGCGCCATCTGCGGCGGCACCTTGGGGTCGGCCAGGATCTGGTCGAACAGGCTGCCGACCACGTCGATGACCATGTGGTCGAGCGAGCCGGTGGCGGTGCGGCGCAGCTCCTCGCGGTTGGCCAGGATCAGGTTGCCCATCGGCGCCATGGCGCCGGCTGCCGAGCCGCGCGTGCTCTGCCCGCCGAGTGCGCCGTGCGCCGCGTCGACCTGGGTGTCGACGGCGATGTTGCCGAGCATCGCCAAGCGCCGAATCAGGTTCATCACCTCGCCGTCTACCTGGCCGATCGTCGCCTGTGGCGCAACGCCGCCGGTGCCCGAGCGGGTGCTCAGGCCACCGCTGCCACTGGTCAGGCGAGCGGCAGCGCTTTCGCCGGCGTCGTTGCCGACGGGTTTGCTGACCGTGTCGTAGCCGGTGTTGGTGAACTGGCCGAGTTCATTGCCGGGGCCCTGCACCGAGCGCACCGCCATCTCCGGCGGTCTCACGCCCGCGGCCTTCATCTCCTGCACGAGGCTGCGGTAAAGCGTGGGCATCGCGCCGGCCAGCGCGCGCGCCATCTGCTCGGCCATGACCTTGCGCACGGCGGGCCGCTCGCTGATGCTGTCACAGGCCGAGACCATTGCACGGCCGATGACCTCGGGGCGCAGCGGGTTGCGTGGCTCGGTGTCGTTGCGGTTGCCGTGCGGGTCGTGCAGCAGGCTGGTCATCAGCGCGTCGAGGTCGCGCAGCTCCCACTCGCAGTCGTGCTGCAGGGTGAGGGCGAAGCGTTCGGCGCTGACCTGGATTTCGACCTCACGGTCGTCGACCAAGGTCAACGACTCCCACGACGAGCCGATAGTGCTGGTGCGCGACGTGCCTTCGCGGCGGCGCATGTCGGTGGCCAGGCTGTCGTCCAGGCGCTCGTTGAAGGTCATGGCGAACGCGGACTGCTTGCGGTTCAACTCGAACTGCGCGGCCAGCACGTCTTCGCGCTCACTGTTGCTGGTGCTGCCCAGCGCGGCCACGCCGAGGCTGTCGACGCAGCGCTGCGCCGCCTCGCGGGCGGCGACCTTGATTCGTTGCACCGCCGCGGTCAGGGCGGTGGGCAGTCGCGGCAGCGGTGGGTTCATCGGCAGGCTCGCGTGCAGGCGATTTTGCGTGTGCAATTGCGGGCGGGCCCGGCACCCACGCCCTGCGCCGCACACGGCCTAAAGTATGGGGCCAAATCCGCAGCCCCTTGATGCCTACTTTTTCAGCGAATCGCGGATTTCGCGCAGTAGCAACACGTCTTCGGCCGGTGCGGCGGGAGGCGCCAGCGGCGCTTGCTGCTTGATACGGTTGATCTGCTTGACCATCATGAAGATGATGAATGCCAGGAGGATGAAGTTGATGGCCACCGTGATGAAGTTGCCGTAGGCGAACAGCGGCACGCCGGCCTTGGACAGCGCTTCGTAGGTCACTGCGCCCTTGTAGTCGGCCGGTAGCGTGCCGAGCTGGACGAAGTAGTTGGAGAAGTCCAGGCCGCCGAAGATCTTGCCGACGACGGGCATGATCAAGTCCTTGACGACCGAGTCGACTATCTTGCCGAAGGCCGCGCCGATGATCACGCCGACGGCGAGATCGATCACGTTGCCTTTCATCGCAAAGTCTTTGAATTCGCTCGAGATACTCATTCGGGGTCTCCTGATGTTGGCTGTGCCCGCGTGGCGAGCAAGGGTCGCCGGCCGGGCGCGGAGTATTGCCGAGGCGCTCGGCATGTCAACCCGGGCCGGCGAGCGCAGAGGTGTCCGCTAGAATCTCGGGTTGACCCTCAGACCGTCGTCTTTCGCGCGAGGAACTGAATGAGCAATGACGCCATCGACCCGGGCCGCCGCACCTGGGTCGGCATCGCTTGCGGCGCCGGTGCCATCGGCACCGTGGCCGCCGCTGTCCCCTTCGTGGCGAGCTTCGCGCCGTCCGAGCGCGCCAAGGCTGCCGGTGCGGCCGTCGAGGTCGACATCAGTGCCCTCAAGACCGGCGAGATGACCACTGTCGAGTGGCGTGGCAAGCCGGTGTGGATCTTGAAGCGCACGCCGGAACAGCTCGCGTCGCTGAAGAAGACCGACGCATTGGTCGCCGACCCGCAATCCAAGCGCAAGCCTGAAGAGCTGACGCCCGAATACGCCCGCAACGAACACCGCTCGCGCAAGCCCGAGATCCTGGTCGCGGTGGGCATCTGCTCGCACCTGGGATGTTCGCCGTCGGCCAAGCTCGAGGCCGGCGCACAACCCTCCCTGCCCGACGATTGGCAGGGGGGCTTCTTCTGCCCGTGCCATGGTTCGACCTTCGACCTGGCCGGCCGTGTCTACAAGAACAAGCCGGCGCCCGACAACCTCGAGGTGCCGCCGCACATGTACCTGTCTGACAGCAAGCTGCTGATCGGCGAAGACACGAAGGCCTGAACCCCTACCGATTGCCGAGGCACCACGACATGGCTGAATTCAAGGAAGCGCCGGCGGGAGCGTCGATCGCCGACAAGCTGACGCTGTGGACACGCAACCGTTTCCCTACCGCATTCGACGCCTACCGCGTCCACATGTCGGAGTACTACGCGCCGAAGAACTTCAACTTCTGGTACATCTTCGGTTCACTGTCGCTGCTGGTGCTGGTGATCCAGATCGTCACCGGCATCTTCCTGACCATGCATTACAAACCTGACGCGGCGCTGGCCTTCGCTTCGGTCGAGTACATCATGCGCGACGTGCCCTGGGGCTGGCTGGTGCGCTACATGCATTCCACCGGCGCCAGTGCTTTCTTCCTTGTCGTCTACCTGCACATGTTCCGCGGCATGCTCTAC
>JANMSR010000291.1:0-1907 GCA_031389565.1 Burkholderiales bacterium
CGACGAGGCGTGGCCCGGTTCAGGGAGCCAGCGCTCACCGCTGCACGGGCGTGCCGTCAAGGCCCATTCAAAGGCGGAGAACCGTGACGCGATACAGTTTCACTACGACGTGTCCAACCAGTTCTACGCCTTGAGGCTGGACAAGGCCATGGTGTACTCATGCGCCTACTTCGAGCAGCCCGGCGACGATCTGGAGCAGGCCCAGCAGGCCAAGCTCGACCACATCTGCCGCAAGCTGCTGCTCAAGCCGGGCGATCGCTTGCTCGACATCGGCTGCGGATGGGGCGCGCTCGTGATCCACGCGGCGCAACACTACGGTGTCCACGCCCATGGCGTCACGCTCAGCCCGCAGCAGCTGGAACTGGCGCGCCAGCGCGTCGCGCGGGCCGGTCTCGAGGATCGAGTGAAGGTTGAGTTGCTGGACTACCGCGACCTTCAAGGCGAATCGGTCTATGACAAGGTCGCCAGCGTCGGCATGTTCGAGCACGTCGGACTGAAGAACCTGCCCGTCTACTTTTCGACCGTTCACCGGCTGCTGAAACCCTCGGGCCTGTTCCTCAACCATGGGATCACCCACGACGTGGAGGGCTGGAACAAGACGCTATCCACCGAATTCATCAATCGCTACGTCTTCCCGGATGGCGAGCTCGATTGCGTCAGCAACATCCAGCTCGGGATGGAGCGCGCCAGGTTCGAGATCGCCGATGTCGAGGCACTGCGCCCTCACTACGCACTGACGCTCAGGCACTGGGTCGCGCGGCTGGAGCACCACCACGCGCGGGCGCTGCAGTACGTCAACGAATCGACCTACCGAATTTGGCGCTTGTACATGGCGGCCAGCGCCCTCGAATTCGAGTCTGGAGAGATCGGCATCTACCAGGTGTTGGCGAGCAAGCGTGCCGCGGGCGCTGCGTGGCTGCCCTTGACACGGCGACACATGTATTCCGCCCGCGCCGTATCTGCATGACGGAGGGAGTGAAGTGAGTTTCCCGAATCACCTGAGATTGCGCCGGCCGAAAGTCGCGGGGCGCGGCTCATTTTCCGAGCGACATCGCGGGTCGAGTGGTCGACTGACCGTTCATCTTTTCTTCAGGAGTGTGAATCTCATGAAATGCGAACCGAATGAAGTGCGGGAGTCGTGATGGAACACAAGCATGAATCGGACAACGAGGACGCGATGAAGTCCAAGGAGACACACATGTACCCACAACTTCGAATGATGCTGCTCTCTGCAATTATCACCGGCCCCGTTTTTGCCGAGACCACCGAACCGAAGGTGAAGGTCTTCGCCGCAGCGGAGGACCCGACGCAAAAGACCGTGCTCGTCGGCCGCAGCGTGGCCGCCGACATGATCGTCGTCTTCGAGCTCAGCTAAACAGCATGGGCTGGCCTTGCCGGTCGAACGGAATGAACGAGGCTATCGAGCCGGCCTTGATGGAACCAATCATGCGTTGAAGCGACTGGTCGGCCTCCTCGCTTGTCGGTGCGCGGCCATCGCGCCCGGGCAGGCTGGCCACAAATACGATGGCCCAGTCGGATTCGAACTGGCGTGACTCTTCTACCAGCGCGGCGAACGTGCCCAGTTCTTCGAGGGTCTTGTCCACGGACATCAGCGGCGTGAGCGCACCGCCAGCTCCGGCCACAAAGCGGGCGCGCTGTTCGGGCGTGCTGTCGTCGGGCAGAACGGCTCCGGCAAAAACAAATAACAGCCGCTGAAGCTCGGGCTGCTCGCGCGCGGCGCGCAGCAGGTCTTCAAAAGTCGAAATGTTCACGGTCACTGAACCAGCGGCGTGTCGGCCGCATCTAGGTCCACGCCCTCGACCACGGCGTTGCCGGCGAGCACCTGCAGGTACTGGCGCAGCGCCGTCACATAAGTCTGCTGGCGCAATGCCAAGCGCGCCGCGCCG
>JANMSR010000431.1:0-3100 GCA_031389565.1 Burkholderiales bacterium
GCACTCGAACGGGGTGCCGGCGACGGCGCGACGGGCCAGGCTGTTCTTCAACACGTGAAGATAGACACCCTTGGCACGCGCGTCGACGCGCAGCTTGTTCATGTGTTCCACGGTGAGGCCACGGTACTCGGCCAGCGCCAAGGTCTGCGAACGCGCGACTTGCGCGGCCACATCCGTGACGACGGCTGCTTTCTCGTTGCGATTGAGACTCAAGGTCTGCTCCTCACTCAAAACGTGTCGTCAAGGCCTCGCGGCCCGTTCGACACACCCAGCGACCTTGCCGTCTCGGAAACCCAGGTTTCCTCGACAGCGGGGACGCCATCTGCGCTGGCCTCGGACACCGGGTTGGTCGCCCGGTGTCCTCGTTTAGGGAGCTTTCGCTCCACCAGCGGTCTTTGACGGCCTGCGGCATTTGCCTTGCCACAGCCCACCAATCCCTTCGGCGGCGTACCAGACTCGCGCGCCGCTTTCATTCACTTCACGTTTGCGCGGGTGCGGCGGCAATCGTCGCCACATCCACGCGGGCACCGACACCCATCGTCGAGCTCAGTGCCACCTTGCGCAGGTAGATGCCCTTGCTCGACGCCGGCTTGGCCTTGTTCAGCGCATCGATCAGCGCCTGCAGGTTGCCTTGCAGTTTGTCGCTGTCAAACGAGCGGCGGCCGATCGTGGCGTGCACGATGCCGGCCTTGTCAACACGAAACTGCACCTGGCCGGCCTTGGCATTGCGCACGGCCTGGGCCACGTCGGCGGTCACGGTGCCGACCTTCGGATTGGGCATCAGGCCGCGCGGTCCCAGGATCTGGCCCAGCGTGCCGACCACGCGCATCGTGTCGGGTGACGCAATGACGACATCGAAATCCATCTTGCCGGCCTTGATCTCGGCAGCCAGGTCGTCCATGCCGACGATGTCGGCACCCGCAGCCTTGGCCTCTTCGGCCTTGGCGCCCTGCGCGAACACCGCGACGCGCTTGGTCTTGCCGGTGCCATTGGGCAGCACCACGGCGCCACGCACCACCTGGTCGGACTTCTTGGCGTCGATGCCGAGTTGCACTGCCACATCGATCGACTCGTCGAACTTGGCAGTGGCGTATTGCTTGACCAGGCTCAGTGCGTCGGCCATCGGGTACAGCTTCAGGCTGTCGACCTTGCCGACCTGGGCCTTGGCTTTCTTCGTCAGCTTGGTCATGGTCAGACTCCTTCCACGGTCACGCCCATCGAGCGGGCGGAGCCGGCAATGGTCTTCACTGCGGCCTCGAGATTGGCAGCGGTAAGGTCTTTCATCTTGGCCTTGGCGATCTCTTCGATCTGCGCGCGCGTGAGCTTGCCGACCTTCTCGAGGTGCGGCTTGCCAGAGCCCTTCTCCAGCTTGATCGCCTTCTTGATCAGCACGGTGGCCGGCGGCGTCTTCAGGATGAAAGTGAAGGACTTGTCGGCGAATGCGGTGATCACCACCGGCAACATCAGGCCAGGCTCCATGCCCTGGGTCTGGGCGTTGAACGCCTTGCAGAACTCCATGATGTTGAGGCCACGCTGGCCGAGCGCGGGGCCCACCGGGGGCGAGGGATTGGCCTTGCCTGCCGGAATCTGCAGCTTGATGAAGCCGACGATTTTCTTTGCCATGAATGGCTCCTATCGAGTTCAGACGCCGATGGTTTTGGGTAAACCAGTCAGCTCCTCGTCCGCTCAGCCCGCTTTGCTCAACTCATCGACCCCGGGGCTGCGGCGGGACCGACGATGAAAAACTCAAATCTTCTCGACCTGCGCGAAATCGAGTTCGACTGGTGTCGCGCGGCCGAAGATCGTCACGCTCACGCGCACCTTGGACTTCTCGTAGTTCACGTCTTCAACGGCACCGTTGAAGTCGGTGAACGGACCGTCCTTCACCCGTACGAACTCGCCGGCGATCCACTCGACCTTGGGCTTGGGCTTTTCGATGCCTTCTTGCATCTGGTTGACGATCTTCATGACCTCGGCATCCGAGATCGGCGAAGGACGGTTCTTCGCGCCGCCGACGAAGCCGGTAACCTTGCTGGTGTGCTTGACCAGGTGCCAGCTCTCGTCGTCCATCAGCATCTCGACCAGCACATAGCCGGGGAAGAAGCGCCGCTCGGATACCGACTTCTTTCCGTTTTTCAGTTCGACCACTTCTTCGGTCGGCACCAGGATGCGGCCGAACTTGCTCTGCATGCCCGAACGCTCGATGCGCTCGCGCAGGTTGCGTTCGACAGCCTTCTCCATGCCCGAGTAGGCATGCACCACGTACCAGCGCAACGGCGACGCCGGCGTCGGAACTGCGGCAGTGGCTACGTCTTGCGTTTCGCTCATGGCCATTCTTTCTCAGCGCTTCCAGCCCAGGACCCAGTCGTACAGCACCGTCTCGAGCGTCTTGTCGGTCAGCCACAGGAACAGGGCCATCACGAAGACGAAGGCAAACACGTAGCCCGTCATCTGCGTGGCTTCCTTGCGGCTGGGCCAGACCACCTTCTGCGTCTCGCGCCAGGCATCGCGGCCGAAGGCCAGCAACTGCTTGCCCGGCTCGGCGGTGAAGAAGGTCGCGACAGCGGCCAGCAGCATCACGATCAGCGCCACCCAGCGAATCCAGTCGGCCTGCTTGATCAGGTAGTACGCCGCCACGGCGCCGACCACCAGCAAGGCGGCCGCAGCCAGCTTGGCCTTGTCTGCCGCTGACGAAACCGTTTCGATTGGGGGGGTGCTGGTACTCATCACATGCATCGCAAACTGCGCCATTGGGCGAGGGTCGTCTATCGGAACCCAGGCCCGCCGGCAGCTTTCGCCACCTGCGGGCCGGTCGTCTGGGTGTCTAAGACGCTCCTCTTTCGATTCGAAGATTCAGCATCTGGCAGGGGCAGAGGGTCTCGAACCCCCAACCTTCGGTTTTGGAGACCGACGCTCTGCCAATTGAGCTATGCCCCTGCAGCGACTAACTCGCCTTTACTCCAAGATCTTGGCCACGACGCCGGCGCCGACGGTTCTGCCGCCCTCGCGGATGGCGAACCGCAGACCTTCTTCCATCGCGATCGGGTTGATCAGCTTGACTGTGATGCTGACGTTGTCGCCCGGCATCACCATTTCCTTG
>JANMSR010000457.1:0-1596 GCA_031389565.1 Burkholderiales bacterium
CGAGCGCTTCTTCCGAGACATCACCGTCAATCGGCTGCGCCGCGGGGTGTTCACCAGCGTGCCGGAGTTGGTCGCCGCCATTGACGAGTACGTCGCCCATCACAACATCAAACCCAAGCCGTTCATCTGGACCAAGAGCGCCGGCGACATCCTGCAGAAAGTCATTCGCGCCAACAACCGCTTAAGTTCCAAACAGAATGCAACACTACACTAGCGCGTCGGGCGCGCGTCGGGGTTGTCAGCCCAGTCGTCGTCAGGCTCGGACGGCCGCGGGGCGGGCATCTGCTTGAGCGAAAACGGCGGCGCCTTGTCGCCAGCCGCCGCAGGCTGCGCCTGGGTGGTGTCAGCCGTCAGGTCGAGATCGAGTTCGAGCGACACCGGTTGTCCGTCATTGAACTCGGGCCGGAGCACGATCGTGCCCTCGGGCGCGACCACCTTCGCCGAGCGGCCTCCGATCGGCAGCAGGACATCGACGTCCGCCTTGCCGCCGCGGCCTTCCGCTTCGTGCAGGTCGCGTGCCATCTGGTACAGGAACAGCACTTCCTGGTACGCCGGCAGATCGAACAGCTCGGCGCCCGACCCGCGGCGGAACAACAGGGCTTCGAGCTCTGCCATCGCGTCCAGTGGCGACGGCCACGCGCGCTGGATGCGTCCGACGGTCAGTGTGTAGTCGTCGAGTGTGCGGCCGGCCTTCGGGTCGCCCTGCCATTCCGGCGCCACGCTGTTGAAGCGCTGGTTGAAACGCACGCGCGTGCGCTCGTAGGCCTCGCGCTGGTCGCGCCGGCGGTGGATCTCGAGCAGCTTGAGGAACGGCAGCGGGCTGCCGCCCCCGGTGCTGCGCATGTGCGCCATCAGCAGGTCGATGGCGGCATCGTCGTGGCCGAGGGCAATGAAGAAATCGGCCTGTTGCTCGAGGTCGATCTGTTCGTCGACGCTCATCGCGCGAGCGGCTTCCTCGTCAGCGGGCGACGGCGATGATGCCGCCAGCAGGGCCGCAATTGTCACCGCCGTCGGTGCCGGCACCGTCATCGGAGCGATGAGCACATCGACGCCACTGCGCGAGTCGGGCGTATCCGCCCACGGCGACGGAGCCGAAGGCAGGCGCGCAAGCACCGACACCTTGGCGGAGGCCTGCGACGTCGGGAAATCCGATACGCGCGAGTCGGCCGCGGGCGGCGCGATCGACGCGCGACTCCGATCCCACCAATCGGCTTCGTTGCGCGGCACTTGCGACTGTTTGCGCAGGCCCCAGCCCAGCCAGGCCGCCAAGGCCGCGAGCAGCGCCGCCAGGACGAGCAGGGCCATCGTCCAGGGCGACGGTTGGTCGCGTTGGGCACGGTCGAGTGCGAGTTGCTGACGCAGTTGCAGCAACGCGTCGGTCTGGGCCGTGGCCTCGGCGCGCACGCGCGCCAACTCGGTTTCCATCGCCCGCATGCGCTCGCTGGAAGCCGACGCCGCCGCCTCGGCGGCACTGGCGGTGGCCCGCGCGGCGGAGGCCTGCTCCTGTGCCGCAAGTACCGCCGCCTGATTCAGACTGACTTGGCCGGCTTCCAACTGCAGACGCGGCTTGGGCTCGGCGCGCGCGACGGCGCGCGG
>JANMSR010000459.1:0-4340 GCA_031389565.1 Burkholderiales bacterium
TGGTGCGCCTGGGCACCGGGCGCGACGCGGCCGACGTGGCGTTCGCCACCATCTTCGGCAATGTGCAGTCGCAGCCGCCGCTGATTCGCGCCTGGGCGATCGAGGACGCCTCGCGCGGGCTGGTGATGCCGCAGCATGTCCTTGACGCCTTGTCCACCGACGGCGAAACGCCGCCAGCCTAGGATGCGGATCTGCGTTCGGCTCGCCGACTTTCTTCGTTCGCGACGAGATTTTCTTCGGCAAGGATCGTCTGCGCGAGGTCGAGGAAGAGATCAGCAGCCCCTGACGAGGGTCCGCCCTCGCTGGCCTGCGGGTGAACGAAATGTGTCGAGTGACACGGTCCGCTGCACAGACCTGAATGACCGCTGCTGGTTTGCAATGAACCGTCGGCCTGATCTGGTCGAGCAGTCGCTCATGGCCGTCAAGAGCCTGCCGCGAACGGTGGCTTCACGGCATCGCGGCTGGCGTTCTCCCTGGCCGACCAAACGACGCCCCTCTTGCTCAGAGGCGCGCCGCCTGACAGCCTGCGACCTTGACGGTCAGTGCCGGCCGAACAGGCGAGCATCCCAGACGACCGGTTCCGCACTGCCGGCGACGATCCTGCTGAAGTCGGGATGCTGCGGGTTGATGAGCACGTTGCCTTCCCTGCGCGCCACGACAGAGGGAACCACCATCACGGCCGTCCTCCGCTCGCGAATCCAGGCGTCGCCGAAGACCCTCGCGACACGCAGATCCGCGTGGTCCCAGCCCATGGGCAAGCTGTTCTCGGCGTGCCGCTCAACGGTGACGGCAGCCGCAATAGATATCTCTACCGCGACGTGTGTCCGCGGCACCCGCCCGATGCCCGCGTGGGCCAGGCACTCCAACATCGCGCCCGCGTACGAGCCACTGGCGTAGATCACACCGAGGCCCGGTGAATTCCACCGGCCGCCGACCAGCGAAGCGCCGACCGGGCTTAACGGATCGAATCGCCCGTCGGCGATGCGCCAGGCCTGCCAGGATTGCGACCGTGCCTGCTTGCCGCCAGCCGACCTGGATCTCGCCCTAAGCGGCGACGCCATGGAACAGCGACCAGAGCAGACTCTCGACCCGGCGCGCGCCCAGTTCCGTCAAGGCTACCTCGATCGGCCGCTTGCCGCCCAGCATGGCGTGGCCGGTGGACAGGAACGCCCGCGCATCGTCGGCGCTGTCCCACACGTGCTCTGCAGTGGCGATCACGCGTGCCAGTCGCTCCACCCGCTCACCTTCCTGCGGTTTCAAATCTTCGCCCCGGCGGTGGAAAGTGGCCGACGGGATAACCCGCTGCATCAAGGCTGCAGCGTCCGGTGAGGTGCCATACACATGGCGCGCCACGGTGCCAAGAGACGCCTTCGGCAGACCGGCCTCGACCTGCTGCTCGAGTTGCTCGACGGAGGTGACCTTGCGGCGCAGGCCCAGGATCTGGGCAATCTTGCTCGGTTCGACGACGGCGGCGTACATGCGGCGTACTCCCAATTGATAAACATGATTCTATCAGTTGAAAGACTCGCTGCCTGGCCCCAGCGGGCCGTGACCAAGCTACTGGGCGTCGTCGGACCTAGCAACCCGGGACGGTCGTTCAAGTCACCCCCGAACCTCGCGCTACAGAATTGCTACAGACCAGTACTGCATGATGAGCAGGCCCTCCGCTCGAATCGACACACCATACTAGCCATGAACCACCTCGACGACCCGCTGCACGACCGCGAAGTCGGCACCCGTGACAGCACGCTCGACACGACCCGCATCGACGACGTGCGCATCGGCGCCGTTCGCCCGTTGCTGACGCCCGCATTGCTGCAAGAGCGTGTTCCGGTGCGCGACGACACGCTGGCCCTCGTCGAAACCAGCCGCGCCGCCATTGCCGATGTGTTGCACGGGCGCGATGACCGCCTCGTCGTCGTCGTCGGGCCCTGCTCGATCCACGACCACGACCAGGCGCTCGAGTACGGCCAGCGCTTGAAGGCGGTCGCAGACGCACTGCACGACGACTTGTTGATCGTCATGCGCGCCTACTTCGAGAAGCCGCGTACGACGGTAGGCTGGAAGGGCTACATCAATGACCCGCACCTCGATGGCAGCTTTGCGATCAACGAAGGCCTGGAGCGAGCGCGCCGCCTTTTGCTTGAGCTGACGACGCTGGGCCTGCCCACGGGTACGGAGTTCCTCGATCTGCTGAGCCCGCAGTTCATCGCCGATCTGATCGCCTGGGGCGCCATCGGTGCGCGCACCACCGAGAGCCAGAGTCACCGCCAGTTGGCCTCGGGTCTGAGCTGCCCGGTGGGCTTCAAGAACGGCACCGACGGCAGCATCAAGGTTGCGGCCGATGCGATCCTCGCCGCGCGCGCAGCGCATGCCTTCATGGGCATGACGAAGATGGGCATGGCCGCCATCTTCGAGACCCGCGGCAACGACGACTGCCACGTCATCCTGCGCGGCGGCAAGGCGCCCAACTACGACGCCGCGCACGTGTCGGCGAGCTGCGACACCTTGCGCGCCGCCGGCCTGCGCGAGCAGGTGATGATCGACGCATCGCATGGCAACAGCAGCAAGCAGTACCAGCGCCAGATCGCCGTCGCCCACGACGTGGCAGGGCAGATCGCGGCGGGCGAGCGGCGCATCATCGGCATGATGATCGAGAGCCACCTCGAGGAAGGGCGGCAGGATCTGGTGCCCGGTGCAGCGTTGAAGCACGGCGTGTCGATCACCGATGCGTGCATCGGGTTCGAGCAGACGGTGCCGTTGCTGCGTTCATTGGCGGCGGCAGTTCGGGCGCGACGGACTCGAGCCCCACGCTGAGAACCGGTCGTGAGCGCCCGCCCCAACGCCGCAAACGAACGAACAGGCGGCCAGCGGCAGGGTGGATCGCACTCACCATGTCCTGGCCTCCGTCACTTCAAGCCTTGCGCCCGATTGCCTGGGCAAAGCGCGGCCACAGCGGCTCGGGGAGGTCGTGGCCCATGCCGTCGATGACTTCCAGTGTCGAGCCTGCGATCCTGGCATGCAGGTCGTGTGCAGCGGCCACCGGCACCAGCGGGTCGTCGGCACCGTGCACGATGTGCGTCGGCGCCGTGATCCGCGACAACAGTGACGAGCGGTCGCCGTCGGCCACCACGGCGAGGAGCTGGCGCGCCACGCCGCTGGGGCGCCAGGCGCGGCGGACCGAGGCGGTCAGCCGCGCCTTGAAGGCCTCGGGGTCGGGCCGGAACGCGGGGCTGCCGATCAGCGTGAAGACGCGCATCAGATGCGCGACCTCGGTGTCGACATCGTGCGCCCCGGCGGCGCGGCGCCCGAGCAGCGCGACGCGCAGCTTGGTGCTCGGTTGCGGCAGTCGGCGCGCGCCCGAGCTGGTCATCATCAGCGTCAGCCGCGACACGCGCTCGGGCCGGCTGGCGGCCATGTGCTGGGCGACCATGCCGCCCATCGACGCGCCGCAGACATGCGCTTGGTCGATGCCCAGTGCGTCGAGCACACCGAAGGCGTCATTGGCCATGTCGGCCAGCGAGTACGGTGAGCGCACCGGCAGGTGCAGCAGGAAGCGCAGCGCGGCCCAGGCCAGATTCGGTGTGCCAGCGGCCTCGAAACCCTGGGACAGGCCGGCGTCGCGGTTGTCGCTGCGGATCACGCGCAAGCCACGCGCCACCAGCAGGCGCACCAGACCATCCGGCCAGCCGGTGAGCTGCATGCCCAGGCCCATCAGCAGCAGCAGCGGCGGGCCGCCGGGCGGGCCCTGGTCGTCGACCTCGATGGCCAGGCCATTGGCGGAAACCTGCATGCCGGTGATCTCAGGCCGCGCCGGGCCGCTCCCAATCGGCCTGCAGCGACACATGGCCGGTGGTCTTGTAGAACCAGCGCCGCGCGCCGCGCGCGTCGAACGGCTGCCAGCGCGCCGGGTCTTGCTGCAGCCGGTCGGCAATGGCGTACAAGGCCAGCGGGTTCATGCCCATGCCGATGTGGCTCGCATGGACCTCGATGTTCTCGGCCTGCGGCGCTTCTTGGTTGATGCAGCACTGCCAGGCCACGACGCCGTCGGTCTTGGAATAGATCGAGGTGGTGGGCACTGCGGGCGTGCCGCGGATCTGCTCGATCAGCTCGGGATCGTGCACGTTCTGGCCGCTGACGATTTCATAAAACCGCCAGGCATGGGTGGCGCGCGGGTGGCCCGTGAAGGGCGTGCCCAACGTGATCACGCAGCGCGAGAGATCGGGCATTTCCTTGGCCACCTCGCGCGCGTAGAGGCCGCCCAGGCTCCAGCCGACCAGGCTGACCTTCGTACCATGCCGGTCGGCGGTGCGGCGCACCAGGTGGCGGCAGGCCTCCAG
>JANMSR010000503.1:0-3321 GCA_031389565.1 Burkholderiales bacterium
TTGAGCACGATGCGGTGCACATAGATGCCCGCCAGGTGCACGCTGTCGGGGGCCATCGCGCCGGTCTCGACGATCTCCTCGACCTCGACCACGGTCACCTTGCCGGCCATCGCCACGGCCGGGTTGAAGTTGCGCGCGGTCAGGCGGAACTGCAGGTTGCCGCTCTTGTCGGCGCGCCAGGCTTTGACCAGCGACACGTCGGGCACCAACGAGCGCTCCATCACGTAGGTCTGGCCGTCGAATTCGCGCAATTCCTTGCCCTCGGCGACGATGGTGCCCACGCCGGTGCGCGTGAAGAAGGCCGGGATGCCGGCGCCCCCGGCGCGCAGCTTCTCGGCCAGCGTGCCCTGGGGCGTGAATTCGAGTTCGAGCTCGCCGGCCAGGTACTGGCGCTCGAACTCCTTGTTCTCGCCGACGTAGCTGGAGATCATGCGTTTGATCTGCCGCGTTTCGAGCAGCTTGCCGAGGCCGAAGCCGTCGACGCCGGCGTTGTTGGAAATGACGGTCAGGTTCTTCACGCCGCTGGCCTTCAGCGCCTCGATCAGCGCCTCGGGAATGCCGCACAGGCCGAAGCCGCCCACGGCCATCAGTTGCCCGTCCTTGACGAGGCCCTCGAGTGCGGCGTTCGCGCTCGGGTAGATCTTGTTCATCGACGTGGTCTCCAGAAAAAAGGGCCAACAACAACAGCGTGTGAGCCTACTACGTAACTCATTAAGTGGTCGTTACGTAGAATTCAGTAATCGCCTGCCGGCCCGCCGCATGACCCTCGACTACCGCACCGCTTTCGACCTGGCGCCGATCGGCCTGGTGCTGTCCAAAGACCGCTTGATGCTCAACTGCAACCAGCAGGTGCTGGCGATGTTCGGCGCCACCCGGCCCGATCAGCTCAACGGCCAGAGCTTCGAGCTGCTGTACCCGACGCCGGGCGAGTTCGAGCGCACCGGTGCGCGCATCGTCGCCAGCCTGGACAAACGCGGCTTCTACGCCGACGAACGCATCATGAAGCGCCTGTCGGGCGAGTTGTTCTGGTGCCATGTCGCCGGCCGCGCGCTCGACCCCCGCCAGCCTCACGCCTCGGGCATCTGGAGCTTCGAGGACCTGTCGGCGCGGCGCCGGGTCGGAACCCGCCTGACCGCACGCGAACGCGAAATCGCCGCGTTGCTGATCGAAGGCCTGACCAGCAAACGCATCGGCCTGAAACTCACGATCAGCCCGCGCACGGTGGATGTTTACCGGGCGCGCTTGATGCGCAAGTACGGCGCGTCGACGACCCCCGAGCTGGTGAACAAGCTGCTCACCGCCTGACCGAAGGATGCCGATGCTCACCGTCCACCACCTCGAAAACTCGCGCTCGCAGCGCGTGCTGTGGTTGCTCGAAGAACTGGGCCTGCCCTACGAGATCCGGCGCTACGCCCGCGACAAGAAAACGTCGCTGGCGCCGCCCGAACTGGCCGCCGTGCACCCGTTGGGCAAGTCGCCGGTGATCAGCGACGGCGCCAGCGTGGTGGCCGAAACCGGCGCCATCGTCGAGTACCTGCTCGACCAGGCCGCCGGCTCCACGTTGCGCCCGGCCCACGGCACGCCCGAGCGACTGCGCTTCACCTACTGGCTGCACTTCGCCGAAGGCTCGGCCATGCCGCCGCTGGTGATGGCCCTGATCTTCAACAAAGTGCGTAGCGCGCCGATGCCCTTTTTTGCCAGGCCGATCGCCCGCGGCATCGCCGACAAGGTGATGGGCAGCTTCGTGCAGCCCAACATCGACCGCCAACTGGCGTTCATGGAAGCCGAATTGAAGTTGCGGCCCTGGTTCGCGGGCAAGGACTTCAGCGCTGCCGACATCATGATGAGCTTCCCGCTCGAAGCCGCTGCATCGCGCGGCGGGCTCGATGCCGCCAAGCACCCGAAGCTCGCCGACTGGCTCGCCCGCATCCACGCCCGGCCCGGGTATCAACGCGCGCTGCAGCGCGGCGGCCCCTATGCTTTGCTGAAGTGACCTGTCCCAGTGCCAACGCATCGACGACGGCCGGTGGCGAAGGCGCCCAGGCAGCCAACTGGCAATTTGGCGAAGGCGGCCGCCATCGCACTCCTACTCACGCAAGCGCCTCGGGATTCAGCGTGCGCAACACATGGCGGGAGTGGGTCACAGCGGCGCGCGGGCGCTCGTCATTCGAGCAGCCGCAACGCGGTGGCCAAACGCTCGTCGTAGGCCGTGCGCGTGGCTTGCGCGGTCTGCGCTGTCCACGCGACGAAGCCCTCGCCGGTCTTCATGCCGAGCTTGCCCTCGGCAAGCAGGCGCTCCAAGCAATCGGGCAGCACGGCAGTGTTCGACAGGGTCGGGTAGATCTCGCGCGCTGCCTGGGCCATCGAGTCCCAGCCCGAGATCTCCTTTTGCAGCACCGGGCCGATCGCGGCATAACGAAAGCCGAAGCTGTAGCGCACCGCGATATCGATGTCCTCGGCCGAGGCGATGCCGCTGTCGACGAGCGACAGCACTTCGCGCATCAGCGCATGCTGGATGCGATTGGCCAGGAAGCCCGGGATGTCGCGCTTGACCAGCACCGGCTTCTTGCCGGTGGCCGAAAACAGCTCGCACACCCGTTGCGCGAGACGGCGGTCGGAGTCGGCACCGCACACCACCTCGACCAACGGCACGCGGTGCGCCGGCATGAAGTAGTGCATGCCGAACATGCGCGCACGCGTGGCCAGGCCCTGGGCGATGCGCGAGATGGGCAGTCCCGAGCTGTTGCTGCCGATCGGCACGCCGGCCGGCACGCGCGCGTCGAGCCCGGCGAACACCTGCTGCTTGAGCGCCAGGTCTTCCTTGACGCTTTCGATCACCAGCGACACAGAGTCCCAGGCGTCGAACGCCGCGCTGGCCTGCACCGACAACGTGCCGCGCGGCGGCGCCGAAGCGATACTGCCCACCAGTTCCAGGGTCTGGCGCCTGGCCGCCTCGCGGCGGGCGTCGTCACGCACCAGCAGCACCACGTCGGCGCCGTGGGCGACGAAGCCAGCGGCGATGCCGCAGCCCATGGTGCCGCCACCAATGACCAGCACCCGTGCTCGGGGTTCCACTTTGTCCATAGATTGCTCCGTTGTCGGCGACACTTGACAGCGATTGCTGTCGCCAGCCTGATGGCCGACCATTCTGATCGCCAGCCGGTCCACCACCATCTCACCCGAGCGCCCCATGCCCAAGATCACTGCCGTTCAAGTCGCCGTGGCCCGCGTGCCGCTGGACCGGCCGACCTCGTTCTCCACCCGCACCGTGACCGAACGCCACTTCTGCATCGTCAAGCTGCGCAGCGCCGACGGTGTCGA
>JANMSR010000506.1:0-4609 GCA_031389565.1 Burkholderiales bacterium
CCGCGCGCCATGTTGATGGGCATCAGCAGCGATAGGCCGGCGACAAAGAACAGCGACGTCGACAGGATGGCGACGCGATGGTTGCCGCCGGTCACGAGCGCGATCAGGCCATAGGTCAGCGGACCCGCCACGACCGCAAGATTGGTCGCAAAGCTCCACAGTCCGAAGAACTCGGCCTTGCGATCGGGCGGCGTGAGCAGCCCCACCATGGCACGGCCGGCCGATTGGCTGGACCCCATGCAAAGCCCGGCGATCACGGCGGCGGCCCAGAACATCGCCGGGCCGGTGGCGAACCCGGCCAGCAGTGTCATCAGGAACCAGCCCACCAGCGTGAACCCTAGAGATCGCTTGTAGCCGATACGGTCTTGCCAATAGCCGAAGGCAAATGCACCGGCCACGGCGGCGATGTTGACCATGAAAATCAACAGCATCGTGTCGGCCTGCTTGAAGCCGAGCACCTGCTCGGCATAGACCGCCGCCAACGTGATCACCACCGAGATGCCCGCCTGGTAGCAGGTGCAGCAGGCGAGCAACCAGCGCAGGTCGCGATAGTGCCGGGCCTGGTTCCAAGTCCGTGCCAGGCGCTGCAGCGATGCGTTCACGCCGGCACCGCCCACTGCGGCGGTTGACTTTGCCGGGGGCGTTGCGCGTTCGCGCAGCAATGCGAAGGTCGCAAGCGACGCCAGGCCGTAGATCGCGGCGGTGATCAGCATCACCACCGGCACGAATGCCGTTGCCGGCTCGCCGCGCGCCTGCGCCGCCGCCACATAGCCCAGCCCCAGCCCCAGCGCCAGCATGCCGCCGAGGTAGCCGAAGCTCCATCCCCAGCCGGACACGCGACCCATGGCGTCGTCACGGGCGAGTTCTGGAAGGAATGCGGCGATCAGCGATTCGCCATACGAGTAAAACGTGTGCGAGAGCACCACCGCCGCGACCGCCATCCATATATCGCCTCGTCCTGCGAGCGCCAATGCGGCGGTGGCAAGCACGCAGCCGGCGGTCGACAACGCCAGCAAGCGTTTCTTGGCGGCCTTGAGATCGGCGTAGGCCCCGATCGCCGGCATGGTCAGCATCACGATCAGGCTCGACGCCGAGATTGCCAGCGTCCAGGCCAGCGTGGCCCAATCGGCACCGCCTGCGACGACGCCGACGAAGTAGGCGCTAAAGACTGCCGTCAGAACGACCGTGGTGTAGCCCGAGTTGGCGAAGTCGTACATCGCCCAGCCGAAGACCTCGCGCTTGCGAACGCCGTCGTTGAGTGCCTCCTGGGGAAAGAGCTTCATCGAGACTCCAAGCCTGCGCTGCGAGCGGGTGTGGTGGGCGTATTCAAGACAAAGGACGCGCGCGGTGGGGTGCATTGTAGGCCGCCCATTCGCGCCAGAGCGCGAGCAGGATGGCCAGGATCACCGGCCCGACGAACAGGCCGATCAGGCCGAATGCCGCCAGGCCGCCCAGAACACCGAACAGCACGAGCAGGAAGGGGATCTTCGCGACGCCGCTGATGACCAGCGGGCGCACCAGGTTGTCGATCCAGCTGACCGCCAGCGCGCCCCACAATAGCAGGCCGATGCCGGCGCTGACCTCGCCCTGCAACAGCAGCCACGCACCGATCGAACCCCAGACGAAGGGCGCGCCGAAGGGGATCAGGGCCACGAGGGCCGTCACCGCGCCCCAGAAAGCGGGGGCATTCACACCTGCCGCCCAGTAGCCCAGGCCCGCCAGCAGACCTTGTGCAACAGCCGCGATCAACAGGCCGTAGACCACCGCGCGCGTGGTGTCGCCGACCGCCGTGAAATAGGCCTGCACCCGATCCCCCAGCAGGCCGTGCAGGACGCCGCGCAACTGGTCGAGCAGGCGGTCGCCGTCGCGAAACAGAAAGAATGAGGTCAGCAAGGCTACGGCGAAACGCAGCGCATTCAACCCGAGGTCGCCGACGAGGCGCATGGCGCGGCCGCCCCATTGCACGGTCAGTTCCGACAGTTGCCGTCCCCAGGCCGCGCGGTCTCCGCCGAGTTCGACCAGGCGCTCCTGCAGCCAGGGGCCCAGCCACGGAATGCGCATGATCGGCTCCGGCAGGCGCACGCCCGCCTGCAGCAACGCAACGGCCTCGCGAACCGCCGCCACCCCTTCACTGCGCAACAACAACCCCAGCCAAATCAGGGTCACGCCCAGGGCCAGCGTCAGCATCACGGTCATGGCCAAGGCAGCCCCGGTCCGGTGGCCGCGCAGCCGCGCCAACAGTCGCAGATGCAACGGCCACGACACATAGGTCAGGATCGCGGCCCAGGCGATGGCCGACAGAAACGGCCGCATCACCACGAAGCCCACCAACAGCAGGCCGCCGAGCAAGCCCGCCACCACGGTCCGGCGCAGCCAGAGCGGCGTCTGCGCTTGGGTCATGACGGATCCTGTTGGTGTTCAGACATCGAGTGTGGGCTCCGCCAGCGCGGCCGCGATCGACTTGCGCGCCGCATCGCGCAGTTCGAGCGCGTGGTTCCAGCCCGGGCCCGGCGGTGCGATGGCCACGCCGATCGTCACCCGGACATCGCTGCGTTGCGGCAGCCGGGCCTCGTCGCGCAGCAGCAAGCGGGTGCCGTTCAACGTGACCGGAACCAGCGGTGTTCCCGTCTCCGCGGCAATCACGAAAGCGCCGAGCTTGAAGGGCTGCAGGCCGGTCGAACGCTGGAACGTGCCTTCGGGGAAGAACACCATCGATTCGCCGGCCCGCACGCGCGCCTGCAGCGCCCGGGTGTCCTCGACGCCTTGCGCGGCATCGAAGCGCTCGACGAACGCGGCACCCAGCCGGCGCAGCACCGGGCCGATCAGCATTACGTCGGCCAGTTCGCGCTTGGCGGCGAAAGTGAATTCGGGTGGCAGCACCGCACCCAACACTATCGCATCGAGATAGCTGGCGTGGTTGGCGACGACGATGCGCGGCCCCGTCGCCGGCAACCGCTCCAGCCCCTCCACCCGCAGCGGCAAGCCCATCAGCCGGGTCGCCGCCCGTGTCAGCGTGCGCACCGCGCGCCGCCGCGGTGGCACGCCCGGCAGCCCCATCACCGCACACCACGCCACGGCACTGAACGCGCAAAACACACTCCAGGCCCACAGGCCCCACGCCAGGCGGCCGGCCGAGCGCCTGGCGCGGCGTGCCCGCGCCGCCGCGGCCGCGGCCGCCAGCGCAACCCATTGCTGCCATGGTGCACGTTGCGTTTCGCCGAGCCGGCCCTGCTCATAGAGTTCGCGGCAGGCGGCGCGGCGGGTCTTGCCGCTCGACGTCTTCAGCACTGAGCGCGGGGGCGCCAGCACCACGTCATCGGCGGGCGCGCCAAGCAGCGTGGCCGACAGTGCGGTGATGGCCTGGATGAGTTGGCGGCGCGGCTCGGGCTCGCTGATCCGGGTTTCCGCGAGCACGACCAGCCGTTCGGTGCCGCTGCGCAGGTCGGATGCCGCAAATACCGCCACGCCCCCCTTGCGAATGCCGGCGATGTTGGCGACCGCGGATTCGAGTTCCTGGGGGTGGATGTTCAAGCCGCCGCGGATGATGATATCTTTCTCGCGCCCAGAGAGAAACAACTCGCCGGCGGCCATGTAGCCGAGGTCGCCGGTGTTCAGCCAGGCGCCGTCGAACAGGCGCTGGTTGGCGGCCGGGTTGTTCAGGTAGCCCTGTGTGCTGGAGGGGCCGCGGAACTGCACCTGCCCCTGCTCGCGCTCGGGCAACTCGCGCCCGCCGGCGCCGATCACGCGCAGCTCGTGGCCTGGCAGCGGCAGTCCGCAGGAGACGATGCGCAGCGGCTCGGCGTCGTCCGCCCGCGCCAGTGTCGCGACGCCATCGTGCGCCAGTGCGGCACGATCGATGCGGTCGACCAGCGGGCCGCGGCCGACCGGCGGGAACCCCAGGCCGAGCGAATTTTCGGCCAGCCCGTAGACCGGCGTCAGCGCCTCGGGTGCGAAGCCGCAGCGTTCGAAGCGCGCCGCGAAGCGCTCCAGCGTCTCGGGGCTCACCGGCTCGGCGCCGTTGAACGCCAGCCGCCAGCACGACAGGTCCAGAGCGTCAAGATCGGCGTCGGCAAGCTTGGCCAGACACAACTCGTAGGCGAAGTTGGGCGCCGCCGAAACGGTGCCGCGGTGCCGGTGGATCGTCTCCAGCCAACGCGCAGGCCGGGCCAGAAACGCAAGCGGCGACATCAGCACCACACGAAAGCCGATGGTCAAGCCGCCCAGGCACGCGCCGATCAGGCCCATGTCGTGGTACAGCGGCAGCCAGGAGACGAAGGTGTCGGCGCTGCTGATCTCCGATGCGCGCCACATCGCGCGCAGGTTGGCCAGCAGGTTGGCGTGGGTCAGGATCACGCCCTTCGGGTCGCCCGTGCTGCCCGAGGTGTATTGCAGGAACGCGACATCCGACGCCACCAATGCCGGACGCACGAAAGCTGCCGCGGGTGCATCTGGCAGCGAGAGAGTGGCCAGCGACAGATCGGCCACGGTGGCGACGGTGCGCAAGGCGTCGACCTGTGCCCGCAACAGGTGGGAAAGCGGCTTGGCGCGTTCGATCGTGACCAGCACGCGCGCCTGCGCATTGAGCACAATGCCGGCAATGCGCTTCAAG
>JANMSR010000518.1:0-1764 GCA_031389565.1 Burkholderiales bacterium
GGCCAACATCGCCTTCGGCGCGGCCCGGCTCGGCCTGCGCGCGGCGATGATTTCGCGCGTGGGCGACGAGCAGATGGGTCGCTTTCTGGTCGAGACGCTGCAGCGCGAGGGCTGCGACACCAGCCAGGTGCAGGTCGATGCCGAGCGCCTGACCGGCCTTGTCCTGCTCGGCCTGAAAGACCGCGACACCTTCCCGCTGCTCTTCGTGCGCGAGAACTGCGCCGACATGGCGATCGATGCCGCGCTGATCCGCGAAGACTTCATCGCCGGCTGCCGCGCGCTGCTGATCACCGGCACGCACCTGTCCACGCCCACCGTGCGCGCCGCGTCGCTGGCTGCGCTGGGCCCTGCCGGCAAGCACGGCGTCGTGCGCGTGCTCGACATCGACTACCGCCCCGTGCTGTGGGGCCTGACGAAACGCGGTGAAGGCGCCAAGCGTTTTGTTGCCGATGCGGCCGTCACCGCGCGCCTGCAAGCCGTGCTGCCGCAATTCGATCTGCTGATCGGCACTGAAGAAGAGTTCCTGATCGCCGGCGGCGTGGCGGGTGATCTGCTGGCTTCGCTGCGCCGCGTGCGCGAAGTCAGCAGCGCGGCGCTGGTCGTCAAACTTGGGCCCAAGGGCTGCTGTTTCATCGAAGGCGAGATACCGGCGCGGCTCGACGATGCGCCCACCGCACTGGGCGAACGCATCGAGGTGATGAACGTGCTTGGTGCCGGCGATGCTTTCGCGGCGGGCCTGATGACGGGCTTCCTGAACGGCGAAGATTTCCACGGCGCCGCGAAGATCGCCAACGCCTGCGGCGCCATCGTCGTCTCGCGCCACGCCTGCGCGCCCGCGATGCCTACGCCCGCCGAACTGGCGCATTGGTTCAGCGGCCAGCGCCTGCCCAAAGTCGATGCCGACCCGCTGCTCGCGCACCTGCACCGCACGACGGCCGCGCGGCCGGCCTGGCCCGAGCTGAACGTGATGGCCTTCGACCACCGATCGCAGTTCGAAGTGATGGCGCGCGAAGCCGGCGCGCCGCTGGCGCGCATCCCCGTGTTGAAGGCTCTGCTGCTGCGCGCGGCGGAGCGGACCGAGCGTGCCTTTTCGCTGCAAGGCCGGCTTGGCGTGCTGATCGACGGCCGTTACGGCAGTGACGTGCTCAATGCGGCCACCGGCCGCGGCTGGTGGGTCGGCCGCCCGGTGGAGCTGCCGGGCTCGCGCCCCTTGGCGTTCGACGGCACGCGCTCGCTCGGCAGCACGCTCGTCACTTGGCCGCGCGAGCAGGTCGTGAAATGCCTCGTCAACTACCACCCCGACGACGAAGCCACGCTGCGCGTGGCGCAGGAAGAGCGCCTGCTCGAACTCTGGGAAGCCACGCGCGCCAGCGGCCATGAGTTGCTGCTCGAAGTGATCCCGCCCCAGGGTGATGCCGCGGCGGTGCTGCGCGCCGTGAAACGCTTCTACAACCTGGGCTTGAAGCCGGAGTGGTGGAAGCTGACGCCGATGGCGAGTGACGCGTGGGCGCAGCTCGCAGCCCTGATCGCCGAGCGCGATCCGCAATGTCGCGGTGCCGTGATCCTCGGCCTCAACCAGCCGCTCGATGCACTGACGGCGGCTTTCGCGCAGGCCACGCACTCCATCGTCAAGGGCTTCATGGTCGGCCGAACGATCTGGGGCGACGCCAGTCGCGCGTGGCTCAAGGGCGAGATCGACGACGCGACCCTGATCGAGCAGGCAGCCGCGCGCTTTGGCCAGTTGGTTGAAGCCTGGCGCAGCAC
>JANMSR010000003.1:0-2060 GCA_031389565.1 Burkholderiales bacterium
CACGGCGTGGCGGTGGTGGGCGCGACGGTCGAGGAGTCGACCGTGCTGGCGCTGATGCTCGAGAACGCCTGCCAGATCCAGTTGCTGGCCGAGGCCGGCGGCGGCATCGGCGAAGAGTTCTCTGCCGACGCCATCCAGCGCCTACACCGCGACATCACGCACGCCGAGCAATACACCCTCAATTTCGAGTACCTGCGTCGGCGTGCGCCAAGGGGACAAGCCTGAGCCTGGCGTTTTGGAAGATCGTTGCCGCGTCGCTGCTGGCGTGCTGCGCACCGATGCAGGCGTTGGCGCAAGCGGCGGGCCCGCGCGAACGCAGCCTGCGCGAATTGGTGCTCGATGAGTTTCACGCTGCCAACGCGGGCCGCAAGCCGGCCTTGCACGACGGCCGCTGGGGCCTGGCCAATCTGGAGCTGTGCATCGCAGCGATCAAGTCGTGGCGCAGCGGCCAGGAGTTGCGATTGCATGAGCAGGCGACGGTGACTTGAATCTTATCTGGAGGTGCCGCCTGCAACCTACAATCGTCTTGGCCGACGTGGCGGGCTACGTCCGCCAGGCCCGCGCGTCTCGCATCGACGTCATCGACATAGAGGTTGCCATGGACTGGAAGCCATACATCACAGCCGACCCTGAAATCATGCACGGGGCAGTGTGCTTTCGCGGCACGCGCATACCCGTATCCGTCGTGCTGGACAACCTGGCGGCAGGTGAGAGCGCGGCAACCATCCTCGACGAATACCCCACTCTCAAGCCAGAGCACATCCCTGCGGCCATCGGCTATGCGGCTGAATTGGCCCGCGAGCGAATCGTCCCAGTGCCGGCGTAGGCCCGTGGGATGACGCTTCGCTTCAAGCTGGATGAGAATCTCCCGCGCAGGGTAGAGCCTGCGTTGCGCGATCTCGGACACGATGTCCAGACTGCCTGCTCCGAAGGGCTCGCCGGAGCCCCCGACCCCGATCTCCTCGCAGCATGCAGGACTGAAGATCGCGTGTTACTCACTCTCGACCTGGATTTCGCGGATATCAGGGCGTACCCCGTGGGCAGCCATCGCGGGATATGGGTAATCAGGCCCGCAGAACAGGCGTTCGCCGCCGTGCTCACTTTGGTGCTGGCCGGTGTAAGGCTCTCTGCCGTAGAGCGCACAGCCGGCCAACTCTGGGTCATTGACGAGAAACGCGTTCGAATTCGCGAGTGAACTGGTGCTGTCCCACGGTCTGCGCCTGGCCGATGCGTTGACCTGCGCCACCGCCAGCGAACTTCAGGCAACGCTGTTCACGGCCAACGTCAAGCGCTTCTCGGCGGTTGAGGGTCGAAGCAAGAGGCAAGACCTGGTACCGGCTCCGTGCGAACGCAGCCCGCGCGAATTGGTGCTCGATGAGTTTCACGCTGCCATCGCGGGCCGCAAGCCGGCCTTGCACGACGGCCGCTGGGGCCCGGCCAATCTGGAGCTGTGCATCACAGCGATCGAGTCGTCGCGCAGCGGCCAGGAGGTGCGGCTGCACGAACAGGTGGCCACATCGCGCGGGGTTACTCGCCTTGACACCCACCGACCGGCCCCCTAGAGTCGTGGTTCGCTATACGGACCACTGTTCCGTATAAAAGAACCTCTACAACCCCCATGCTCGACGCTCCATCCGCGGCTCACGCCCAGGCGCAATCGCCATTCGAGTCGATGACGGTCGCTGCACGTTCGCCGCGCCGCTGGGCGCTGAACTGGCAGTGGATCGTCATCGGTGCCTGCGTCGCGTTCACGGTTTACATCGCGGTGGTGCCGCTCGGTTTCCTGCTCTGGCAGAGCTTCTTCACGCCGCAGACCGCGACCAAGGCCGCCGTCTTCACCTTCGGCAACTACATCACCGCCTACACCAGCAGCGACACCGCGCGGCTGTTCTGGAACTCGGTGCGCTTCGCGGTCGGCACGGCGTCGCTGGCCTTCTTTATCGGCGCCACGCTGGCCTGGATCAACGAACGCACCAACACGCCCTTCAAGTCGCTGTTCTTCGCGCTGTCGCTGATCCCGCTGGTGATTCCCGGCATCTTGTTCACGGTGGCCTGGATCC
>JANMSR010000027.1:0-3708 GCA_031389565.1 Burkholderiales bacterium
GCATTCAGGCCGTGCAGTCGTGTGCCGTCCCACAGAATGCAGAAGGCGTCGGAGCCCAGGCCGTTGCTGCACGGTTCGAGGATGGGCATGCACGCCGCGGTGGCAATCGCCGCATCGACCGCGTTACCGCCGGCGGCCAGCGTGCGCAGGCCGGCCTGTGCGGCCAGCGGGTGCGACGTGGCGACGACGTTGCGCGCGAACACCGGCAGCCGCGCGCTGGCATAGGGTTGGCTGTAATTGAACTTCGACATGGCTCTACTGCGCTGTGATCTGGCGTTCGTTGGTCGGCAACAAACGATGCGCGGTCCGATGCGCCGCAACACCGATCATCTCACCGCAGTCACGAAGGCGAATCCGGCGGCAAGTCGAGCGACTGCGCAATGAAGCGCCGCACCCGCGGCGGCTCGTCGCCGGTGTGGAACGCGAGGCGCTTGACGCGCAAGTCGGCATCGAAGGCCGAAAAGCGCTCGAGCCGGCGCTGGTGTTCGAGCCAGTTCTCGTCGACGAAGTACTCGATCACGCGGCCGGGTTGCGCCGCATCGCGGAACAGCCCCCACGACAGCGCGCCCTGGCGCAGCCGGGCACGGCGGGTGCGCTGCATGACTTCGGCGAACTCGCTGGCGCGGGCCGGGTCGATCAGGTACTCCACGGTCACCATCACGGGGCCGTCTTCGGCGGCGACATCCACCGCCGGTTCGACGCTGCTGATCACCGGCGCCGGGCTGAAATCGGGGTCCGCGCCGCCTTCGATCGACAGGCGCCGCAGCACCGCCAGCGCCAGCACGCCAAACACCGACGCTGCCGCCACCGAGGCGGCCACATTGGTCCAGCCGGCAACCCAGCCCCACAGCAGCGAGCCGGCGGCCGAGCCGCCCATCAACGCCATCTGGTAGATCGACATGCCGCGTGCGCGCACCCAGTCGGGCAGCGCCATCTGCGCCGAAATCGTCAGCGAGTTGACCACCGAGATCCAGGCCATGCCCACGAGCACCATCGCCGGCAAGGCGACCCACAGCTCGGGCACATAGACGATCAGCACCGCCAGCGCGGCCTGCACCACGGTGCCGATGCGAACGAACTGGTCGCGCGAGTAACGCGCACGCCAGTGCGGGAAGCGCAGCGCGGCGACGATGGCACCCAGCCCCAGGCAGGCCAGCATTACCGTGAAGGTGCCCGGCCCGCCGCCATGCAGACGCTTGGCCACCAGCGGCAGCAGCGCGATCAACGCGGTCGACTGCAGGAAGAACAGGAACACGCGCAACAGGATGATCTTCAGCCGCGGCGACTGCAGCGCGAAGTTCAGGCCCACGCGCATGGCGCCGACGAAGCGCTCGCCCGGCAGCGCGCTGGCCTTGGGCTGGTGCTTCCAGCGCAGGATCAGCACGAAGGCGATGCCGGCCAACACGGCGTTGAGCACGAACACCGCCGCACTGCTGAAGGCCGCCAGCAACGCGCCGGCCAGCACCGGGCCAATCACTCGCGACAGGTTCATCGCGATGCCGTTCAGCGCAATCGCGGGCGAGAGCTGCTCGCGCGGCACGATCTCGGGCACGATGGCCGCGAACACCGGCCAGCGCATCGCCAGGCCCACGCCGTTGACGAAGGTCAGTGCGAGCAGCAAGTTGGCCGTCAAGGCATCGGCCAGCGACAGCCCGGCCAGCACCAGCGCATTGACCGAGACCCACAACTGCGTCGCGGCGAAGTAGCGCCGCCGGTCGAGGATGTCGGCCATGGCGCCGCTGGGCAGGCCGAGCAGGAACACAGGCAGCGTGGACGCGGTCTGCACCAGGGCCACCATCACCGGGCTCGTGGTCAGGGTGGTCATCAGCCAGGCCGCCGCCACGTCGTTCATCCACATCGTCATGTTCGCGGCCAGCCAGGCCAGCCAGAGCATGCGAAAGGTGCGCTCGCGCAGCGGCGCCAAGGCGGGGGCTTCGGCGAGCTGCTGCAGCGGGGTGGGCAAGGGCATCGGGAGGCGACGGTCCGGGCGGGGCGCCGCGCGGCTCAGGCGTCGAACGGCAGGCCGACGTAGTTTTCGGCCAGCACGGTGGCCGCGGCGCGCGAGCTGACGAGGTAATCGAGTTCGGCGCGCTGCAGCTTCTGGCCGATGGCCCCGCCTTCGGGAAATTTGTGCGTCAGCGAAGTGAACCACCAGGAGAAGCGCTCGGCCTTCCACACGCGCGCCAGGCAGCGCGCGGAGTAGTCGTCGATGCCGGCGCTGCTCTTCTCGGCGTAGTGCTCGATCAGCGCGCGTGACAAGAAGCCCACGTCCGACGCCGCCAGGTTCAGGCCCTTGGCGCCGGTGGGCGGCACGATGTGCGCGGCGTCGCCGGCCAGGAACAGGCGGCCGAAGCGCATCGGCTCGGCGACGAAGCTGCGCAGCGGCGCGATGCTCTTCTCGATCGACGGGCCGGTGACCAGCGCTGCGCCTGCGGCGGAGTCGAGGCGGCGGCGCAGCTCGTCCCAGAACATGGCATCGGTCCACTGCTCGACCTTGTCGTGCAGCGAACATTGCACGTAGTAGCGCGTGCGCGTGGGCGAGCGCATCGAGCACAGGGCAAAGCCGCGCTCGTGGTTGGAGTAGATCAGTTCGGGCGATACCGGCGGCGTGTCGGCCAGCACGCCGAGCCAGCCGAAGGGGTAGACCTTCTCGAAGACGGCCAGCGCCTGCGGCGGCACGCTGGCGCGGCAGGCACCGTGGTAGCCGTCGCAGCCGGCGATGAAGTCCGCGCGCAACTTGTACGCCTGGCCGTTTTGGCTGTAGGTGATACGTGGCTGCGCGCCGTCGAAGTCATGCGGCGCGACGTCCTTGGCTTCATAGACCGTCGTCAGGCCGGCCGCCGCGCGCGCGGCCATCAGGTCGCGCGTGAGCTCAGTCTGGCCGTAGACCATGACCTGCTTGCCGCCGGTGAGTGCGTGCAGGTCGATGCGGTGCCGCGCGCCGCCGAAGCACAGCTCGAAGCCGTGGTGCACCAAGCCCTCGGCGTGCATGCGCGCGCCGACGCCGGCGTCGTCGAGCAGCGCCATCGTGGTCTGCTCGAGCACGCCGGCGCGGATGCGGCCGAGCACGTAGTCGGCGCTCTGGCGCTCGACGATGACGTTGGCGATGCCGGCCTTGTGCAGCAGCGCCCCCAGCAGCAGGCCCGCCGGGCCGGCGCCGACGATGGCCACCTGGGTTCGCGCGGCCGCAGCGGGCATGGCGTCAGGCCGTGCCGGGCCGCCCCGAGCGCGTGCGGGCCCGCAGCGTCATATCACTTCTTCTTGGAATGCCTCTTCGCGCTTCTTCTTGATCGACGGCAGCGACACGACAATGATCATCAGCAGCGCAGCGAAGAGCAGCCCTGCCGACAGCGGCCGGGTCGCGAACGTCATCCAGTCGCCGCGCGACAGCAGCAGCGCGCGGCGCAGGTTCTCTTCCATCATCGGCCCGAGGATGAAGCCCAGCAGCAGCGGCGCCGGCTCGCAGGACAGCTTGAAGAACAGGTAACCGAGGACGCCGAACATCACCGCCATGTAGACGTCGAAGTTGTTGTTATTGAGCGTGTACAGGCCGATGCAGCAGAAACTCAGGATCGCCGGGTAGAGCAGGCGGTAGGGCACCGTCAGCAGCTTGATCCAGATGCCGATCAGCGGCAGGTTCAGGATCACCAGCATCGCGTTGCCGACCCACATGCTGGCGATCAGGCCCCAGAACAATTGCGGGTTGCT
>JANMSR010000059.1:0-19671 GCA_031389565.1 Burkholderiales bacterium
CCGGTGTCGGCAACGACCGTGGTGTGCTGCTTGAGTTGGTCGAGCTGGTTCATGGGCGGATGGGTGTAGCCACGGTGATGCCAGCCCCGATTAGAACGCCAAGCCGGGCCCGGGCTGCAACCGCGTTGACCGGTCAAAGAAACTCATGCATCATCTTTGCCGTAACTAAATTACATGCCCTTGACGCCATGTCATTCGACCTCGTCCTCTTCGGCGGCACCGGCGACCTCACCTGGCGCAAGCTGGTGCCGGCCCTGTTCCAGGCCTGGCGCCACGGCAAGTTACCCGAGGCGGGACGCATCCTCGCCGTCGCGCGCGACGAGCGCAGCGACGACCAGTACCGGGCATTCATCCGCGAGCGCTTTTGCGATGTGGAAAGCGACAAGCGGCCGAGCGACGACGAGTTCGCGCGCTTTGCCGCGCTGCTGCATTACCGGCGCATGGACCTGTCGCAGCCCGAGCACTACGCCGGTCTGAAGCGGTGGGTCGACGCGCCACAATCCGAAGGCGGTCGCCCCGGCGGCCCGGCCGACACCGTGGTGCTGTTCCTGGCCACCAGCCCGCACCTGTTCCCGCAAATCTGCGCCCAGCTCGGCGCCGTCGGCCTGAACGGCGCCAACGTGCGCGTGGTCCTAGAAAAACCGCTGGGGCACGACCTCGCCAGTGCGCAGGAAATCAACCGCGTGGTCAGCGCCTCGTTCCGCGAAAGCCAGGCCCTGCGCATCGACCATTACCTGGGCAAGCCCGCCGTGCAGAACGTCGCGGCCTTGCGCTTCGGCAACGCCCTGTTCGAGCCACTGTGGCGGCGCGAGAGCATCGCCAACGTCCAGATCACGATTGCCGAATCGCTGGGCGTGGGCACGCGCGGCGACTTCTACGACCGCACCGGCGCGCTGCGCGACATGGTGCAAAACCATGCCCTGCAGTTGCTGACGATGATCGCGATGGAGCCGCCGGCCACCGGCGACGCCGATGCGATCCGCGACGAGAAGCTGAAGGTGCTGAAGTCGCTCAAACCCTTCACGCCCGACAGCGTGGGCCGCGACGTGGTGCGCGGCCAATACCGCGCCGGCACGGTCGGCGGCCAGCCGGTCGTAGGCTATCTCGACGAGGTCAAGGTGCCGCCAGGCAGCACTTGCGAAACCTTCGTCGCGCTGCGCACCGAGGTCCAGAACTGGCGCTGGGCCGGGGTGCCGTTCTACCTGCGCACGGGCAAGCGGCTGGCCGCACACGACGCGCAGATCGTCGTCAACTTCCGCCCTGTGCCGCACGCGATCTTTGCCGGCACCTCGCGCGCCAACAAGCTGGTGATCAAGCTCCAGCCCGAAGACGGTCTCGAGCTGCATTTGCTCGCGGCCAAGGGCGGCAGAACGTCATCGAACAAGCCCGAGCAGTTGTCGCCGGTGTCGCTCGACCTCGACTTCGACAAGGCCTTCCTGACCGAGCGCGTCGGCGCCTACGAGCGGCTGCTGCTCGATGCGATCGCCGGCCGCCTGAACCTGTTCGTGCGCAGCGACGAGCAGGAACAGGCCTGGCGTTGGGTCGAGCCCGTGCTCGACGCGTGGCGCAACGACACGAGCGGCCCGGGCCCCTATGCCGCCGGCAGTTGGGGGCCGGCGGCCGCCAGCGCGTTGATCGCGCGCGACGGCTTCGCATGGGCTGAGGAGGAGTGACCCCTTGTCGATGTTGGACCGCATCCTCGCCGCGCTGCCTGCACTGCCGCCGGCCGAGCAGAGGGTGGCCAAACTGGTGTTGGCCGACGCGCGCAGCTTTGCCAGCCTGCCGGTGAGCGAACTGGCCGCACGTTCGCAGGTGAGCAAGCCGACGGTGCTGCGCTTTTGTCGCAGCGTGGGCTATGACGGGCTGGCCGATTTCAAGCTCAAGCTGGCCGGTGCCGTCAACGAAGGCGTGCCCTTTGTGCACCGCGCGGTCGATGAGGACGACAAGGCCGGCGACATCACGGTCAAGGTCATCGACAACACGGTCAGCGCACTGCTCAAGTACCGCAACGACGCTGCCAGCCACGCCATCGAGCGTGCCATCGTGGCCTTGTCGACCGCCTGCCGCAACGGCCGACGCATCGAGTTCTACGGCGTCGGCAACTCGGGCATCGTGGCGCAGGACGCGCAGCACAAGTTCTTCCGCCTCGGCGTGGCCGCCAACGCCGTCTGCGATGGCCATGTGCAGGTGATGAGCGCCACCATGCTGCAGCCGGGCGATTGCGCGGTGGTCATCTCCAACTCGGGGCGCAGCCGCGACCTGCTCGACGCCGCCGAGATCGCGCGCCGCAAGGGTGCCACGACCATCGTCATCACCGCCAGCGGCTCGCCGCTGGCCCACGCCTCGAGCGGCCCGCAGCATGTGCTGCTCGCAGCCGACCACCCGGAGGACTACGAGCGCTACAGCCCGATGGTGTCGCGGCTGATGCACCTGGTGATCATCGACATCCTGACCACCGGTGTGGCGCTGCGCCTGGGCAGCGGCTTGCGGCCGCTGCTGGCCGAGATCAAGCGCAACCTGCGCGCCAAGCGCTACGCCAGGCCGGAGTGAGGCGCGGGCGCCCCTGCAGGCGCCGCGGCTGCGAAACCCAGCAGCCCGTCGACCCCGTACAGGCCCGACAACTCGACCATCACTGCCGGCGCCCCTTGCACGCTGAGCGCGCGCCCCTCGGCGCGGGCCAGCCGGCGCGCTTCGAGCAGCACGGCAATCGCGGCGCTATCGAAATCGCGCAGCGCATGGGCATCGATGACCAATGCGCCCTTCTCGACGCTGCCCTGCCCGAGCGCCTGCTCGATCGATTGCACGGCCTCGTTGGCCTGAGCCAGCGTCAACGTGTCGGGCAGGGTCACCATGGCCGCAGGCCAGCGCCGGGCCGCTCCCAAGCTGCCTGAGCTCCCCCCGGGGGACGCGAGCATTGCGAGCCAGGGGTCGTCATCTCAGGCCAGCGCCGGGCCGCTCCCAAGCTGCCTGAGCTCCCCCCGGGGGACGCGAGCAATGCGAGCCAGGGGTCGTCATCTCAGCTCTTGGTGGCCGCGGCCTTGTTACGCTCGGCCAGCTTGGCGATCAGGCCGTCGACGCCGACGCTGCCGATCTCCTGCGCAAAGCTGGATTTGTACTGCTCGACCAGCCAGACGCCGAGCACGTTGACGTCGTAAATCTTCCAGCCGGTGCCGCTCTTTTCCAGGCGGTAGTCGAGCTGGATCGGGTCGCCCTTGCCCTTGACTTCGGTGCGCACGACGACTTCGCTGTCGTCGGCGCCGGCGCGCATCGGCTTCAACTGCACGGTCTGGTCTTTCACCTGGGTCAGCGCGCCGGCGTAGGTGCGCACGATCAGGATCTTGAACTCGTCCTGCAGGCGCTTTTGCTGCTCGGGCGTGGCAGTGCGCCAGTGGCGCCCGACGGCCGACGCCGTCATGCGCTGGAAGTTCACGTGCGGCATGACCTTGGTGTCGACCAGGCTGATGATTTTGCTCACGTCACCGGCCTGGATCGCCTTGTCGCTCTTGACGCTGTCGATGACTTCGGTCGACACCTGCTTGATCAGCGCGTCGGGCGCGGTGGCGCCCTGGGCGTGCGCGGCACCGAGGGCCAGCGTCATCGACAGGGCAGCGAGTACTTGCTTGAACAACATGAGGGTCCTTTCAGGGGCGCCGAGGGTGTCGGCAATGTGAGCTACAACGCGCACGGCGGCTCAGGGTTTACTTGGGGCGGCGGGTGCGTCGTCCTTGGGTTCAGGAATCTCGGGCGGATCGCCGTCATGGACCAGGCTGCGTCGCCGCGACAGATAGCCGTCACGAATGAACACATACTTGTCCAACGCGATGTCGTCGACGATGCGCCCGGCGCTGAGCAGGCCGGCGCGCACGTCGATCAACTGCAGCGTCGTCAGGCCATAGCGCGTCGGGTCGTCGTGACTCAGCGCCGCGGGCCGCCACGACAAGTCGAGCGGCATTGCGGCGGTCTCGCGCAACGACGAGGGCCCGAGCAGCGGCCAAACGAGATACGGCCCCGGCGGCAAGCCCCAGCGGCCCAGCGTCTGGCCGAAGTCCTCAGTCTGGCGCTCGAGGCCGAGGTCGCCGGCCACATCGAACAGGCCGGCGATGCCGAACAGCGTGTTGGTGGCCACGCGCATGGTCATCTGCGCGGCGGCCACCGGCTTGCCTTGCAGCAACTGGTTGATGGCCGACCAGCCGTCAGCGATGTTGCCGAAGACATTGCTCACGCCGCTGCGAACGAGCTCGGGCACCACCGCCTTGTAGCCGGTCGCCACCGGCTTGAGCACCGCCGCGTCGAGGCCCTCGTTGAAGCCGAACACCGCGCGATTCCAGCCCTCGAGCGGGTCATTGGCATTCTGTGCCTGGGTCGCGCCGGCGGCAGCCAGCAGCCAGGCCGCGGCGGCGATTCGCAGACTGAGGCGGAGGTTCATTTCTTGTCCGCGCCGTTACCGTTACCGGCGTCGGCGGCCTTGTTGAAGATCATCTGCCCGATCAGGTTTTCCAGCACCACGGCCGACTGGGTTTGGCGGATCACGTCGCCGGCCACCAGTTCCTTTTCGTCGGCCCCCGGTTCGAGGCCGATGTATTGGTCACCGAGCAAACCGGCCGTCTGGATCTTGGCCGACGAGTCTTTCGGGAACCTCACGCCTTCCTCGATCTCCATCGTCACCACGCCCTGGTAGGTCTTGGGGTCGAGCGCAATGCTCTTGACGCGGCCGATGACGACGCCGGCACTGCGCACTGGCGCACGCGCCTTCAGGCCGCCGATGTTGTCGAACTTGGCGCTCACGGTGTAACCCTTGCGCTCGCCGAAGCTGGCCAGATTGGCCGCCTTGAGCGCCAGGAACAGCGCGCCGGCCAGGCCGATCAGCATGAACAGCCCGACCAATATTTCGATAGCTTTTTTGCTCATCTCGTTGACTCCGAAAGCGATCAGGGCGTCGAAAACATCAAAGCCGTGAGTATGAAGTCGATGCCCAGCACCGACAGCGACGACACCACCACGGTGCGCGTGGTCGCGTAGGCCACGCCCTCGGGCGTGGCCACCGTTTCGTGGCCCTCGTACAGCGCCACCGCGGTGCACACCACGCCGAAGGCAAAGCTCTTGACCACGCCGTTGCCGACATCACGCCAGACGTCGACGCGGGCCTGCATGAGGGACCAAAAGTTGCCCGAGTCCAGGCCGATCAGCAGCACACCGACGACGTAGGCGCCGAGGATACCGACCGCCGAGAACAGGATCGCCAGCAAGGGCATCGAGATCACGCCGCCGATGAAGCGCGGTGCGAGCACGCGGCTGCGCGGGTCGACCGCCATCATCTCCATCGCCGCGAGCTGCTCGCCGGCTTTCATCAGGCCGATCTCGGCCGTGAGCGAGGTGCCGGCCCGGCCGGCGAACAGCAGCGCCGTGACCACCGGCCCCAACTCTCGGACCAGCGACAGGTTGACGATCAGGCCCAGCGACTCGGTCGCGCCGAAGGTGACCAGGGAGTAGTACATCTGCAGCGCCAGCACGAAGCCGACCGCCAGGCCAGAAGCCAGGATGATCACCAGCGACCGGTTGCCGATGGCATGGATCTGCCGCACCACCAGGTCGAAGCGCCGCAGCGCGCCCGGGATGTGCGCCACGAGGTCGGCGAAGAACAAGGCGCCGCGCCCGAACGAGCGCAGCACACGCAGCGTGCGCGCGCCGAGCTCCGCGATCGAGTCGGCGCCGATCATGCCGAGGCCTCGATTTCGTCGACGCCGAAGTCTTCGGCCACTGGGCGCGCCGGGTAGTGGAACTTGACCGGCCCATCGGGTTCACCGCGAACGAACTGGCGCGTCTCGGGGTCGCTGGACGCCATCAACTCGGCCGGCGTGCCCTGGGCCACGATGCGCCCGCCATTGGCCAGCAGGATCACGTGGTCGCTGATGGCCATGCACTCCCGCACGTCGTGCGAGACCACCAGCGAGGTCGCGCCGGTCGCATCGTTGAGTTTGCGGATCAGGTTGGCCGCCACGCCCATCGAGATCAGGTCCAGGCCCGCGAAGGGCTCGTCGTACATGATCAATTCGGGGTCGAGCGCGATCGCGCGGGCCAGTGCGACGCGCCGTGACATGCCGCCCGAGACCTCCGAGATGCGCAGACCGGCCGCGTCGCGCAGCCCCACCGCGTGCAGCTTCATCAACACGATGTCGTGGATCATCGATTCCGGCAGGCCTGAATGCTCGCGCAGCGGGAAAGCCACGTTGTCGAACACCGTGAGGTCGGTGTACAGCGCGCCGAACTGGAACAGCATGCCCATGCGCCGGCGCTGGCGCAGCAGTTGCACGCGGTCGCGGGCGTTGATGGGTTCACCGTCGAAGACCACCCGGCCGCGTTTGGCCGCGACGATGCCGCCGATCAGGCGCAGCAGCGTGGTCTTGCCGCAGCCCGAGCCGCCGAGGATGGCCGTGACCTTGCCACGCGCAAAACGCAGGCTGATGTCGTCGAGGATCGTCCGGCTGGGGTCATAGCCGAACGTGACGTGGTCGATCTCGATGAAAGGCTCGGCGTTCAATCGATCGCTGTGCCGGCAGTTGCCGCGCGTAGAGTTGGTGTGACGCCCGCGCCCGCAGACTCGGGGCGGCAAGGCACGGGCATTGTCGCATGTCAGGCGAAAGACTGCGGGTTGACCCTAGGTCGGAATTTTCATTGCCGGTCACCCCGGCGCTGCTGCGCTGCGATTACACGCTGCCCGGTGGTCGGTTGTCGAACACCACCTCGACGCGAATGCGCGACTTGACGGCACGCCCTTCGGCCTCACCGGCACGAAACCGGGCATCGATGAAGGCATTGCGGGCCGCTTCTTCCAGCGCCCGGGGCAGCGTGGCGCCCTCGACCCGCACCCGCAGCACCCGCCCGGTCTCGTCGATGAACAGGGTCAATTCACTGCTGTAGTGGCCCTGGTCGTTCTCGATCGCCGGGTAGTCGATGAGGATCGCCTCGAACGGGCTCGGCGCCAACGTCAACATTGCGCGCGGGTAGTAGTCGTCATCGCGGTCGACACCCGGCACGACAAGGCCGAACGCGGGCAACGGCGGCGATACGGCCGCCGGCGCGACGCGCAGTTGCGGCTCGGCGGGCGGCGCAGGCACCGCAGGTGGCCGGGGTTCGACCGCCGGTGGCGCGACCTGCGATGCGAAGTCGTTCGCCCGTGGGGTCGCGTCGGCCAGCGTCGTCTTTTGGGTGTCGACTAGCGGCGCGGCGCCGAGCATGCGCACCTGAAGCGGGCCGGCCGCATGAGGCAGGTGATTCGAGCTCACGGACCGCACCGGCGTCGCCAGCAAGGCCGCGTGAAGCCCGACCACGACGATGACGACGGGCCCGATGCGGCGCAAATCACGCGTGACAAGGATCGGGGGCATGGTGGAAGAGGCCGACCGATTGCGCGGTCGGCCTCGGGTTGACGTTCAGCTCAGTGCACCAGTTCGCGCCACGAGGTTCTGCGTCCCGAGGCCGTGGGCGGCGACGGCGGCGGCACGTCGTCACCGCGCTGCTGGCCCAGGTTGTTGCCGGTGAGTGTGATGGTTCGGCCCGATCCGGCGGCACCACCGGGAGCTTGCAGCGTGACCCAACTCATGCCGACGACCATCGAGCCCCCGAGCCAGAGACCGGCGATATTGCCGCCGAGCGTGGACGGGACGGAACCGGTGCCGATATCGAACCGATAAAGGTAAGAGTTGCCGCCAGCGGAACAGACATCGTTGCTGGGGACATTGCTCGCCACCGTCAGCGTGTTGTGCAGCAGTTGCATGTCGACGTTGACGCGTTCGCCACCCGCCGGCCAAGCGGCCAGAGCGGGCAAGTCACCAGGGCGCGGCACGGCCGGCAGGGTCAGGTCAACCTTCCAGCCGTTGTCAGTGGCCCAGTTCACGGCGTTCTGGGTAATGGCTCGCGATGAATGCTGCTGCGCGGGATTCGACAAACTCAAGGTCTGCGCGATCACCGATGGGCTGGCACGCACGTCGCCCAATGGCGTATTGGCCATCGGATCCTTCAGCGCATACACGGTTTGCATGTTGGTGTTGGCCAGGTCCGTGGTACCCAGGTACTTTCCGGTCCCGACATAGACCACCGGATACTTACTGCCGCTGTAGTTCACTTCGGCCAACGAGGGCTGGGTCGTGATCGGCTGGGCCACACCGCCCGCGCTGAAATAGGCCATCTGCAGCGCGGCCTGGTTCGGTGCCACCAGGCTGTCGGTGTCGAAGCGCCACAGATTGCCAAGCAGATCGCCACCGTAAAACCGCTTGGCGGTATTGTCGATTTCCGAATCGATCCAGGCGTTGATCTTGCCCAGCCCGCTCGGTGTCGTGGCGGTGCCGGCTGGGGCCGGACCACTGGTCAAGGTGGCAATGTCGAGCACGCGCAGGCCGGAATTGGCATTGACCATGAACAGGTGGCCGTTGCCGTCGCCCGGGCCGACGTTGTTGTAGCCCGACGTGAACGCCACCACCCAGGTGCCGTCGGCGCGCTTGGTGATGACCGGATTGCCGAAGGTCAAACCGAGGTTGGCATTGCCCCCCAGGCTGTCGTTGGTGAACTCCCACAGCGCAATCGGGTTGTCGGGGTCGGTGATGTCGAGCGCGTAGTAGCCGCGGCCACCGGCAGCCAGGCCGCCCACGAGGATGGTCTTCCATGTGCCCGCGGCGGGTACGTAGATATCACCGATGACCGGCGCGCCGTTGACGAAGTACTCGTGCCGATTCGCATAGTCCTTGTCGGCCAGGCGGTACATGCGGTCCATCACCATCGACGGCACATAGGCCCACCTCTCGTTGCCGGTCGCGCCATCGATGGCGTGCAGCATGCCGTCGTTGGATGCCACATAGGCAATCCCGCGCCGACCGAGTGGCAGAGCGGGGGAAGGCTGAGGGTTGGTGGCATTGATCGCGGCAACGAAGCCCGCATAGTTGTTCTCGGTGTACTTGAACGAGGGCTGGCGTACATACACCGGCGCGCCGCCGATCACGTCGCCCAGAATGCCGCCGGGGATATCGGCATCGGTCGTGACGCGGGTCCGGTAGACCGCGTTCGACCCGCCACGCAAGTAACTCACCATGCCGTTACCGGAGTTGGCGGATGCGAGTGCAGCGTTTGCAGCCGTCTGGGCTGTCTGGTTGGCGGGCGTCGGGTTCGCCGCATAGGCTGCGTCTGCTGCTGCCTTGTTGGCAGCGAGCGTGGCGCATTGCGTCAGCGAAACCGCCTTGCTGCAGGCATTGTCGAAATGGCCGTTCAGGCCGTCGAACTGGAGGTTGGGATACGTGAAACTGCGCAGCGCGCCGGAGTTGGCACCCACCGTGCGCGCCATGTAGTAGATCGTTCGGGGCGTGCCCGCGTTCACGCTGGCCTGCAATTTCGCAGCCGCGCTCCACACCGGCGCCGAGATGGCCCCGGTTACCGGGTCGATGTCGTGGGACACCAAGTCGCCAATCCAGAATCCCGACTTGTATTTGGCAATGAACACGGATTTGTCGCTGGCCACCGGTTGCAGCGTGCTGGCCGCTGCGCCGGAGCCCGACCCGAGCGTGGCGATGATCGCCGCCAGCGACGTCGCGAGGCCGTCCGCCAGCGACACCGGATCGACCGCGCTGAAGTACATGCCCCGGCCATTGACGGCCGCATGCCAGAGATCGTCGACATTCTCGGCCCCGGTCGTTCCGGTGGCATTCGGCCAGTCCTTGGTGCCCTGCACGATGTCGTAAAAATCTCCGCTCGCCGCCGACAGGTAGTCCGGCTGGTAGCGCAGCGTACCGCTCACCCCCATGCCGAGCGTGAAAGTCTGCATGTGCTGGTGCAGGGCGGTGTCCGCGCCGGAGGGAGCGACATTGTTCAAGCAAACGTCGATCGGATTGCCGTTGACCGTTGCGCTGCAATTGTTCAGCGCCGTCGTACGCAGGTCGGTCTGGTAGTAGTACATGGCCACGTCGGCCAGGGTGTCGGCAATGCCGCCGGTGACGGTGGTCTGGCATTCCCGGGCCGTGCCGACGGTGTAGCTCGGTGCGACCGACTGCGCGGCCGCCGTGCACGAAACGACGTTCGCAAACGCCGTCCAGGCCGTGTACTGGCAGCCGGTCGTTGCCGATGCGCTACACGTGGCCGTGTTCGACCACGCACCCAACGTGGTGACCGAGTTGCACTGCGTCGCCGTGCCGACGGTGTAGTTCGGCCCTGCCGATTGCGCCACGGCCGCGCACGACGCGGTGTTGGCGTAGGCCGTCCACGCCGTGTACTGGCAGCCGGTCGTGGCCGATGCGGTGCAAGTCGGCGTGTTCGACCACGCGCCGTACGTGGTGACCGAGTTGCACAGCGTCGCCGTGGCGACGGTGTAGTTCGGCCCCGGCGATTGCGCCACCGCGGTGCAGGACGCGGTGTTGACATAGACCGGCGTCGTGTACTGGCAGTCGGTGCCGTTGCTGATGCTCCAGGTGGTCCCATCTGACGTTCCCGTGCTTTGGCTCCAGTTGCACGTGGCGGCATTGCTCCACGCGCCCCAGTTGTACCGGCACTGCTCGTCCTCGACGTTCCACCTGCACGAGCTGGTATTCGACCAAGCGCTCCAAGTGGCGCCCTTGTCGTTCGATGTTCGGATCTGCAATGCCCCGGTCCTGCGTTGCAGACTGGTGGTGGCCGACTGCAATTGGGTGGTGATGGAGCGCTGCTGAAGGTTGCTGGTGCTCGTCTGCGCTTGGACGGTGATGGACCGCTGCTGCAGGTCGCTCGTCCGCGCCCGCACCGTGGTGCCCGCGCCATCCTTCATCGGCCTTGGTGTCCCGCTGCCGTCCTGCTGCCCGACATTGCTGCCGTCGAGCTTGTAGGGTCCGTAGCTGGCGGTCTCGAGGCCGGTGTTCCAGTAACCGTCGGTGGTCAGAATCGTGTAGTTGCGCTGGCATGAGTACTGCACCGGGTCGACGGTCTGCGCACTGCCGTCCGTTTTGACTCCCTTCTTCGCGAAGTACTGGCCGGCCTTGGACAACGCACCGCGCAATGGGGTGCTGCCACTCGGGTTCGCGGCGTAGAGGTTGGTGTAGAAACTGCTCTTTTGCCCCGCAGCGAAGTCGTTCATATCGAGGAAGTTGCTGCCATCGACACGGGTCGTGCTGATGGTGCTGAAGCCCACGCGGTAGCGGTCGCCGATCGGCTGGAAGGCCCGGCTGACGGCCGACTTCATCATCAGCATGCGGGTGCGGTAGTAGGTGTACCAGTTGCGGTAGTTCTGCACGTCCGTCGAGTACGGCGTGATCACCGCCTTGGCGAAAACACTGCTGCCCGGCGCGCTGCCGGCGTTGCTGTTGCATTCCCCGTAAAAGCTCGTCGAGGTGATGACGCCGCCGCTGTTGTAGGTGTAGCTCAGTTTGGCCTGGCTGCCCGTGTAGCTGTAGTAATAGGGCAGGTTGTCGCCCGTGGCGATGCGCGCGTCGGTGATCGAGCCGCTGCCTGAGGTGATCGTGACATTGACCGTCGCGATCTGCGAGCCGCTATTCCAGTTCGTCACGGTGCCGACCATGCGCCGATCGGTGTTGCCAAAACTGAACAAGGTGACGATGTCGCCGACCGAATAGGTGCCCGAGCCCCCCAGCGTGACCGCGATGCTGCCGCTGGCGATGGTCACGCTCGCTGGGCTGCTGACCGTGCGGATCGAGTTGCTGGGCGCCGCGAAGGTGTAGCTGCCGATCGGTCTGGCGACGCCGACGGAATCGACCGGCAGCGCATAGGCGATCGAGGGGTTGTAGGCCAGGCCATTGCACTGCGATGCCAGGCGGCCATACGCGCTGCTGCCGAAGTTGTTGACGTTATCGGGCATGAAGTCCCAGCCCATGCTTCCCGAGTCGTCGAGGATGAACATCACGTTGGGCTTGACCACCGTCGCCGAGGAGGTGACCAAGGGCACCTGGGCGACATCGGTCACGGCAGCCACTGCGGCGTGGCCCAGACCCAGTGCGCCCGTCAACAGCAATGCCCCCCGCGAAAGCGGCCAGGCTATGGATTCGAATCGCTTGCGGGTCATTTGATCTCTCCCTGTCTTGCGGCGGTCAATGGATGACCGTCTCGGTAAAACTCACGGTGCCGCGCGCACCCTTGGTGCGCACGATGATTCGGTAGTAGGGGGTGGTCGCCGCCGGGGATGGCGGCGCTCCACCGCCGACCCTTTGTTCTCCGCGGTACGAAGCGACGCTGAGCGCAAGGGATGCCGGCCTGGCACAGGCGTTCGCCGCGCTGACCACGCCGGTCGACGGGCACAACCTCGTGATCAGGTAGCGCGCCGTGGCTAGGCCGCCGTTGATTGGAATATCAATGTTGTTGGGCGTGCGGGTGCAAGAAGAACAGGTTGCCGGGAGGCAGGCGCAACTGTCGGCATCCCCCCAGTCGATAACCGCCATCTGGGCGGCCGCTGTCGTGAGGCGCCCGGTCACGTCGAGGTTGTCCTGCGAGGTGGCGTAGTAGCCCTCGGTCGGGCTGTCGACGGTGAGGTTGGCAGCGGACAGCAACCACGCGCGCGCGCGTTCGGCCGCGTGGTCGCTGGCGCTGGTCGCGTCCTGCTTGAAACCCAGGTTGCCGAGCACCATCGCGCCCGAATCGACCGAGCGCACCAGCGCGACGGCGGCCAGCATCATGGCGCCCAGCGCCAACAACGCGAACAGCAGGGACACGCCACGCTGGGAGGCTCGGCGCGCCTGCCGCGCCAGCGGGGTCATGAGCTTGGGATGATTCACTTCAGGACCTCCACAGCATGTTGCGCAGCGGGACGATCGTCTCGAAAATCTTGTAGCGGTAGTGCTTGGCTTCGACATCGCCAGCCACACCGGCGCCGACGTCGATGGTCAGGCACTGGCTGCCGCCGGTGGGGCAGGCGGCCGAACCTGCGGTGGCTGGCGTCGCACCGACATCCCATGTCGGGTTCGCCGACGTCACGATGTCCTTCTCATACTGGCCGCTGCGCGATACGACGATGAGGCGCACTGTCAGCACGCGCAGCCAACCGGCGTTGTTCGTCGGCGTGGTCGTGTCGTAGATATCGACGGTGCCGTCGACTGCTACGCTGGTGTCGCGGCCGTAGTAGGCACGCAGATTGATGATGTCGGCCTGGATCTCGCGGGTGACGCGCACGCTCGGCGTGCTGGAGTCGAAGCTCGACAACTGAAGCACGCGGTTGTTGATCTCGTACCGGTTGTCGACCAGGGTGCCGAGATTGACCAGGAAGCTGCCATCGCCATAGGCCTGGGTGGGCGTACCGGCGGTGTTCCATCCGGCTGCGTTGTCGGCGCGCGGGATGGCCATCGACGTGGGTGCCGCCGTGACCTGGAAGAGCCAGCACGGCTGGACGGCATTGGCCACCACCAGCGCAAGGTCGCCTTGGCTGAATCCGAGTGATGCGGTGACGGGGACGGACAAACCGTTGACCGCGATACCTGGCGGAATCACCCGCGTCGGCACCGAGTACGAAGCCTTCGAGCTGGCCAGCATTCGGATCGAGTCGCCGACACTGCCTGCAGGACGAGACGCCTCTGGCGTGATGAATACCGGCGCCAGAGTGCCGGCGAAGCCGGTGGGCGCCGCGCCACTGAACCGCACACTGATGGGGCAACCGATGACCTCGGGGCTGCTGGTGAAGCCATAGCCCGCGGTTTGAATGTCGCGCTGGATCGCGTAAAGCGACAGGGCGCCGTTGACCTGCGCATCGGAGCCGCTGGCGGTGGTGCGTCGCTGCCCCTCGGACACGAGCAGCGTCTGGCTGATGACGAGAACCGCGAGCAGCCCGATCACCATGCCGACCATCAACTCGACCAGGGTGACACCATGCTGGCCTGCGCCGGCGACGAAGCTGCGATGAGGTTTGAGGATCATCATGGTGCGTCGGTGGCGAGGATGGCCGATGCCGTGGTGTAGGTGTGCTGTTGCTCGTTGGGCGGCGTCCAGTTGATCGTGATTCGCATCTCGATGGGCGAAGGGAACGCCACTGTCGCCGCTCCGTTGGGCAAAGCCGCCGCAACGCGTGTCTTCCATTCATTGCATCGCGGGTAGCCGCCGCACGACGCGGTCGCGTAGCTGGCCAGATTGGCCTTGTCGGCCCACATGGCACCGATGGCCTGCTGCGCCAGCAACGACGCGTCGGCGCGAAACTTCGACTGGGTCTGCGCCTTGGTCATCGAGGCTTGAAGTCCGACGATGCCGAGCACGCCGAAGGCGAAGATGAGCAAGGCGACCAGGGCCTCGATCAGCATGAAACCGCGGTCTGCGCGGCCGGCTCTCGGGGCGCATCGACGGGAAGTGCAAAGCTTCTGGTTCATGGAAGAATGGTGGGCTTGGTCGGGCAGTAGCGCGAATCGGTCGCGGCAATGACGTCGAGATCGCACATCCGAACCGTGCCGCCGGAGGCGATCTCGATACGCAACTTGCGATAGTCGTTGCCGGCGTCGATGTTGCTGACGGTGATGACGCGGATCGGGGCGGCGTCGGCGACGCGACCGAAAGAATTGAAGGTGACCGTGCCCGCTGCCGCGCTGCCGTCGGCGAGCTTGGCGGCGACGACCGCGGTCTTGCCGCCGACACCGCCGGCATGGGTCTCGACGATCATCGGGTCGTTGGCGTCCACGGCGACGGTCGCCGGGGCGTACTGGCAGTTCGCTGCCGGGTCCCGCACGCTGACCACCCACGACACGCCGGCAGCCGACAGCGCGCAACTGCTGCCCATCACGGCCGAGTCGGCCAGCGACACCAGCGAAAAGCGAACCGGCACGTTGCGACGCATGGCTTCGTTGCGCGCCTTGTTCAGCCCGGCCAGCATCGACGACGCGGTATTGCGCACCTGGGTGTTGCGCATCCATGCGCTGACGCTGGGGCCCACACCGACCAGGAGCATCGCGAGGATGGTCATCGTGACCGCCAGCTCGATCATCGTCATGCCGCGCGTCTGGCGCATTTGGGGAACTAGCATTCGCTGCCCTTGATGAGCCAGCACGGCTTGTTGATCGCGCCGCCGTTCTTGAATTTGATCGTCCGACGGGCGTTGTTGTGGTCGACGGTGTAGTCGTGCCCGGCGGCGCGTCCGCTGCTGCCCGCGGCTGTGGCGGTGTAGCCCTGCCCGCCGCCGCTCAGCACGCAGCTATAGGTGAAGAACTGCGCGCCCTGGTAGGTGAGCGTTCCATTGCCGGCAGACCAGCTTGGTGGGCCAACATTGGCGCAGTTCGCGGCGCCGTAGTTGCGGTTGTCCTGGTAGTACTGCTCCATCTTCACGCGGAAGTCGGACAGTGCCGCTTGGGCTTCCGGCAGTTGCCCGCGACGCACATAGTCGAGGTAACTCGGCAGGGCAACGCTGGCCAGGATCGCGATGATGGCCACAACGATCATCACTTCGATGAGTGTGAATCCGCGCGCCTTTGCGGACAGTCGCGCAGTGGCGTTGCGTACGGCGTGTTTTGGGCAGAGTTGGATCACGGCAGGGGATGGGTGGATGTGCTGGGGTGTGGGCGCGATTGTCTTTAGAAGGCTTCGCAACCCACGTGAAATAGCGCACGCATCGCCGTGCGCTTTCGATGAGCGGCGCGACACGCTCGACGAGCGGTGCACCGAATGCGCCTGCGCGGCGCAACTCAAACGCCTGCGCGCCTGACGGCGCGACGGCTGTGTGCGGGTCGTGTCGGAGGCTGACCGACCTATCGCGGCAAGTCGCTGCTTCCCAGCAGGAACTCATCGACCGCCCGCGCCGCCTGCCGGCCCTCGCGGATGGCCCACACCACCAGGCTCTGGCCGCGGCGCATGTCGCCGGCGGCGAAGACCTTGTCGATGTTGGTGCGGTAACTCGCGGCACCTTCGGTGCCGGCCTTGGCATTGCCGCGGTTGTCGCGCTCGACGCCGAAGGCCTCGAGCACCGAGGCCACCGGGCTGACGAAGCCCATCGCCAGCAGCACCAGGTCGGCTTTCAATGTCTGCTCGCTGCCGGGCGCTTCGACCATCTTGCCGCCCTGCCACTCGACGCGCACCGTTTTCAACGCGGTGACCTTGCGGCCTTTGCCAACTGCGTCGCCGATCAGTTCCTTGGTCGCGATCGCGAATTCGCGTTGGCAGCCCTCGTCGTGGCTCGAACTGGTGCGCAGCTTGATCGGCCAGTAGGGCCAGACCAGCGGCTTGTTCTCTTCTTCGGGCGGCTGCGGCAGCAGTTCGAACTGGGTCACGCTGGCCGCGCCGTGCCGGTTGCTTGTGCCGACACAATCACTGCCGGTGTCACCGCCGCCGATGACGATGACATGCTTGCCGGTGGCCATCAACTGGCCCTTGACCTTGTCGCCAGCGACGACTTTGTTCTGTTGCGGCAGGAACTCCATCGCGAAGTGCACGCCGTCGAGTTCGCGGCCCGGTAACGGCAGGTCGCGGCTCTGCTCGGCGCCACCCGTCAGGAGCACCGCATCGAACTGCAGCTTCAATTCGTCGGCGCTGATGGTCTGCTTGGCGTCGTTGGTGACCTTGCTGCCCTTGGGCATGGCGCCAACCAGTACGCCGGCGCGGAAGCTCACGCCCTCGGCCTGCATCTGCGCAATACGGCGGTCGATGTGCGACTTCTCCATCTTGAAGTCGGGGATGCCGTAGCGCAGCAGGCCACCGATGCGGCTGTTCTTTTCGAACACCGTCACGGCATGCCCGGCGCGCGCCAACTGCTGCGCAGCGGCGAGCCCTGCCGGGCCGGAGCCGACGACAGCCACCTTCTTGCCCGTGCGGACCTTGGGCGGCAGCGGCTTGACCCAGCCTTCGGCCCAGGCACGGTCGATGATCGCGTGCTCGATCGATTTGATGCCGACCGGGTCGTCGTTGACGTTGAGCGTGCATGCGGCTTCGCACGGCGCCGGGCAGATGCGGCCGGTGAACTCGGGGAAGTTGTTGGTCGAGTGCAGAACGTCGATGGCATTGCGCCAATCGCCGCGGTACACGAGATCGTTGAAGTCCGGGATGATGTTATTGACCGGGCAGCCGCTGTTGCAGAACGGCGTGCCGCAATCCATGCAGCGCGCGGCCTGCGTCTTGGATTGCCCGGCGTTGAGCGCGATCACGAACTCCTTGTAGTTCTTGACGCGCTTGGCGACGGGCTCGTAGCCCTCTTCGAGGCGCTCGTATTCGAGGAAGCCGGTGACTTTTCCCATGCTCGATTCCTGAGGCTTACTTGGCTGGCACGGCGGGGTTCTGGACTTCCGCCTTGGCCTTGGCAATGGTTGCCGTCGTTTGGGCTGTCGCATTCATCTGTTTCAAGGCGCGCTGGTACTCGTGCGGGAAGACCTTGATGAACCTGGAGCGCGACTCGGCCCAGTGGTCGAGAATGTGGCGCGCGCGCAGGCTGCCCGTCCAGCGGTGGTGTTCTTCGATCAGCTTCTTCAGCAACACTTCGTCAGCCTGGCCCTTGTGGAAGGTGGCGCCGTCTTGTTCTTCGCGCAGCAGCACCTTGTCGAGCGCAACCATGCTGGTGTTGCAGCGCTTGGCGAAGTGGCCGTCCTCGTCATAGACATAGGCCACGCCGCCGCTCATGCCGGCAGCGAAGTTGCGGCCGGTGCGTCCGAGCACGGCCACGGTGCCGCCGGTCATGTACTCGCAGCCGTGGTCGCCGGTGCCCTCGACCACCGCGGTCGCACCCGACAGGCGCACCGCGAAGCGCTCGCCGGCCACGCCGCGGAAGAAGGCCTCGCCGCTGGTGGCGCCATACAGCGCAGTGTTGCCGATGATGATGTTGGCGGTGGCGTCGCCGCGGAAGTCGATGCTTGGCCGCACGGCGATGCGCCCGCCGCTCATGCCCTTGCCGGTGTAGTCGTTGGCGTCACCGATCAGGTACAAGGTGATGCCGCTGGCCAGGAAGGCGCCGAAGCTCTGGCCGCCCGTGCCTTCCATCTGGATGAAGATGGTCTGGTCGGGCAGGCCCTCGGGGCGCTGGCGGATCAGCTCGCCCGAGAGCATCGCGCCGACACTGCGGTTGACGTTGCGCACCGCCTCCATGAACTGCACCTTCTCGCCGCGTTCGATGGCCGGGCGGCACTTCTCGATCAGCATGACGTCCAGCGCCTTGGCCAGGCCGTGGTCCTGCACGTCGACCTGGAAGCGCGGCACGTCGGCCGGCACCTGCACCTGGTGGAAGATGCGGCTGAAATCCAGACCACGCGCCTTCCAGTGCGCGATCCCCTTCTTGGTGTCGAGCAGGTCGCTGCGGCCGATCAACTCGTCGAACTTGCGGATACCCAACTGCGCCATGATCTGGCGCGCTTCTTCGGCGACGAAGAAGAAAAAGTTGACGACATGCTCGGGCCGGCCGGCGAACTTGGCACGCAGCACCGGGTCCTGCGTGGCCACGCCCACCGGGCAGGTGTTCAAGTGGCACTTGCGCATCATGATGCAGCCTGCGGTGACCAGCGGCGCGGTGGCGAAGCCGAACTCGTCGGCGCCGAGCAGCGCGCCGATGACGACGTCGCGGCCGGTCTTCATCTGGCCGTCGGCCTGCACGCGGATGCGGCCGCGCAGCCGGTTGAGCACCAGGGTCTGCTGCGTCTCGGCCAGGCCCAGCTCCCACGGCGTGCCGGCGTGCTTGATGGAGGACCACGGCGATGCGCCGGTGCCGCCGTCGTGGCCGGCGATCACGACATGGTCGGCCTTGCACTTGGCCACCCCTGCGGCCACCGTGCCGACCCCCACTTCACTGACCAGCTTGACGCTCACGCTGGCGCGCGGGTTGGCGTTCTTCAGGTCGTGGATCAGTTGCGCCAGGTCTTCGATCGAGTAGATATCGTGGTGCGGCGGCGGGCTGATCAGGCCGACGCCTGGCAGCGAATAGCGCAACATGGCGATGTATTCGCTGACCTTGCCGCCGGGCAGTTGGCCGCCCTCACCCGGCTTCGCACCCTGGGCCATCTTTATTTGCAACTGGTCGGCCGACACCAGGTACTCGGTGGTCACGCCGAAGCGGCCCGAGGCCACCTGCTTGATCTTGCTGCGCAGGCTGTCGCCGGCTTTGAGCGCGTAGTCGGCGGCGATGACCTTGGCGCCGATCACCGCGCTGACCTGGGTGCCATCGGCGATCGGGATGCCCTTCAACTCATTGCGGTAACGCGCCGGGTCTTCGCCGCCTTCGCCAGTGTTGCTCTTGCCGCCGATGCGGTTCATGGCCACCGCCAGCGTGGTGTGGGCTTCGGTGGAAATCGAGCCGAGCGACATCGCGCCGGTGGCGAAGCGCTTGACGAGCTCGCTCGCGGGCTCGACTTCTTCGACCGCAATCGCCTTGCTCGGATCGACCCTGAACTCGAACAGGCCGCGCAGCGTCATGTGGCGCTTGCTCTGGTCGTTGATGATCTGCGCGTACTCCTTGTAGGTTTCGAACTTGCCCGCGCGCGCGGCGTGCTGCAGCTTGGCGATGGCGTCAGGCGTCCACATGTGCTCCTCGCCGCGCACGCGCCAGGCGTACTCGCCGCCAGCGTCGAGCATCGAGGCCAGCAGCGGGTCATCGCTGAATGCGGCGTGGTGCATGCGCAGGGCCTCCTCGGCAACTTCGAACACGCCGATGCCGCCGATCTGCGACGCGGTGCCGCGGAAGTACTTGTCGACCAGTGGCGCGTCCAGCCCGATGGCTTCGAACAACTGGGCGCCGCAGTAGCTCATGTAGGTCGACACGCCCATCTTGGACAT
>JANMSR010000061.1:0-16182 GCA_031389565.1 Burkholderiales bacterium
CCATTCGGGCGACGAGTCGCCGTGGCTGGCCGATGGCAGGCCGCCGATCGCGGACCAGCCGTGCAGCGGGCTGCCCGCCAGCGTGAGCGCGGCGCCGCGGCGCAGCAGGTCGCGGCGGGAGGGCAAAGCGGTCTTCATGGCGTGCGTCTTTCGGTCTACTTCAACATCAACTCGCGCTCGAAGCGCAGGAATGCGATCGAAGCGTTGCGCCGATGGATTGTCTCGTATTGATCCCAGGCTTCATAGGCCGGCAGCTCGCTGGCGTCGGGCACGCCGATCAGCGAGGCGCCCGCCGCCACCAGGGCCCGCGCGCGCGCTTCGAGCTGCTCCAGATAAGCCTGCACTGCAGCGATCGCGTTGGGCGATGTGGCGGCCCCGTGGCCGGGCACGACGGTGTTGACGCGCAGATCGCGCAGCGCGGCGAGCGCGCGCTTCCAGCCCTCGAGGTCGCTGTCCTGGATGTCGGGAACGCGCTGCACATCGACCAGGCCGCCGGCAAACAGCACGCCGCTGCGCACGTCGAGCACCGCGATGTCGCCCGGCCCGCTGGAGTGGCCGAAACTCAGCACGCGCAGCGTGCGGCCGATCGCATCGAGCTCGTGCGTGGCCTCGAACTCCTGGTCCGGCTTGTACATCGCGGTGCCGCGCATCGGCGCCTCGCCCAGCGTCTGGTGCAGCGTTTTCAAGCAGATTTCGCAGCGCGCGGCCATCAGCCCTGCGGTCCGGCGGTGCATGTGGATCGGAATGCCTTGCTCGCGAAACGCCGCACCGCCGAACAGGAACTCGGGCCGCGTGTGCGTCACCAGGGCCAGCCGGACCGGCTTGTCGGTGACCGCGCGGATGGCGGCCAGCAGCGCCTGGCCGTGGGCGTAGGAGGTGCCGGTGTCGATGGCGATCACACCGCTGTCGCCGACGATGAAGCCGGCGTTGCCGATGCGGCCCAGGTTGTGCTCGTCGGCCGCGCCGCCAGTACCGGGCAGCAGGTAGACCCCATCGGCCAATGCCACGGCGCGGGGGGCGCCGTCCGCAACCAGACCGGCGCAGCCGACCGAGCCGACCAGCAACAGCATCAGGCCGGTGCGTCGCGCGGATCGGGCCGCCGCGCAGGCGGCTATCGACACGGCGACGAGGCACGAACGCAGGATCATCGCTAGACTTGCCGGCACACATTACTGGAAGGAAAACGATGAGCTCGACCACCGCGGGTTGGTACGGCGTTCGCGCCGTGGTGGTGGCGCTGCTGGCGTTGGCTGGTGCTGCGGCAACGGCCGCCGAGCCGCTGCCGCCGCTGGCCGTGCTGGGCTTCGAACTGGTCGACGAGCAGCCCGATCCGGCCAACGACGCCGTGTTGCTGCGCAGGCTGGCGGCCCTGCAACTGCAATTGCAGCAGGGGCTGCATCAGCGGGGCCTGTACCGCGTGGTGGACACCGCACCGGCCCAGGACCTGATCGACGGCGCGCGTGCGCAAAACGCATTCGTGTACCGCTGCAACGGCTGCCTGGCCGAGATCGGGCAGCGGCTGGGGACGCGCCTGGTGGCGGTGGGCTGGGTGCAGAAGGTGAGCAACCTGATCCTCAACATCAATGTCTCGCTGCGCGACGCCGCCACCGACCAGGAGATCCTGAGCAAGTCGGTCGACCTGCGCGGCAACACCGATGAAACCTGGACCCGCGGCATGGCTTTCATGCTGCGCGACTGGAGCGAACGCCGCGCGCGCAATCCGCGCTACGGTCAGTAAGCCGCTTCACTGCAGCGACGCGCCCAGCGTGTGCCGGGCCTCGAAGCGCCGCTCCTGCGAGTCGACCACGGTGGCGCGCAGTTCGCCGCCGCCCTGGGGCAAGAAGTAGAAACGGAAGTTCGGGTTCTCGCTCATCGAAAAATCGACATCGGCCGACAGCACCGGCTTGCCGCGGTAGCTGACATCGATCTTGCGCACGTAATGCGCAGGCGTGAACTGGCGCGTGGACTGGTCCATCGCCAGGCCGGAGTGGTTCGGGTGGGCTATCGTCAGTTGCGCCAGCACCGGCTGCGCGCCGTGCAGATCGCCGTCGACGCGAAAACGCATCTTGCCCAGCGAGGCCAGCGCCGCGGCGGCGTCGGCACCCGCCGGGGCCGAACAGCCGCCCGAGGCCTTGACGAAGCGGGTGGTCATGAACAACTGGCCGTCGCTGGTCTCGGCGATGGCGCGCAGATGCGAGTAGTCGTCGACGCGCACGCGGGTTTCGATGTCGGCGCGGCCGCTGTCGGGCGTGAACTGGAAGATCGCCGAGATCGGCGAGGGGTTGGCGTCGATGATCAGGTACAGCTTGCTGACGTGGCGCGTGGCGTCGTGCGGCCAGCGCGCGCGGATGGCGATCGGCACCACCGCGGCGTCGATGGCGCGCGCCGGCGCTTCCAGGATCAAGAGGCCGGGCGGTGCGGCGGCGATCGGGCGGCCCTCGAACAGGCTGGCCCGCACCTTCTGCCAGACCGGGCTGGCGCTCGGGTCGTCGCCCGGCTGTAGCATTGCCGCGGCCGCCGGCAGGCCGGCCAGCAGGGCCCACAGGCTGGCGCTCAGACCGGCGATCAGGCAGGCGCGACGCAGTGGCATGGGCACTCCTATTGCGGTCCGATGAAGCAGGCCTTGCGCACGCGCGCCTGCAACTCGCGGTAGCGGGCAATCTGTGGTTTGACGCTTTCGTTGTCGCGCAGTTCGCTGCCGCGTTCGCCGCCGATCGAAATGGCGTTGACGATGGTGACCATGTTGACGTAGTCGTCGAAGCGCACCTCGCTGGCCAGGCGGTCGAGCGAACACGAGCACTTGTTGACCATTTCATAGTGCGGGCCGGGGTTGGCGCGCATGCAGTCCATCACGTAGAGCACGCGGTCGACAGAGGGGAAGTCGTTGGCCTGGGCTGCGCCGGCGGCGGCCAGCAAGGCACAGGTCGACAGCAATCGGTACACGGTCTTCATGGCAGGGCCTCGAGGTAGGTGTCAGGGTTGGCGCGGCGCGACGGCGGCGGCGGCGGGCATGAGGCTCATCTCTTCGGCCAGCAGCGGTGGCGCGCCGGCGCCGGCACCGTCGACCTGGGTGCGGATGCTCAGCACGCCGCCGGGCACCGCGTCCGACAGCGTGAAGACGTAGCGCTTGGTGGCCAGCGCCTCGAAGCGCGCGCGCAGCGGGTCGTCCAGGAACGGCGCGATCGTGATCTGCTGCGCCTTGACGCTGCGGCCCTGGTAGGGCAGCGACACCTCGGCGATCGTCGCGCCCTGGTACACGGCCATGCGGATGCGCTTGCGAAAGTAGTTCGCCTGGCCCTTGGTGCGGCGTTGCATCTCGCGAATGTCGTGCTCGAGGAAGTACAGGATCGCCGGGTTGCCCTGCGCCGATTCGATCTCGGGCAGGGCCAGGCGCCGCGGTCCGCTCAGGAACTCGGCCGCTGTGGCGCAGCAGCCGCCGCCGGCCTGGGCGCGCACGGCAACGGCCACCTGGTCCTCGAAACCGGCTTCCAGGCTGCCGCTTCTTTCAAAGCGGTAGCGCAGCGTGATGGGCAGGCGCAGCGTGCTCAACTGGTCGGTCGTGAACAGCGCCCGTTCGGCCGGCGACAACTCGGTGGCGGCGCCGGCCGGAGCGGCCAGGGCCGCCCACAGGGCGCTGGTGCCGAGGCAGCGCAGGGCAGTCTGACGGAACGTCTGTCGCAGTGTCATGAGGGCAACGGGTCAGCGGGATTCGGGCGGGCAAGGCGGCGCCATGCGCGAGGGCGCGGGCGCCGTACTGGTGTGCGCACGCAGGCGGTCCAAACTCGAGCGCACCGCCACGTGCGATGGTGCCAGGTACAGCGAGCATTCGAGCGCGGCACGCGCTTCCTGCGGCAGGTCCAAGCGCGCCAAAGCCTGGCCCAGCAGGTGCCAGGGCTCGGCATCGTCGGCGCTCTGGCGCAGCCACTCGCGCGCCAGCCCCGCCAGGTCGCTCCAACGGGCGTCGCGCAGCAGCACGGCGGCCTGCAAGAAGCGCGGCTGGGCGGACGCGGCTTGTTGCCAGTACGGCTGGGCTTGCGCTAGCGGCGGCTGTGGGGGCATCGGCGCGCCGAGATCGAGCATCTGGCGGACCCACTCGACCGGCGCGGCGAAGTAATGCGCGTCGCCGCCGGGCAGGCGAAAGGTCAGGATGCCGACCAACAGTCCCTGCTCGTCGAACAGGCCGCCACCGCTGGCGCCCGAGCTGAAGCGGTTGCTGCTCTGGATGACGTGGCCACCGTCATGGCGATGCAGTTCGACCACCTCGCCGGCACTGCGCTGAAGGCGGGCACCGCCGGTGTAGCCCAGCGCCGAGACCTGCTGGCCGATCGCCAGGCTGTCCGCGTGACCGAGAGGCACGACCGGCGCACGCAGGCCGGGCACGGCGAGCAGGCACAGGTCACGCGCAAAATCGCCGGCCCGTGCCTCGGCCGGCCAGCGCACACCGCCGCGCAGCACGTGGATCGCCTGGCCGCCGCGGATGACGTGGCAGTTGGTGACCACCAGGCCGTCGCCCACGGCCACGCCCGAGCCGAGCGACAAGCCACCGCGCTCGCGCGGCGCTTCGATGCGCAGGACGCTGGCCGACAGGGTGAGGATCGCGGCACGGTCCAGCGCCGCCCGGCCCGGCTGTGCCGGCAGCGCCAGCAGCGCTGCCGCGAGCAGGGCCAACGAAATCTTCATGGCCGAAGGATGCCACGCCGCTAACGACCTGGCGCAGCGTAGGACTCGTCGACCAGCGGCACGCCGTACTCCTCGAGGATGGCCCGGATGTCGGCCTGGTGCGCCTCGAGCAAGGCCTCGACCTGCTGCTTCCACTCGCGCTCGCCGAAGCGCACGCCCATCGCCATCTGGTAGTCGAAGCGCACGCCGGGCTCGGACTTCATCGGCACCACCGTCAGCGCCGGTGACTTGATGCGCTTGGCGAAGTAGCCGGCGATCGGACCCCAGACGATGGCCACGTCGATCTGCCCGGCGGCCAGATCCTTCTCGATGATTTCGCCGGGGTACTGCTGCGGGTCGGCGTTCATCATCTTGTAAGGCACGCCGCGCTCGACCAGGCCGTGTTTGGCGAGCCAGTCCGATGCCGGCGAGCGGTCGTAGATGCCGATGCGCAGCGTATCGAGCTTGGCTTTGTCGAGCTTGAGGAAGGATTCGGACGAGGTGACCTGGTCGAGACCCTTGCCCTTGGCGAACACCAGCGCGTAAGTCGAGCGGTAGTAGGGCTTGGTCACCGAGACCTGGTCGAACCCCACCGGCACGCCCATCACGATGTCGCAGGGGTAGTCTGCGCCCGGCAATTTGTAGCGCAGCGTATTGCGAATGAAGGCCAGCCGCTGCGGGAACGAGTAGTAGGTGACCGGCAGGCCCAGGGCCTTGCCGAACAGCGCGGCGATGCGGTTCTCGATGCCTTCGCCGCTGGTGTTGGAAAACGGCAGGTTGTTCGGATCCTGGCACACGCGCAGCGCCTTGCGCGGCGGCGCCTGGTCTTGCGCGATGGCGGAAAGCGTCGCGGCGCAGAGCAGCACGGCAGCGAGTGTTGCGCCGCGCCGGGTCATGGCATCGGCTCGACCTTGGCGCGCGTGATGGCGCCGTCGGAGCGGCCCTTCAGGTAGGCGTAGAGCTGGTTCATGTTCTCCATCACCTGCGGGCTGGTGCCGAAGCTCTGCATGCCTTTCAGCAGCCGGCCGTCGCGCACGATCACGACGAACTCTTCCTTGGTCAGCGTTTTCATGCTGCTGAGCAGCGACGGACCGACCAAGCCCTCCTGGTTGGCGCCGTGGCAGCGGTCGCAGGCGGCGGCGCGCCAGGCGCGAAAGCCCTTCATCGTCTCGGCATCGACCTTGTAGCCTTCGACCACCGTGTACAGCTTGGCGGGTGCCCCCTGCGCAGCAGCGACGGGCGGGGTCGATTGCGATTGGCCGCAGGCGGCCGTCGCGACGAGAACGGTGGAGGTCAGGAGGGCTGTCCGAAACATGGTTCGATCATCCAAATGGAAAAGGGATGGCGCCCTAACGCACCATCCCCTGGTTCAGGCCGACAGGCTGCTCGGCCGCTGTCGCATCAGTTGGGCAGAGCGAACACGGTCAGCGAGCCGCCGAGTTCGGTGTACTGGTTCAGTTCCCGGTAGCCACCCACCGCGCCCAGACCATCGGTGTCCTTCTCGAGACCCGCTGCCATGCCGATGCCGGCCCAGCCGCCGATGCCCGAGAACACGCCGATGTATTGCTTGCCCTTGTGCTCGTAGCTGAAGACGTTGCCGATGATGCCCGAGGGCGTCTTAAACTTGTAAAGTTCCTTCTTGATGTCCTTGGCATCGACGCACTTCATGTAGCCCTCGAGCGTGCCATAGCACGACAAGCCGCCCGCGGTGTTGAGCGAGCCGCTCCAGACCGAGAACTTCTCCGGCTTGCTCTGCACGATCTTGCCGGTGCCGGCGTTCCAGGTGATGAAGTTGCCCATGCCGCCGTGGCTGCCCAGCGCCGGGAACATCGACAGCGTGGCGCCTACATACGGCTGGCCGGCGACGTACTCGACCTTGAACGGCTCGTAGTCCATGCAGACATGGTTGGTCGGCACGTAGAACAGCTTGGTCTCGGGGTCGTACGACGCCGGCTGCTGGTCCTTGCTGCCGAGCGCCGCCGGGCAAATGCCCTTGGTGTTGACGTCAGGCCCACCCTTCGCCGTCGAGTACTTCGCCACCACCTGCGGCCGGCCGGTCTTCATGTCCACATGCGTAGCCCAGTTCACTGTCGGATCGAACTTCTCGGCCACCAGCAGCGCACCGGTGACGCGGTCCATGGTGTAGCCGAAGCCATTGCGGTCGAAGTGCACCAGCGCCTTGGTCGGCTTGCCCTTGACGTCGATGTCGGCCAGGATCATTTCATTGACGCCGTCGAAATCCCACTCGTCGAAGGGCGTCATCTGGTAGACCCACTTGGCCATCCCGGTGTCGACATCACGGGCGAAGATGGTCATCGACCACTTGTTGTCGCCGGGGCGCTGCGCCGGATTCCAGGTCGACGGGTTGCCGGTGCCGTAGTAGACGTTGTTCAGCGCCTTGTCGTAGCTGAACCAGCCCCAGGTGGTGCCGCCGCCGATTTTCCACTGGTCGCCCTTCCAGGTTTTCAGCGAAGAGTCCTTGCCGACCGGCGCCATCTTGCCGTCGGTCCAGGTCATGGTCTTGGCCGGGTCCATCAGCATTTCGGCATCGGGGCCGACGCTGTAGCCCTTCCAGACCTGCTTGCCGGTATTGATGTCGTAAGCAGCCAGGAAGCCGCGCACACCCCACTCGCCACCGCTGATGCCGGTGATGACCTTGTCTTTGAAGACGTGCGGCGCGTTGGTGTTGACGGCGCCGAGCTTCGGGTCACCGTTCTTGACGCTCCAGATAACCTTGCCGGTCTTGGCATCCAGCGCCAATAACATGCTGTCGGCCTGCTGCAGGAAGACCTTGCCTTCGGCATAGGCCAGGCCGCGGTTGACGGTGTCGCAGCACATCTGCGGAATCACTGCCGGGTCCTGCTTGGGTTCGTACTTCCACTTGATCTTCTGCGTGTCGAGGTCGACCGCGAAGACCTTGTTGGGGAACGGCGAGTGCAGGTACATCGTGCCGTCGATCACCAGCGGCGAGCCTTCATGCCCGCGCAGCACGCCGGTGGAGAACGTCCACGCGACCTGCATCTTGCCGACATTGCCCCTGTTGATCTGCTTGAGCTTGCTGTAGCGCTGGTTGAACATGTCGCCAGCCTGCATCGCCCAGTTCTTCGAATTGGCGATGTTCTTCTCGACGTCGGCATTGGCAAATGCCAGCACCGGAACCGCGAGCAGCGCCAACGCCACGCGACGCCATGGGCGCCGCTCCGATTGCCCCGTAATTCGCATTGAAGTCTCCTAGTTGATAGCACCAGAGCCCGCCCGCACGGAATCGCTGAGGGGGCGACCGCCGAGCGACTTGAAGGTGCCGGCACGTCCTATCTGCAAGTTGCGAGCCCATCTTGCAGGGCCTGCAATCGCTGCGTCCGGCAACGGCCGACAAGCCCCCGTGTTTACACTTCTCCTGCACCGGTGGCATTGAGGTGAAACCCTGTTGTTGGCTACCGCCGAATTGAATTCGGCGTCTCGTTGCGAGGCCAGCAGGGATTGCCGCACCAGGGTCGATCCGGGTGTCGACGGACCCAGGGGCTCCAGCACCGCGAGCGAATCGCGGATGCGCCACAACTGTGGCAATCACTTTCGGCACAGAGTGTTTCACTGCCAGCCACAGTGCTCGCCGTCGCTAGGCGTGCGCGCCCCGAAGCACAGCGAGGTGAATCACCCACTCCCGCCGGTCGCGCCGGGCCGCACAATCGGCGCCTGCTCTGCCACGTCCGGTCGGGGCGAGGCGGTGCCAACGTGGGCCCGATGGGCCCGGGTATTGCTCGGCAGAGGCCGACGCGCGCGCTGCGACAGGCGGCCCGACCGTGGCGTTGGCAGCTTGCAACCGGCGACCGGCTTCGTTGCCGGGGTCCCGCCATTTCGCCAACTTCATGACCGAGACCCAGACCCCGATCACCATGCTGCGCACCACCGGCCTGAGCAAGCGCTACGGCGCGCGGGTTGCATTGCAGGCGCTCTCGCTGAGTCTGCAAGCCGGTCAATTCGTGGCCCTGCTGGGACCCAATGGCGCAGGCAAGTCGACGCTCTTCCAGGTGCTCACCGGGTTGTTTGCCGCGGACGAAGGCGAGGTCGAGGTGGCGGGCCATTCGCTCGGCCGCTCGGCGGCGGCTGCGCTGCGCCACATCGGCGTCGTGTTTCAGCAGGTGTCGCTCGACCTGGATCTCAGCATCCGTCGCAACCTGCTGTTTCAGGCCGACCTGCACGGCCTGCCGCGCCGGCTGGCCGCCGAGCGAATCGAGGCCGGCTGCGCGCGCCTGGGCCTGGCGGGCGAGCTCGACCGCAAGGTGCGCGAGTTGTCGGGCGGCAACCGCCGCAAGGTCGAGCTGGTACGGGCCACACTGCATCGGCCGTCGGTGCTGCTGATGGACGAGGCGACGGTGGGGCTGGACCCGAAGTCGCGACTGGATCTGCTTGCCGCGCTGCGCGCCGACGTGCGCGAGCGCGGCGTGTGTGTGCTCTGGGCGACCCACTGGGTCGAGGAGGCGCAAGGCGCCGACCGCGTGCTCGTGCTGCACCAGGGCGCGCTGCTGGCCGACGGAACACCCGCCGAGGTGACCCGGGCGCTCGGCGCGCCCACTCTTGAAGCCGGCTTCATCGCCTGCACTGCCTGACAACGACCCTCCCAGGAGACCGACCCGTGAATCCGTTCCACCGCCTCTCGTTCGCCGCCACACTGGCCACGCTGCTGGGCGCCGCCGCGGCGCAGGGCACGGCCTATGTGTCGAGCGAGAAGGACGACGCGATCACCCTGATCGACGTCAAGACGCTTGCCGTCAAGGGCACGATCCCGACCTGCAAGCGCGGCCGCCATGTGCAGATGACGCCCGACGGCAAGCTGCTGGTGGCCTGCACCGAGTCGAATGCCGCCGACCTGATCGATCCGGCGACGGGCAAGTCGCTGCGGCGCATTCCGCTCGGCGACGAGCCCGAGGCTTTCGACCTCTCGCCCGACGGCAGGACGATCTACGTCTCGAACGAGGACGCGGGCGAGGCCAGCTTCATCGACGTGGCCAGCGGCAAGAAGCTCAAGTCCGTGAAGGTGGGCAAGGAGCCCGAAGGCGTGAAGGTCAGCGCCGACGGCAAGACGCTGTACGTCACCTCCGAGGTCGCCAGCCTGGTGCATGTGATCGACATCGCCAGCGCCAAGGTGGTCAAGAACGTCAAGGTCGGCAAACGCCCGCGCCGCATGGCGATCACCGCTGACGGCAAGGAGCTGTGGGTCACCAACGAGCTCGATGCGAGCGTGAGCATCGTCAGCACCGCCGACCACAGCGTCGCCGGCACGCTCAAGTTCCAGCTCAAGGGGGCCCGGGCCGAAGACATCACCCCGGTGGGCATCGTGATGACGCGCGACGGCCAGCGCGCCTTCGTGGCGCTCGGTAGAGCCAACCATGTCGCCTTCATCGACGTGGCGGCGCGCAAGGTCACCGACCTCGTGCTGGTGGGCAAGCGCGCCTGGAACGTCACGCTGGACAAGGCCGAGCAGCGGCTGTGGGTCGTCAACGGCCTGAGCGACGACGTCACCGTCGTCGACGTGGCGGGGGCCAAGGCCATCAAGAGCATTCCGGTCGGCCGCGTGCCCTATGGCCTGGTGCTCGTCGAATGAGGCCTGCGGCGCGCATGGCCGCCAGGCTGCTGGCCTGCGGCGCTCTGGTCGCCGCCACGGCGGCGGCGGCGGCCACGCTGAAGGCCACGTTGATCACGCCGGCCGGCGATCCGCGACTCGAGCGCTCGCGCCTGGAGCGCGCCTACTTCGGCCACCCCGGCGGGCCGGCTGGCGACGGCCTGCGGGTCGCGCTCGACGAAGGCCAGTTCGAGCTGGACGCGGCGCAGGCCGCGGTGGCGCTGACGCAGCAGACCGCCGCCTCGATCGAAGCCGCGCGTGCGGCGGCGCAGGCGGCCGAAAAGGGCGGTGCCGCGATGCTGCTGACCGACCTGCCGGCCGACTGGACCCTGGCCGTCGTCGATGCCGTCAAGCTGCCGGTGATCAATCTCGGCGAAGCCTCGGACCGGCTGCGCGAGCAGGATTGCCGCGCGCGGCTGTTCCATCTTGCGCCGAGCGAGCGCATGCGCGCCGATGCCCTCGCGCAGGCACTCGTCGCGCGCAAGTGGACCAAGCTGCTGCTGCTAGTCGGTCCGAGCGCGCAGGACGCACAGCGCGCCGCCACCGCGCAGGCCTCGATCAAGCGCTACGGCCTGCAGGTGGTGGCGAGCCGGCCGTTCAAGCTGTCGGCCGACCCGCGCCAACGCGACCTGGCCAACCCGCTGCTGCTGACCGCGGGCGCAAGCTACGACGCCATCTGGGTGGTCGATAGCGACGGCGAGTTCGCGCGCATGCTGCCCTATCGCAGCGTGTTGCCGCGCCCGGTGGTCGGCGATGCGGGGCTGGTGGCGCTGGCCTGGCATGCGCAGTTCGAGCGCTTCGGTGCGCCCCAGGTCGCGCGCCGCTTCGCCAAGGCGGCGGGGCGGCCGATGACGGCGCACGACTGGGCCGCCTGGATGGCGGGCAAGGCGCTGGTCGGCAGCGCCACCGCCGCGGCCAAGGGCCCGAATGCCGCCTGGGCCAAGGCGCTGGCGGAGACACCGATCGACGGCTCCAAGGGCACGCCGATGAGCTTTCGCCGCTGGGACGGCCAGTTGCGCCAGCCACTGCTGCTGACCGACGGCCAGGGCGTGATCGCGCAGGCGCCGGTCGACGGCGTGCTGCACCCGAGCCATGTGCTGGACACGCTCGGCGCCGACGCACCGGAGAAGTTATGCAAGGCAACGCGCTGAACCCCGCGGCGGCGGCCGAACCCGCGGCCCATCGCGGCGCGCTGCACGCGCTGCAGGCACTGCGCGCCATCGTGCTGCGCGAGCTGTTGAAGTTTTCGCAGCAGACCGGCCGACTGGTGTCGGCCCTGGTGCGCCCGCTGCTGTGGCTGGCGGTGTTCGCCGCGGGTTTTCGCAACGTCTTCGGCGTCGCCATCGCCCCGCCCTACGACACCTATGTCCCCTACGACGTCTACATCGTGCCTGGGCTGGTCGGCATGGTGCTGCTGTTCAACGGCATGCAGTCGTCGCTGGCCATGGTCTACGACCGCGAGATGGGCCTGATGAGGCTGCTGCTGACCGCGCCGCTGCCGCGCGCCTGGCTGCTGTTCTGCAAGCTCTGTGCGACCGCGCTGTTGTCGCTGCTGCAGGCGCTGGCCTTCGTGATCGTGGCGCTGCTGCTCGGCACCTCGTTGCCGGTCTTCTCGTGGCACGCGCTGCATGCGCTGTTGGCGCTGCTGGCCGGTGCGATGATGCTCGGCGCGCTCGGCCTGCTGCTGTCGGTGCACATCAAGCAACTCGAAAACTTCGCCGGCACAATGAACTTCGTCATCTTCCCGATGTACTTTATGTCCACCGCGCTCTACCCGCTGTGGAAGCTGCAGGAATCGGGCGCCGAGTGGGTCTATCAACTGGCGCGCTTCAACCCCTTCACCGACGCGGTGGAATGGATCCGCTTCGCCCTCTATGGCCAGGACCCGGGCCTCGCGCCCTGGATCGTGCTCGGCTGCCTGGCGCTGTTCTTCGGCCTCGCCTGCCTGGGCTACGACCCGCAGCGCGGCTTCGGCGGCTTGACCAAGCGGGGTGGCGGATGAACAAGCTTGTCCAGCGGCGCCGTTGGCTGGTCGCCGCCGCCGCGCTCGCGGCCACTGCGGCGCGGGCCAACCCGACGTTCCTGAGCCGGGTGGTCACGCTGTGGGTCCCCTGGGCCGCCGGCGGCGCCACCGATGTGTTGCTGCGCCTGCTGGCCGAGCTGGCCACGCAGCATCTCGGCCAGCGCGTGGTGGTTGAAAACCGCAGCGGCGGGGGCGGCACGCTGGTGATGCCGATCCTGCAGAACGCCGAGCCCGACGGCTTCACGATCGCCCAGATCCCGCAGCCGGTGCTGCGCGCGCCGCACACGCAGAAGGTGCTGTGGGACCCGGTGCGCGACGTGACGCCGATCATCCAGATCTCGGGCGTGAACTTCGGCGTGCTGGTGTCGGCCGGCAGTGCGTTGCGCACGCTGGAAGACCTGTTCGCGTTCGCCCGTGCCCGGCCCGGTGAGTTGAGCATCGCCACCAATGGCGTCGGGACGACGCCGCACATGGTGCTCGAGGAGCTGTTCACCGCCCGCGGGCTGCGCTACATCCATGTGCCCTACAAGGGCAGCGCCGAGCTGACGATCGCGGTGGAGAGCACGCAGGTGATGGCCGGTGTCAGCTCGACCGGCTTCGCGCCGGCAGTCGATTCCGGCCGGCTGCGGCTGCTGACCCTTTTTTCCGCGCAGCGCTCCAAGCGCTGGCCGCAGGTGCCCACGCTGCGCGAGCAGGGATTTCCGATCGTCGCGATGTCGCCCTGGGGCCTGGGCGGGCCGCGTGGGCTGCCGCCGGCCATCGTCGCGCTGCTGCACGACGCCTTCAAGAAGGCCATGTTCGAGCCGCAGTTCATCGCCGAGCTCGCCAAGTACGACCAGGAACCCGACTACCTCGGCCCGGCCGAGTACGGCCGCTGGCTGCGCGAGCAGTACGCCAGGGAGCGGCTGGCGGTCGAGAAGCTGGGCTTGTCGCGGGGCGGCAACTGAGGCTGACGCTTCCGACCCAGGGCGCTGCATCGGTCGCAACGACTCGCTGCTGCGGGCGATGTCAACGTGATGCCAGCAGTGCCGCCAACGCGGCATGGCCCGCGTCCTGCGCCGCGCGCGCCGCCGTGAAGCCGCGGTCGTCGGTGAGGTCGGTACGCGCCCCGCGCGCGAGCAGCAGCTTCACCGTCTCGGCCTGGCCCTGGCCGGCGGCCCACATCAGTGCGGTCAGGCGGTTCGCATACGGCGTGTCGACAGCGATGCCGTGCGCCAGCAGCGCCTGCACCACCCCGGCATGGCCGAGCGCCGCGGCATAGACCATGGCAGAGCGATCCATGCGATCGATCGGCTCGGTGCGCGCGCCCGCGGCGAGCAACCGGCGCACGACATCGGCATGGCCGAAGTAGGCCGCGCCGATCAGCGGCGTCACGCCTTCGAGCGAGGCCTGCTGCACGTCGGCGCCGGCGCCGAGCAGGCGCTCGACCATCGGCAGGTTGCCCTTCTCGGCCGCGATCAACAGGCTGGTCTTGCCCAGCCGGTTGCGCGCGTTGGGTGCCGCGCCTTTGTCGAGCACGCGCGACAAGGTGGGCAGGTCGGCCTGGCGCGCGGCCACCAACAACTGCGCGTTCATGCTGGGGTGGCTGGCGTGTTGCGCCGCAGTACTGAATGCCACGCCGCACAACAGGGCAGTCAACAACAAAGGGTTAACACGGCGCACGATGACGCTTTCCACAAACATGCCTGCCGTGCGCTGCTCGCCCGGCAGGGGTGATGGGGGTATTGGGGCTTGCAATCAGTCTAGCGCTCGCTAAGCTCGTTGTCGCGCGCGTTCACGCTAAGTCATTGAGTATTCGCTCGGCAAGAACCTCCACGCTGCCCTGCGCCCGGCATGCCGCCGACGCGCTGCCTTCCAAGAGCAACAAGGAGCCAACATGACCGTCTCAACGTCCAAGCGCCTGCCCTGGCGCACCCTGATGGCAGCCGCCGCAACGCTGGCCTGCGCGCCCCTCGTCAGCCAAGCGCAGGAGATCCAGGGCGGCGCCGCCGCCACCGGCTCGCCGGTGCCAAAGAACGTTTCGGTGTCCCAGGCCAAGCTCAGCGCCGCCGACCGCGACAGTGCGAACTTCCTGCACTCGAACATGAGCTATGCGCAGACGCGCTACTACCCGGCGTCGCAGATCAACACCAAGAACGTCGCCAAGCTGAAGCCGGCCTTCGTGTTCCAGACCGAAGTCGTCGAGTCGATGGAAACCGCGCCGATCGTGGTCGACGGCATCATGTACCTGACCACCTCGTACAACCATGTCTACGCCGTCGACGCGGTGACGGGCAAGGAGTTCTGGCACTACAAGCACAAGCAGGGCCCGGTCACGACCTACTGCTGCGGCCCGAACAACCGCGGCGTGGCGATCCTGGGCGAGCGCCTGTTCATGGGCACGCTGGACGCCAAGCTGGTGTCGCTCGAGGCCAAGACCGGCAAGGTGCTGTGGAGCACGCAGATCGCCGACCCCGAGCTCGGCTACTCCGAGACGATGGCGCCGGTGGCCGTCAACGGCAAGATCCTGATCGGCACCAACGGCGGCGAGTACGGTGTGCGCGGCTTCGTCAAGGCTTTCGACGCTGCCGACGGCAAGCTGCTGTGGACCCATTACTCGATCCCCGAGAAGGGCCACGAGGGCGTGTGGGCGGTCAACGACGCCACCGGCCGCAACATGCTGCGCGACATCGCGGCAGAGAAGAAGCAGTTGGCCGAGAAGGGCGGCGACTTCTACAAGACGCTCGGCGGCGGGGTCTGGATGGCGCCCGCCGTCGACCTCGAAACCAACACCGTGTTCTACGTCGCCGGCAACCCCAGCCCCGACCTGTACGGCGCCGAGCGCCCGGGCGACAACCTGTACACCAACTCGATGGTCGCCATCGACCTGAACACCGGCAACTACAAGTGGCACTACCAGTACATCGCGCATGACGTGTGGGATCTCGATGCGGTGTCGCCGGTGATCCTGACCGAGGCCAAAGGCCGTGACGGCAAGATGCGCAAGGTCGCCATCCACGGCGGCAAGACCGGCCATGTGTATGTGCATGACCGCGCCACCGGCGAGTTGATCCGCCACTCCGACGCGATGGTGCCGCAGGAGAACATGTGGGTCCTGCCCACGGCTTCCGGCGCACGCATGCTGCCCGGCGCCAACGGCGGCGTCGAGTGGAGCCCGATGGCGGTCAACCCGAAGCTGCGTCTGGCCTACGCCGCCAACCTGCACCAGCCGATGACCTACCACGTCGAGGCCGCCAAGTACCCCGGCGGCAAGCTGTGGCTGGGTGGCGCGTTCAAGACCATCCCGGGCGAGAAGCAGTGGGGGCGTCTGGCCGCGGTCAACATCGACACTGGCAAGATCGCCTGGAAGTTCGACACCGAGCAGCCGCTGATCGGCGGCGTGCTGGCCACCGCCGGCGGCCTGGTCTTCAACGGCGAGAGCAATGGCCTGTTCCGCGCCTTCGACGCCAAGACCGGCAAGAAGCTGTGGGAGTTCCAGTGCGGCGCCGGCGTCAATGCACCGGCGGTGTCGTACACGGTCAAGGGCAAGCAGTACGTCGCCGTGGCCGCGGGCGGCAATACGCAGGTGGACTCCAAACGCGGCAACTCGGTGTTCGTGTTCGCGCTGCAGTGACCCACCCCCGAAGCGGCTTCGCCGCTCCCCCTCGAGGGGGCCGAGGCCCGCGGCTCCAAGCCGACCTGCGTCGGCTTGGACGGGCCGAGGAATGGCCGCGTCTCGCGGCCATGCGGCCTGCAAGGCACACCAGCGGACCGGCAAAGCCGGCTCCGCGGTGTTCGCTGGGTGGGCTCGCCGCAGCGCTGCTCATCGCGGCGCTTTCCGCCACCAACGCAATCGCTCAGGCCGCACCCGCGAAAGCGGCGGTCTGCGCCGCTTGCCACG
>JANMSR010000105.1:0-2117 GCA_031389565.1 Burkholderiales bacterium
GGTGCAGGGCCGCCTGAACCTCGAACTGGCCGAGCGCGCCGCCGTGCGCGCCGGCATGGCCGCGCGCCTGCAACGCCTGCCGCTGGCGAAGATCGATGCGGCAGCGCTGCCCGCGATCCTGGTGCTGGCGGGCAACCAGGCCTGCGTGCTGCTCGGGCATGACGAACAAGGCCAGGCCCGCGTGCTTCTGCCCGAGACCGGCCAGGGCGCGGTGACGCTGGCGCCCGCCGACCTGGACGCACGCTATGCCGGCGTGGCGCTGTTCGTGCGCCCGCATTTCCGCTTCGACAGCCGCGCGCCCGAGGTGCGCAGCACGCGCCGCGGCCACTGGTTCTGGAGCGCGATCGGCGCACAACGCTTCGTCTATCGCGACGTGCTCGCCGCGGCAGCCCTGGTGAACGTCTTCGCGCTGGCGTTTCCGATCTTCGCGATGAACGTGTACGACCGCGTGGTGCCCAACCAGGCGATCGAAACGCTGTGGGCGCTGGCCATCGGCATCGTGCTCGTGCTCTGCGCCGACCTTTGGCTGCGTTCGCTGCGCAGCCGCTTCGTCGACGAGGCCAGTGCGCGCATCGACGTGGCGCTGTCGGCCACCCTGCTCGAACGCGTGCTGGGCTTGAAGCTCGCGCACCGGCCCGAGTCGGTGGGCTCGTTCGCCAGTCAGTTGCGCGGCTTCGAGCAGGTGCGCGATTTCATTGCCTCGGGCACGGTCACGGCCTTGATCGACCTGCCGTTCACGCTGCTGTTCGTCGCGGTGATGGTCTGGCTCTCGCCCTGGCTGGCGCTGCCGGTGGTGGTGGTGTTCGCGCTGATCGTGGTCATCGGCTGGGTGCTGCAGCACCGCCTGCACCAGTTGTCGGAGACCACCTGGCAGGCCTCGGCACAGCGCAACGCCACGCTGATCGAAAGCCTGACTGGCCTGGAGACGATCAAGACCCAGGGTGCCGAGGGCACGATCCAGGCCCGCTGGGAACGCAACAACCTCTTTCTCGCGCGCATCAATGTGCGCATGCGCGCCCTGTCGTCGAACGCGATGTACGGCACCGCGTGGCTGACGCAAGGCGTCAGCGTGGCCGTGATCGTGATCGGCGTGTACCTGATCAACGAGCGCCAGTTGACGATGGGCGCGCTGATCGCGGCCAGCATGCTCGCCGGCCGCGCGCTGGCCCCGGCCGGCCAGGTGGTCGGCCTGCTGATGCAGTACCAGGGCGCGCGCACTGCGCTCGAATCGCTCGACAAGCTGATGGCCAAGCCGATCGAGCGCCCGAGCGTGGCCGACGGCGCGGCGCCGTTCATCCAGCGGCGCGAATTGAAGGGCGAGATCGAGCTGCGCAATGTGCGCTTCGCCTACCCGGGCCGCGACGACGCGGCGTTGGATGGCGTGAGTTTTCGCATCGCGCCGGGGGAGCGCGTGGCCCTGATCGGCCGCGTCGGCTCGGGCAAGTCGACCATCCAGCGCCTGGTGATGGGTCTGTATGAACCGAGCGCGGGCGAGGTGCTGCTCGACGGCGTCGACGTGCGCCAGCTCGACCCGGCCGACGTGCGGCGCAATATCGGCTACGTGTCGCAGGACGTGCTGCTGTTCCACGGCTCGCTGCGCGACAACATCGCCTTCGGCCTGCCGTTCGCCGACGACACCGCCATCGTCGCCGCGGCCGAAGTCGCCGGGCTGCACGAGTTCATCAACCGCCATCCGCGCGGCTTCGACATGGCGGTGGGCGAGCGCGGCGAGTCGCTGTCGGGCGGCCAGCGTCAGGCCATCGGCATCGCCCGCGCGGTGCTGCACAACGCACCGCTGCTGCTGCTCGACGAGCCGAGCAGCGCGATGGATTTCTCCACCGAAGCGCATGTCACGCAGCGGCTGTCGGACTTTGCACAAGGCAAGACGGTGCTGCTGGTCACGCACCGGACATCGCTGCTCAGCCTGATCGACCGCGTGATCGTGATCGACAACGGCCGCGTCGTCGCCGACGGGCCGCGCGAACGCATCATGCAAGCGCTGCAGAGCGGGCGCATTTCGAAGGCGGCGTGAGATGTTGATCGGCTTTCTTTCTTCGGCGCTAGCGAGGCTGCGGGTGGGGCCGGTGGCGCCTGCCTGCCGCGGCCTTGACCGCGCT
>JANMSR010000119.1:0-4093 GCA_031389565.1 Burkholderiales bacterium
GGTGCAGGCTAGGCGCAAAACGCAGCCGGGTTGTCTACCCGGCGAGCATTTGCAACGACGCCTGCGCCCCCTTGCAGGCCCAACCCTTCGGGCCGGGGCGCGGCCCCAACCCAAAGCCCGACAGGCTCCTAGATCTGTCCGTGGCAAGCCGACAGCATGAAGCCGTCATTGCAGGTTCGCCTGTCGCAGCATCTGGCGCTGACCCCGCAGCTGCAGCAATCGATCCGCTTGCTGCAGCTCTCCACGCTCGAACTCCACCAGGAAGTCGAGCAGATGCTGGAGCAAAACCCCTTTCTCGAAGCCGAAGAAGAAGCCGCCCCCGCCTTCGAGCCGGGGTCGCCGAGGGTGCGGCGCGTCGTTGCGACCCTTGCCCCGGCGGCAGCCTTGGCTGCGGCTCGCGCCTAGCTCCGCGCCCTTGGCGGCCCCGGCGCGGGTGTGATTCATATGTCAACACACCCTACGGCTGCGCCGCGTCGCGCCCCCCCAAGGGGGAGCAGGCCCGCCTTGGGGCGGCCCGGCGGCGGGCCTGACGGTCGTGGGAGTCCGCGCGGTCTACGAGCAGACCCTTGCCGAGCGTGGTTACGCCAGCGACCCGGCGCAGTGGCGCGCGATCGATGCGCTCGAACGCTGCGAGATCGAGTGGGCCGATTACAAGGCGCGCCGAGCCAACGCGCTGACGCAGTTGATCCGCCGCCCGCCGATCCCGCGTGGCGTGTACCTGCACGGTGGCGTCGGGCGCGGCAAGAGCTTCCTGATGGATTGCTTTTTCCAGTCGGTGCCGCTCAGGCGCAAGACGCGCTTGCACTTCCACGAGTTCATGCGCGAGGTGCACCGCGAGCTGCAGGAGTTGAAGGGCACCGCCGACCCGCTCGACGAGTTGGGGAGCCGCATCGCGCGGCGCTTTCGCCTGATCTGCTTCGACGAGTTCCACGTCGCCGATGTCACCGACGCGATGATCCTTCACCGCCTGCTCGAAGCGCTGCTCGCTAACCGCGTGAGCCTCGTGACGACGTCCAACTTCCACCCCGACGCGCTGTACCCGAACGGCCTGCACCGCGACCGCATCCTGCCGGCGATCGCGCTGTTGAAGGACAAGCTCGAGGTGATCGGTGTTGACGGCGGCACCGATTACCGCCGCCGCACGATGGAGCGCGTGCAGCGCTACCACTGTCCGCTCGGCGCCGTGGCCGAGGCGGCGCTGACGCAGGCCTTCGAGCAACTCGCCGAGGTGCGCGACGAGGACCCCTTGCTGCATATCGAACAGCGCGAGATCACCGCGCGGCGCAAGGCCGGCGGCGTGGTCTGGTTCGATTTCAAATGGCTGTGCGGCGGCCCGCGCTCGCAGAACGACTACCTCGAGATCGCCAGCCGCTTTCACACCCTGGTCCTGGCGGGGGTGCCGCAGATGCCGCCACGCATGGCCAGCGAAGCGCGGCGTTTCACCTGGCTCGTCGACGTCCTGTACGACCGCCGCGTCAAGCTCATCATGTCAGCCGAAGTGCCGCCCGAACAGTTGTACCTGGAAGGGCCGCTGGTCCACGAGTTCCCGCGCACCGTGTCGCGGTTGAACGAGATGCAATCGGCCGAGTTTCTGGCTCTGGAGCGCCGCGATGTCGATACCTCGCTCACCTGAATGGCTGCTGGCCCTGGCCGCCTTGGCCGTGCCGGCGTTTGCCACCAGCGATGCCGCCGTGCAACGCGAGCGCATCGCCCGCGAGCGGGCGGCGGTCGAGCGCCAGACTCAGGCGGCCCAGGTGGCTTGCGCGCAGCACTTCGCCGTCACCGCCTGCATCGACCGCGTCAAGGCCGAGCGGCGGGAGCGGCTGCACGGGTTGGACGGCGAACGCGCAGTGCTCGATGACGCGCTGAGAAAGCAGCGTGCCGCCGCGCGCACGGCGCAGATTCAGCAACGACAGGCCGAGCGCGCACACGAGCCGCCCAGCGTCGCGGTGCGCAGCCGCGCGCCCGCGGCCAGCGCGCCCGCCGCAACACCCACCCGTTCGGTGGCCGCGGCACGCGCGGCCCATGACGCCGCTGCTTCGCAAGCCCAGGCCGAAGCGGGAAAGCGTGCTGCGGCGTCGGCGCGCAGCGCGTCGCAGGCCGAGGCGCACCGCAACGCGGTCGAGAAACGCAATCGCGATCGGGCGGCGCTGCGGGCACCGACCAAGCCCCTGCCATTGCCGCCCGGCGCGCCGGCCAGCCGATAACCGGCCGTGGACGCGCGTCCGGTTCGGCGCTAGCCCGAAGTTCCACCGCTGCTCCGCCGATTTGAGCGGATAAGCCCTTGTGAATCAACGAGTTGAGCCCAGTCACCGGCTGCAAGATGTAGGCATGTATAGTACTTGCTTTGTTGGTGCGACTGACCTATACATGTAGGCATGCATATCCATGTCGTGCCGAACCGCGGATCGCCCCCTACCGTGCTGCTGCGTGAGTCCTACCGCGAGGGCTCCAAGGTCGGCAAGCGCACGCTGGCCAATCTGTCGAGCCTGTCGGCGGCGCAGATCGAGGCCATTCGCGCGACCTTGCGCGGCGAGACATTGCAGCCGGTAGCGCAGTCCTTTGTGGTCACCGCATCGCGCTCGCATGGCCATGTGCAGGCCGTCGCACTGACGCTGCAGCGCTTGGGGCTCGCATCGCTGCTCGCTTCCAAGCCCTGCCGCGAACGCGATTCTGTGCTGGCGATGGTGGCCGCGCGCATCGTCGCCCCGCACACCAAGCTGGCCACCACGCGCTGGTGGCACACCACCACGCTGGGCGAGGACTTCGGCGTGACCGACGCGAACGAGGACGACCTGTACGCGGCGATGGATTGGCTGCTGGCGCGCCAGAGCACGATCCAGAAGAAGCTCGCCGCACGCCACCTGAGCGCCGGCAGCCTGGTGCTGTACGACCTGTCGTCGAGCTACTTCGAGGGGTGCTGTTGCCCGCTGGCCAAGCTCGGCTACAGCCGCGATGGCCGCCGTGGCCTGCTGCAGGTCAACTATGGCCTGCTCACCGATGCGCGTGGCTGCCCGGTGGCGGTGTCGGTGCACGAGGGCAACGTCGCCGACAGCCAGACCCTGCTGCCCGAGGTGCAGCGGCTGCGCCAGGACTTCGGCGTCGAGCGGCTGGTGATGGTGGGCGACCGCGGCATGATCTCGAGCAAGGCCATCGAGGAGTTGCGCGAGAGCGAGGCCATCGCCTGGATCACCGCGCTCAAGAGCGTGTCGATCCGTGCGCTCATCGAGCAGGGGCAATTGCAGCTCGACCTGTTCGACGAGCGCAACCTGCTCGAACTGAGTTCGCCGGACTATCCGGGCGAGCGCCTGGTGGCGTGCCGCAATCCGCAACTCGCCAAGCTGCGCACGCACAAGCGCGAGGAGCTGCTCGCGGCCACCGAGGCCAGTCTCGGGAAGATCAAGGCCCGGGTGGACGCCGGCAAGCTGGCCGGGCGCGACCAGATCGGCTTGCGCGTGGGCTTGGGTGTCAACCAATACAAGATGGCCAAGCACTTCCAGTTGGCGATCGCCGACAGCACGTTCGGCTTCGCGCGCAAGCTCGGCGCCATCGCCGCCGAGGCGGCGCTGGATGGCATCTACATCATTCGCACCTCGGTGCCGGCGGCGCAGATGGACGCGCCCGACTGCGTGCGCAACTACAAAGCGCTGGCCAACGTCGAGCGGGCGTTCCGTTCGCTCAAGACGATCGACCTGAAGGTGCGTCCGATCCACCACCGCAGCGCCGATCGGGTGCGAGCGCATATCTTCCTGTGCGTGCTGGCCTACTACGTCGAGTGGCACATGCGCGAGGCCTGGCGCGAACTGATGTTCGCCGACACCGAGCAGGCGGCCAAGGCCACGCGTGACCCCGTGGCGCCGGCCAGGCGCTCCAAGGCGGCGCTGGCCAAGGTGGCCCGCCATACGCTGGACGACGGCACCCCGGTGCACAGCTTCGCCACCCTGATGGCCGAACTCGCCACCATCGTGCGCAACACCTGCCGCACGCCCAACGCCGGCCCCGACGCACAGACCTTCGAGGTCCTCACCACGCCCAACGCCAAGCAACAGCGCGCGTTCGAGTTGCTCCAGCAGATCCGGTTGTAGACAGAAGC
>JANMSR010000186.1:0-4393 GCA_031389565.1 Burkholderiales bacterium
CGACTACATCCGCAGCAAGCGTGTGGCAGCGGGCGAAGCCGGCGGCATCACCCAGCACATCGGCGCCTATCACGTCGAGACGCCGCGCGGCATGATCACCTTCCTCGACACCCCGGGCCACGCCGCGTTCACCGCGATGCGTGCGCGCGGTGCCAAGGCCACCGACATCGTGATCCTGGTGGTGGCGGCCGACGATGGCGTGATGCCGCAGACCAAGGAAGCCATCCACCACGCCAAGGCGGCGGGGGTGCCGATCGTCGTGGCGATGAACAAGATCGACAAGCCCGACGCCAACATCGAGCGCCTGAAGAGCGAACTGGTGGCCGAGCAGGTGGTGCCGGAAGACTTCGGCGGCGACTCGCCGTTCGTGCCGGTGTCAGCCAAGACCGGCCAGGGCATCGACACCCTGCTCGAGCAGGTGCTGCTGCAGGCCGAGGTGCTTGAGCTGAATGCTCCGCGCCAGGCCATGGCCAAGGGCCTGGTCATCGAAGCTCAGCTCGACAAGGGCCGCGGCCCCGTGGCCACCGTGCTGATCCAGTCGGGCACATTGAAGCGCGGCGACGTCGTGCTCGCCGGCTCGAGCTACGGCCGCGTGCGCGCCATGCTCGACGAAGACGGCAAGACGATCACCGAAGCCGGCCCGTCGATCCCCGTGGAAATCCAGGGCCTGACCGAAGTGCCGCAAGCCGGCGACGAATTCATGGTCCTGTCCGACGAACGCCGTGCACGCGAGATCGCCACCTTCCGCCAGGGCAAGTACCGCGACGTCAAGCTGGCCAAGCAGCAGGCCGTCAAGCTCGAGAACGTGTTCGAGAACATGGGCCAAGCTTCGGCGCAGACGCTGTCGCTGATCATCAAGGCCGATGTGCAGGGTTCGCAGGAAGCACTGGCGCAGTCGCTGGTCAAGCTGTCGACCAACGAGGTCAAGGTGCAGATCGTGCACGCCGCGGTCGGCGGCATCAGCGAGAGCGACATCAACCTGGCCATCGCCTCCAAGGCGGTGATCATCGGCTTCAACGTGCGAGCGGACGCCAATGCGCGCAAGCTCGCCGAGGGCAACGGCGTCGACATCCGCTACTACAACATCATCTACGACGCGGTCGACGAGATGAAGGCGGCCATGACCGGCATGCTGGTACCCGAGCAGAAGGAAGAGATCATCGGCACGGCCGAGATCCGCACCGTGTTCGTCGCCAGCAAGATCGGCACCGTGGCGGGCAGCATGATCACCGCCGGCCAGGTCACGCGCAACGCGCGCTTCCGCCTGCTGCGCGACAACGTGGTGGTCTACACCGGCGAAGTCGAGTCGCTCAAGCGCCTGAAGGACGACGTGCGCGACGTCAAGGAAGGCTTCGAATGCGGTATCAAGCTGAAGAACTACAACGACATCGTCGCCGGCGATCAGCTCGAGTTCTTCGAAGTCAAGGAAGTCGCTCGCACCTTGTAGTGCGGAGTTCGTCTCACCCGAGCCAACCCCGCCCACTGCAAAGTCGGCGGGGTTTGTTCTTTCTGCAGACCCGTCATGTCACGCCACAAAAAAGCCATCCCGAACCGCAGCTTCCGCGTTGCCGACCAGATCCAGCGCGATGTGGCCGGCCTGGTGCGCGAGTTGAAGGACCCGCGCATCGGCATGGTCACGATCACCGGCGTCGACGTGACGCCCGATTACGCGCATGCCACCGTGCGCTTTTCGCTGCTGGTGGGCGACACGGCCGAGTGTGAGACCGCTCTGAACGAGGCCGCGGGCTTCGTGCGCAACGGCTTGTTCAAGCGGTTGCAGATCCACACCGTGCCGACCTTGCACTTCCAGTTCGACCGCACCATCGAACACGCGGCGGAGTTGTCGGCGCTGATTCAGCGCGCCAATGCCACCAGGGTCTTGGACGAATGAGCACGGTAGAGCGCGAGCCCGTACCCGGCCCACGGGGGGCTGTCAGTCGCCGTGCCGTACACGGGGTGCTGCTGCTCGACAAGCCGCTCGGCCTGTCGAGCAACGATGCGCTGCAAAAGGCCAAGCGGATGTTGCGTGCCGAAAAGGCGGGCCACACCGGCACACTCGACCCGCTGGCCTCCGGGCTGCTGCCGCTGTGCTTCGGTGCCGCGACCAAGTTTTCGCAAACCAGCCTCGACGCCGACAAGCGCTACACCGCGACCTTGACACTGGGCCAGACCACGACCACCGGCGACCTCGAAGGCTCGCCGGTGAGCCAGCGCCCGGTGGACCTCACGCGCGCCGACATCGACGCGGCCTGCCTGCGCTTCTGCGGCCCGACCCTACAGCGCCCGCCGATGCACTCAGCCTTGAAGCACGAAGGCCGCGCGCTCTACGAGTACGCGCGTCAGGGCATCGAAGTCGAGCGCGCCACGCGCCGCATTGTCATTCACCGCATCGACATCCTGGACTGGCAGGCTGCGCGGCTGGTGATCGATGTCGTTTGCAGCAAGGGCACCTACATCCGCACGTTGGCCGAAGAAGTCGGCGAGGCGCTCGGCTGCGGCGCGCACCTCGCTGCGCTGCGGCGCACCGGCAGCGGCCCGCTGTCCATCGACCACGCGATCACGCTCGACGAACTGGCCGCGCTGGACGAAGCCGGACGCGACGCCAAGCTGCTGCCGCCCGATGTGCTGTTGGCCGACTGGACCTCATTGCGCCTGGCGGCCGACGAAGCCGGCCGCTTCCTCACGGGCCTGCGCCGCCGCATCGACGCACCCGACAACGCGCGCGTTCGCGTCTACGGCCCCGAACCCAAGGCGCTGCTGGGCGCTGCCCACATCTGTGCCGGTGAACTGATCCCGGACCGCCTTTTGAGCCCCGCCGAGCTGCAGGGCCTGCTCGATTCCTGAAAGCACGCACCATGATCCGACCCATTCGCAACATCGCCATCATCGCCCACGTCGACCACGGCAAGACCACCCTGGTCGACCAGTTGCTGCGCCAGAGCGGCACCTTCCGCGAAAACGAGAAAGTGGCCGAGCGCGTGATGGACAGCAGCGACCTCGAGCGCGAGCGCGGTATCACGATCCTGGCCAAGAACTGCGCCATCGAGTGGAAGGGCACCCACATCAACATCGTCGACACGCCCGGCCACGCCGACTTCGGCGGCGAAGTCGAGCGCGTGCTGTCGATGGTCGACAGCGTACTGCTGCTGGTCGATGCGGTCGAAGGCCCGATGCCGCAAACCCGGTTCGTCACCAGGAAGGCGCTGGCCCTGGGCCTCAAACCCATCGTCGTCGTCAACAAGGTCGACCGCCCCGGCGCGCGGCCCGATTACGTCATCAACGCCACCTTCGATTTGTTCGACAAGCTGCACGCCACCGAAGCGCAGCTCGACTTCCCGGTCATCTTCGCCTCCGGCCTGAACGGCTGGGCCACGCTAGAGCAGGGCGTGGTCGGCACCGACCTGGCGCCGATGTTCGATGCCATGCTGCAACACGTGCCGGCGCACGAAGGCTCGCCCGACGCGCCGTTGCAACTGCAGATCTGCTCGCTCGACTACTCAACCTACGTCGGGCGCATCGGCATCGGCCGCGTCAACCAGGGCACCTTGAAGCCGATGCAGGACGTCGCGTTGTATAGCGGCCCGGACAGCACGCCGATCAGGGCGCGCGTCAACCAGGTGCTGAAGTTCGAAGGTCTGGAGCGCAAGCCGGCCGACAGCGCCGGCCCCGGCGACATCGTGCTGATCAATGGCATCGAGGGCATCGGCATCGGGGTCACGCTGACCGACATCGAGAACCCGCTGCCGCTGCCGATGCTGACCATCGACGAGCCGACGCTGACGATGAACTTCTGCGTCAACAACTCGCCGCTGGCCGGCCGCGAAGGCAAGTTCGTCACCAGCCGCCAACTGCGCGACCGGTTGGAACGCGAGCTGCAGAGCAATGTCGCGCTGCGCTACAAAGACACCGACGAAGACGGCATCTACGAGGTCTCGGGCCGCGGCGAGCTGCACCTGACGATCCTGCTCGAGACCATGCGCCGCGAGGGCTTCGAGCTGGCGGTGAGCAAGCCGCGGGTGGTCTTTCACGAGGTCAACGGCGAACGCCATGAGCCGATCGAACTGGTCGCCGCCGACGTCGAAGACAGCCACCAGGGCGCCGTGATGCAGGCCCTGGGCGAGCGCAAGGCGGAACTCGTGAACATGGAGTCCGACGGCAGGGGCCGGGTGCGCCTGGAGTACCGCATCCCGGCGCGCGGGCTGATCGGATTCTCCAACGAGTTCATGAACCTCACGCGCGGCACCGGGCTCATCAGCAACATCTTCGACGGCTACGAGGCCTTCAAGGGCGACATCGCCGGGCGCAAGAACGGCGTGCTGATCAGCCAGGACAACGGCGAGATCGTGACCTACGCGCTGGGCAAGCTCGACGACCGCGGCCGCATGTTCGTGCG
>JANMSR010000225.1:0-1982 GCA_031389565.1 Burkholderiales bacterium
GCCCCCACGAACAAGGCCAACTTCGAGGCCCTGATGGGCCTGACCGCCAAGGCATTCGATGGCGTCGAGCAAGTCACTGCAGTCAACTTGCAGTTCGTCAAGGCCAGTCTCGGCGAAGCCACCCAAACCGGGCGGGCCGCACTGTCGGCGCAAGACCCGCAAGCGCTGTTCGCGCTGCAAGCGGGTCTGTTGCAACCCGCAGCCGAGAAGGCCAGCGCCTATGGCCAGCAGGTTTACGGCATCGTCGCGGGCATCAAGGCCGACGTCGAGAAGCTCATCGCCGAGCAGACCGCCGCGGCGCAAGGTTCTTTCGTCGCTGCGCTCGAGGCGGCCGGCAAGAACGCGCCCGAAGGCACGAGCTACGGCAGCGACCTGTTCAAGTCGGCGATCGCGACCGCGAACAACGCGTTCGACGCTCTGCAAAAAGCCGGCCGCCAGGCTACCGAAACCGCCGAAGCCAATTTCGCCGCGGTGTCGCGCTCGGCAGTCAAGGCCGCCGGCAAGGCCAAGCGCGGCTGAGCCTGCAAGAGTGCGACATGAGCACGTCACCTATGCAATTGCAGCTCGGACTCGATGATCTCCTCGGCGACCTTCGGCACGCGCGCAAGCGCGGCGACCTGGGCCGGCTGGCATTGCTTGCCTATTGCGAAGTCAGGCGCTGGGCCCGCATGGCGGGTGACCAGCGATTGGCTGCGCATTCGTCGGAGCTGATCACGCACAGCCCGCATACCAGCCGCGAGGAATTCCTGACGCAGGTCGACGAACTCATCTGCGAGTTGGAGAGGGCGTGGCCCGGGCAGGTCGAGATGAGGGCCGAGTCCGCAAGGGGCAGACCTCCATCAGTCTGTCCGTAGGTCAGACAGGCGCAGGCGGGGCAGCTTGAACAACCCTCACGCCTGCCAAACCCCATACCCCTCCTCTCGCAACCCGATCGCCAGTTCGACCTCCATCTCCCGCGCGGCCTCGTAGGGCATCGGGTTGTAGACCTCGTACAGCATCGGCAGCAGGCGCAGGCCGTACTCGAAGACAAAGCGGTTGGCCTGGATGCCGGCCTTGTGACGGTCCAGGCGCAGATCGGGGTCCAGGCCGGTCATGCCGACATAGATGAAGGGTTTGCCGAGCCGGTACTCGGGGTTGGCCCTGCGAAAGGCCGGCTCGTTCCACACCCGGTCGGACAGTTCGACGACATAGACGTGGTGATGATGTCGGCGGCTGCGTGGGCCTGCGCGCATGACGGTCAGGGCAGGGCAGCGCAGCGCCGGTCAGGCCCTGGCCAGCTTGCTCAGGAAGCTGCGGATGCGCTTGGCGTTGGCGCCGATGTCGCTGCCGCCGATGCGCGACAGCGAGCGCACATCGACGATGCTGCCCTGGGCGTGCGGCCGGATGCGGATCACGATGTCGTCTTTGAAGCCGAAGAACAGCGTGGTGTCGGTGGCCTCGATGCGCAGCGCGTCGGGCGCCACAGCCACAATCTGCCAACCCATCGCCCGCGCCGCGCGTTCGGCGCGCTCGAAGGCCAGTGCCGGCGGCGCATCGAGCCGGAGTGGGGCGATGTCGGGGTAGCCGAGTTTCTGCTGCGCGGCGGTGTCGGCCCGGTAGTCGACCGGGTTGCGCGCGCCCAGTCGCAGCGGCAGCACGGCGACGAAGCGCGGCGGGTCATCGGTGTCGGTGCTGATGTCGTGGATGCTCGGCAGGCTTTGGGCTTGCTGGTACAGGTAGAGCGGCGGGCCGGCGACGAGGGCATTGAGCGCGAGCGCCGCAGCGGCCATCGAGCGGCCACGCTGGGCGCTGGCCAGTGTGAGCAGGCCCCAGGCCAGCAAGGCCACGACGGCGCCGGCGACGGCACTCAGCGTCGCCCATCGAAGCACTTGGAAGGCGGCGCTCAGCGACAGCAGCTCGCTGCGATACGCCGGCCCGGCAAGCAGGGCGGCGGCAGCGCTGGCCAGCCCGGTGGCCAGGGCGAGCCCGGCGAACGCTGCACC
>JANMSR010000249.1:0-1747 GCA_031389565.1 Burkholderiales bacterium
CGGCGCGCAGCGATTTGGTCGAGCGGTAGGCCAGCACCGTGGCCTCACGCAGTTGGTCGACGATCTCGCAATAGCCGCGCAGCGCGGTGCACAGCCGCGGCACCGGATGCTCGACACCGGCCAGCCGGGGCGGGATCTCGCACTCGTAGGTGTCGAGCACCAGCTTCAGGCTCAGCAGCAACAGGTCGTCTTTCTCGCGGAAATACTGGTACACCAGCCCGGTGCTGATGCCGGCCTCGCGCGCAATCTGTGCCACGGTGGTGTTGTGGTAGCCCTGCGCCGAAAACAGCTTGACCGCGGCCTGCACGATCTGGCCGCGCCGCCGCTCGACCAGCTGCGGGTCCGAGACACGGGCTTGGACGTCATTGGGGGCGCGATCGCCGGCGCGGCGACCCGTGGTCAAGCTCATGGCAAGTGGCGGGCAATGACCAGGCACTGGATATCGTTGGTGCCCTCGTAGATCTTGGTCACGCGGGCATCGCGGTAGTGCCGCTCGACCGCGAAATCCTTCAGGTAGCCGTAGCCGCCCAGCGTTTGCAGCGCATCCGAGCAGACCTGCTCGGCAGTTTCCGAGGCCACCAGCTTGGCCATGCTGGCTTGGCTGATGCAGGGCAGGCCGGCGTCGCGCAGCACGGCCGCATGCCACACCAGTTGGCGCGCGGCCTCCAGCGCAGCGGCCGAGCGCGCGAGGCGGAACTGCACCGCCTGGTGCTCGATGATCGGCTTGCCGAAGGTGATGCGCTGGCGCGCATAGGCCACCGCGGCTTCCAGCGCGGCACGGCCGACGCCGACGGCGAGTGCGGCGATACCGATTCGCCCGCCCTCCAGGTTGGCCAGCGCGATGCGGTAGCCCTGGCCTTCGGCGCCCAGGCGCATCGACTCCGGCACGACCACGTCCTCGAGTGCGATCTGGCAGGTGTCTGAGCTGCGCTGGCCCAGCTTGTCCTCCTTGCGCACGACGATGTAGCCGGGCGAGTCGGTGGGCACCAGGAAGGCGCTGATGCCCCTGGACCCGGCCGCAGGCAAGGTGGTCGCGAAAACCAGCGCCAGGCGCGCGTTGGCACCGCTGGTGACGAACTGCTTGGTGCCGTTGAGCACATAGCCGGTGTCGGTGCGCCGTGACGAGGTCAGCAGTCGTGATGCGTCCGAACCGCCCTGCGCTTCGGTGAGCAGGAACGCGGACAACATCTCACCGCGCGCCATGGGTTTGAGATAGCGCTGTTTCTGTTCGTCCGAGCCGAACTGCAGGATCGGGTTGCAGCCCACGCTGTTGTGGCCGCTCATCACGGTGGCCACTCCGGCGTCGCCAGCGGCGATTTCCTCCAGCGCCAGCGCCAGGCAGACATGGTCGGCGCCGGCGCCGTCCCACTCAGTGGCCACGGTCACGCCCATCAGACCCAGGCGCCCCATTTCGGCGATGGCCTCGGCCGGGAAATGCGCATCGCGGTCCCAGGCCGCGGCATTCGGCGCGAGTCGGGCCTGCGCAAAGCGGCGCGCCGATTCGCGGATCATCTTCTGGTCGTCGTTGAGCAGCATGTCGGGTGGGTGTCAGGTGCGAGACGGCGGCGGCTCGAAGCTTGAAGCTCGAAGCTCGATGAGCCATCCCGCAGGGTTCGTTCTTCGTTGACTGAATGATTGTTCATTCAATACACTGCGGGATGGCTCATCGAGCTTCGAGCTTCAAGCTTCAAGCCGCCGCCGTCTCGCACCGGACACCCACCCGACATGCTGCTCAACGACGACCAGA
>JANMSR010000485.1:0-3692 GCA_031389565.1 Burkholderiales bacterium
ACGCGGTCACGTTCAACGAAACGGCGTTCCGCTACGCGCTCAACGAAGACGCGATGGCGAGCGACAAGCTGGCCGAAGGCATACGCGCGTTCGCGGCCGACACGGCCAGGCTCGACAAGCTCATCGAGGACCTGAAGTGAACCCCTTGCGCTGCGACCAGACGGCCGCGTGGGCGGCGCTGCAAGGCCACTACGAGGCCCATGGCCGCGACTTCGATCTGCGCCTGGCCTTTGCCCGCGATGCCGGTCGCGCCGCGGCGCTGTCGTTCGAAGCGCCCGAGGTCTACGCCGACCTGTCGAAGAACCGGCTCGACACGGCAACCCTGAAGTTCCTGCTCGACCTGGCGCGCGAATGCGGCCTCCAAGCGCGCCGCGACGCGATGTTCGACGGCGAGCCGATCAACGCCACCGAAGGCCGCGCCGTGCTGCACACCGCACTGCGCGCGCCGCGCGGCGAGGGCCGGTTCAGTGACGACGTGCACGCTGTGCTCGATGCCATGCTGGCCTATGCCCAGAGTGTGCGCGACACCGCCGCCAGCGGCATCCGCGATGTCGTCAACATCGGCATCGGCGGCAGCGACCTCGGGCCGCAGATGGTGGTCCGCGCGCTCGACGCCTACGGCCACCGCGAGCTGGCGCTGCATTTCGTCAGCAACGTCGATGGCCACGACATCACGCAGGTGCTGCGCCGGCTGCAACCCGCCCACACGCTGTTCATCGTCGCCTCGAAGACCTTCACGACCCAGGAGACGATGGCCAACGCGCAGGCCGCGCGCGACTGGTTCATCGCCCACGGCGGCACCGATGTCGCCCGCCACTTCGTCGCCACCACCACCAACGGCGAGGCGGCGGCGCGCTTCGGCATCAGCACCACCTTCGGCTTGTGGGACTGGGTCGGTGGCCGCTACTCGCTGTGGAGCGCGATCGGGTTGCCGATCGCGCTGGCCATCGGCGCCGAGCACTTCCGCGCCTTGCTGGCCGGCGCGCACGCGATGGACCGGCACTTCGCGAGCGCGCCGCTCGAGCGCAACCTGCCGGCGCTGCTCGGCCTGCTCGACGTCTGGTACCGCAACTTCCACGGCTTCACCAGTCGCTCGGTGGCACCCTACCATCAGGGCCTGGCACGGCTGCCGGCGTACTTGCAGCAGCTCGAGATGGAGAGCAATGGCAAGCGCGTGGACATGGCCGGCGCGCTGCTGCCGATGGCCACCAGCCCGGTGGTCTGGGGTGAGGCGGGCACCAACGGCCAGCACGCGTACTTCCAGATGCTGCACCAGGGCAGCGATGTGATTCCGGTCGAGTTCATCGCCGTCAAGACGCCGGCGCACGCGCTCGCAGATCAGCACCGCAAGCTGCTGGCCAACTGCCTGGCGCAGAGCCAGGCGCTGATGCTCGGCAAGACCGAGGGCGACGCCCTGGCCGAAGCCGCGCCCACCGCCAGCAAGACGCTCGCTGCACGCACGCTGGCCGCGCACCGCACCTTCCCCGGCAACCGGCCGAGCACCACCCTCGTGCTCGATGCGTTGACGCCGCGCTCGCTCGGCGCCTTGATCGCGCTGTACGAGCACCGCGTGTTCACCAGCGGTGCGCTGTGGGGCATCAACAGTTTCGACCAATGGGGCGTGGAGCTCGGCAAGACCCTGGCCAACCAGTTGCTGCCGCGGCTCGCGTCGGGCGAGACCGGCGGGCTGGACGGTTCCACCGCGTCGCTGCTGTCGAGGCTGCGGGCATGAACCGCCGCACCCTCGTGTTTGACATCGGCGGCGTGGTGGTGCAATGGCAGCCGTTGCCGTTGGTACGCAAGCTGCTGCCGGCGCTGGCGCACGACGAAGCCAGCGCGGGTGCGGTGGCGGCCGGCGTCTTCCAAAGCCACACGCCCGACGCCGACTGGGCCCAGTTCGACCGCGGACAGGTCGAGCCCGATGCGCTCGCCGAACGTATCGCCGCGCGCACTGGCTACCCGGTGCAGGCCTTGTCGACGCTGATCGCCGCGATCCCGCAGCACCTGCAGCCGATGCCGGCGAGCGTGGCCCTGCTCGAGCGCGTGCGCGCGGCCGGCCACCGGCTGACGCTGCTGTCGAACATGCCGGCGGCCTATGCCGATCACCTCGAAGCCCGGCATGCCTGCTTCGGCTGGTTCGAGGCCGGCGTGTTCTCGGGCCGCGTCGGCCTGATGAAGCCCGAGCGCGCGATGTTCGAACATGCCCGGGAAGCACTCGCGCTCGACCTCGAACAGACCTTGTTCATCGACGATCACGCGGCCAACATCGAGGCCGCACGCACGCAGGGCTGGCAGGCGCTGCGTTTCGAAAGCGCAGCGCAGTGCGAAGCCGAACTGCGCCGCGACGGCTGGCTGTGATCAGCCGCTCAATCCGCGCACGGCCTGGTCGGCAGCCTCGATCGCCTGCTCGACCACGCGCCGCTTCCAGTCAGCGGTGTCGGTGTAGAACGCGTCGCGCAGCCGCTGCTTGATTGCCGCGCCCTGCGCCGCTTCGACCTCGGGGTGGCATTCGAGCCAATGGTCACCGCGCAGGGCGTCGATGACTTCCATCACCGGCAGGGTGCCGTATTCGAGCGCGATGCCGGTGTACTCGGCCTGCGCGCATTCCTGGTCGGCGGCCCGCCACATCAGACCGGTCAGCAGGGCCGAGGTCGAGCTGCCGTCGTAGATCGAGGTCACCTCAGGGCCCCACCAGGCCCGCGCGCGGGCCAGCGCGGCGGCGTCGTCGCGGCAGGCAAAGATGCGCTCGCCGTGGCCGCTGGGCCCGAGGCCCGTGTGCACGTCGATCCAGGCCAGGCGCCGGCAGCGTTGGCCATGCTCTTGCAGCACATGGCGCAGCGTCACATTGCTCCAGGTCGGGTTGACGCCGCCGTAGAACAGGCCCAGCGGGTACTTGTACTGGCCACCGGTGATGGCGGCGCGAGTTGCGTCCAAGCCGTGCTCGGCGATGTAGCGCTGGAGCGCCGCCTGCACCGCGGTCGATGGTGGCCAGTGTTCGGGCACCAGCAGGTGGGCCAGCTCATCGTAGGCCGCGTTGATCGGCAGCGGCTGCGAGAAGTCCTGGAAGTTGCGATTCAGGTCGACCCCTTCCTGGGTCACGCGGCGCAACCAGGAGAATCCATAGGGGTTGAGTGCGTGCACGTACAGCACCGCAATGCCGCGCTCGCGCACCAAGGCGTGCCAGGCCGCGTCGCGCAGCAGCGCGACCTGCACGCCCGAGCCGCAAAATCCCTCCGCACCGTGGCAGCCGCTGGTGATGAGCAGCAGCGACGGCGCGTCGCTCGGGCCCACGCGCACCACGTCCATCGCCAGCGCCTCGCCGTCGCGGCCGAGCATCGGGTGGGCGTGGCTCGCGATGTCCAACCCCGCGGCTTCGGCCGCGGCGAGGAACTTGCCGCGCGCCTGGGCGTAGCGCTGCGCAAAGCAGTCGCTGGCGTCCTTCATGGTCAACGCGGCGCTTGCGCCAGCCAGGCTTCGGCCAGCCGCACCCACAGCGTCGCGCCGAGCGGGATCAGGTCGTCGTTGAAGTCGTAGCTCGGGTTGTGCAGCATGCAGGGGCCCATGCCGTGGCCGCCGACGCGGTGGCTGCCGTCGCCGTTGCCGATCAGGAAGTAGCAGCCGGGCTTGTGCTGCAGGAAGTAGCTGAAGTCCTCGGCGCCCATCGTCGGCTCGAAAGCCTGCACGTTGGCGGC
>JANMSR010000487.1:0-3962 GCA_031389565.1 Burkholderiales bacterium
TCACCATGCTGCGATTCGACGACGCCCCCAAGCGCGCCACCAACCTGAGCCTGAACGCGAAGGTGCTCGACGCCGCGCGCGAGCTCGGCATGAACGTCTCCCAGACCGTCGACGTATTGCTCACCGCCGAGGTGCGCAAGCGCTACTGGGAGCGCTGGAACGACGAGAACAAGGACGCGATCGCGGCCTACAACGCGCGCATCGAGCGCGAGGGGCTGCCGCTGGCCAAGTACCGCACGTTCATGAAAAGCCGTTGAGCGACTCCTCGTCATGGCCCGCTTCGACGTCTATGCGAACCCGCAAGCGGTCGAGCGCAAGCACACGCCCTACCTGCTCGACGTGCAGAACGACCACATCGACGCGCTGAACACGCGCATCGTCGTGCCGCTGCGGCGCGAATCGGTGTTCGGCCCGCGTGCGCGCAACCTGAACCCGGCCTTCATCATCGGCGCCGACAACGTCGTGCTCGACACGGCTGCGATGGGCGCGGTGCCGCTGGCCGAGTTGCGCAAGACCGTGGCCAATCTGCGGGAAACGCGCGCCGTGATCCAGGAAGCCCTCGACACCCTGTTCGGAGCCTATTGAATTGCCGCCCGACCCCAAAGCGCGCCCCGCCCGCTCGCAGTACGAAGACTTCATGCGCCATGTGTTCGAGCATGGCGTGGACAAGGCCGACCGCACCGGCACCGGCACCCGCAGCGTGTTCGGCCACCAACTGCGCTTTCCCCTCGCCGAAGGCTTTCCGCTGGTCACCACCAAGAAGGTACACCTGAAGTCGATCATCCTCGAACTGCTGTGGTTCCTGCGCGGCGACAGCAATGCCAAGTGGCTGCAGGACCGCGGCGTGACGATCTGGAACGACTGGGCCCTACCCAATGGCGACCTCGGGCCGGTCTACGGCGTGCAATGGCGCTCCTGGCCCACACCAAATGGACCCGTCGACCAGATCGCCGAGGTCGTCAAGCAACTCAAGACCAACCCCGATTCGCGCCGCATCATCGTCAGCGCCTGGAACGTGGCCGAGTTGCCGAAGATGGCCTTGATGCCCTGTCACGCGTTCTTCCAGTTCTACGTCGCTCCTTCGACAGGCTCAGGACAGGCGGCGAAACTGAGCTGCCAGCTCTACCAGCGCAGCGCCGACATCTTCCTCGGTGTGCCGTTCAACATCGCCAGCTACGCGCTCTTGACGCACATGCTGGCGCAGCAATGCGATCTGGACGTCGGCGACTTCATCTGGACCGGCGGCGACTGCCACATCTACAGCAACCACCACGCGCAGGTGAAAACCCAATTGGCGCGCGAACCGCGGCCGTACCCGACGCTCGTGATCAAGCGCCGGCCGGCGACGATCTTCGACTACGGGTACGAGGACTTCTCAGTCGAGGGCTACGAGCCGCATCCGGCGATCAAGGCAGCGGTGGCGGTGTGAGCCCGTCGCAGCGAGCAGCAAGTTACTTGCCTGTTGCCGGAAGATCTGAGCCGACGATCGAGTGACTCCCAAAGAGGTCCGCTCGAACTTCGTCCATCAATCGATGCAGCTCGTCCGCCTCGAAGGGCTTGAGTAGCGCCCGGACGCAGGGCCCGAGCTCGGAGAGCTTGTCTCCCAGCGGATAACCCGTTGAAAAGACAACCCAGGTTTGCGGCGACTGCTCCAGCACGCGGCGGGCAAACTCCACACCCGTCATTTTCGGCAAGCTGACATCGGTCACCACGACGTCGAAGCCGCCCTTGCGGAATTCGATCTCAGCCGCCTCGCCGCTGGCACATGTCACCAAGTCGAGGCCTTCCTCTTCCAGCATCCAGCCGATCTGATCCCGCAAGTCGGCGTTGTCTTCGACGAACAGTGCGCGCAGGCGCGCACGGGGTGCGCCAGGCAGAGGAGCCGGGCTCTGAGCCGAACCTGCCTGACTGACTCGAGTACCGGCAGCACCCACGCCCCGCGCCAGCTCGAGTACGGCGCGCGCCAACGCCGTTGGGGACAGCGGCTTTTGGATGCAGGCCTGGTAACCCGCGCGCAGGGCACGCTTTCGATCCTCGGCCCGCACGTAGGCCGTGACGGCTGCCGCCGGCAACTGTGTGGCGCTCAGACCGAGCGTGGAGCGAACATGGTCAATCAACCCGTAACCGTCCATGCCCGGCATGCCCAGGTCACTGAGCAACACATCGAAATGCACGGTGCGCAAGTATTGCAGCGCCTTCTCGGCTGAACTCGCCGTTGTCACGAGGGCGCCGCAATCGCAAAGCAGCCGGCGCTCGCCTTCCAGCATGTCCGGGTGATCGTCCACCAGCAGCACCGACACGCCTTGCAGGTCAATCTGCCCGTCCGGCATCTGGGCGCCCGACACACTGAATCCGTCGGCGGATTCAGCGGCGGGCACGGCCTGCACATCCACGGCGAGCGCAGCCGCCCCCGCGGGATTGGGAAACTTGACGACAAAAGAGGCACCTCGCCCTTCACCGGCGCTGCTCGCGCTCACCGTGCCGGCATGAAGCTCGACCAGGTTCTTGACGATCGACAGACCCAGACCCAGGCCTCCATGCACACGCGCGTCGGAACCGTCGGCCTGGCTGAAGCGATCAAAGATGTGCGGCAGAAAGTCGGCGGCGATGCCCTGGCCGGTGTCGATGACTGCGAACTCGACGTGCGCTTCGCTCACGGCGGTCGAAATCGTCACGACACCCCCGGCGGGCGTGAACTTCAAGGCGTTGGTCACCAGGTTCGACGCGATCTGCTGCAGCCGCAGAGTGTCGCCCATGATTTCGATCGGTGACCCACCTGCGAGCTGCACGTCGATCCTCACGCCCTTGGTTTGCCCGGCCGGCCGTGCGGTGTCCGCCGCCGCAGACGCGATCATGTTCAGGTCCAACCGCTCGACATTCATCCGCAGCTTGCCCGAGACGATGCGACTCATGTCGAGAAGGTCGTCAATCAGCTGCGACTGCGCCCCCGCGTTGCGCGCAATGGCGTCGATGCCACGGCGCAGCGTCTCGGCGTCGTAGCCGGGCCGCTGCAGTACGTTGGCCCAGCCCACGATGGCGGCCAGCGGCGTGCGCAGTTCGTGACTGAGCGACGCGAGGAATTCATCCTTGGCCCTTGCGACCCGTTCGCCCTCGGTACGGGCTGCCTGCTCGGCGGCCAAAACTTGCTCGCGGCGGACTTCGACCTCGCGCCGTTCGGAGATGTCGTGGAAGTAGACCGACAGGCCCTCTTCGGAAGGGTAGCAGTGACACTCGAACCACATGTTGAGGGGCTCGGGATAGAACTCCTCGAAGGCAATCGTCTCGCGCCTGTCCACGGCGCGGTGAAAGCCCTCAGAGAACTTCGTGCCTCGCGCGTGCGCGAACAAGTCCCAAACGCAGCCACCGATGAGTTGTTCAGGGCGCATGCCGAGCATGCGCGCGCCTTGTGCGTTGGAATAGGTGAAGCGCCAGTTCTTGTCCAGCATCAGCAGCCCATCGGTGATGCTGCTCATGACGCTTTGCAACTTCTCGTCGGCCTGGCGCAGCTCTTCTGTGCGCGCGATCACGCGCTGCTCGAGGGTGTCATTCAGGTCGCGCAGTTGCTCCTCGGCACGGCGGCGCTCCGTCACTTCGGCGACAAGTGCGCTGTTGGCCAGCGAGATCGCGCGGTTTTTGCGAAACAGATCGGCGAAAACGGCGACCTTCGAGCGCAGGATCGCCGGGTTCACCGGCTTGTTGAGGAAGTCCACCGCGCCGGTGTCATAACCTTCGCCCTCGTGCTGGTCCTTGTCGTAGTAGGCGGTGAGGAAAATGATCGGCACGCTGGCGGTTTTCTTTCGTTCCTTGATCAACTGCGCCAGCTCGAAGCCAGTCATGCCCGGCATGCGGATATCCAGGATCAGCAGCGCGAACTCTTCTTCGACGAGCGCGAGCAGCGCCTGCTCCGGCGAGTTGGCGCGCACCAGCCGGTAGCCAGGGTCGTCGAGCACGGTTTCGAGCAC
>JANMSR010000313.1:0-1538 GCA_031389565.1 Burkholderiales bacterium
CTTCACGCCGGCTACGCGCAACTGGCCGAGGATGGTTTCGACCTCGCTGGCATCGTGTGCCGTCACCTGGGCCACACGGCCGGTGACGCGCGCATGCGCGGCCACCGCCGCCGGCAGCGCGCCGTTGGTCTTGAAGCGCAGCATCGTGCTGGCGGTGCCGGCGAGCAGGTTGGCGGTGCGGTCCAGGGCCACCACGCGGCCCTGCTTCAACATCGCGATGCGGCCGCACAGGGCCTCGGCTTCTTCGAGGTAGTGCGTGGTCAGCAGCACCGTGTGGCCCAGCCGGTTCAGGCCGGCGATGAAGCCCCACAGCGTCTGGCGCAACTCGACGTCGACGCCGGCGGTGGGCTCGTCGAGCACGATCACCGGCGGCTTGTGCACCAGCGCCTGCGCCACCAGCACGCGGCGCTTCATGCCGCCCGACAACTGGCGCATGTTGACGTCGCCCTTGTCGGCCAGGCCCAGGCCGGCCAGCAGCTCGTCGATCCAGGCGTCGTTCTTGCGGATGCCGAAGTAGCCGCTCTGGATGCGCAGCGATTCGCGCACCGAGAAGAAGGGGTCGAACACCAGTTCCTGCGGCACCACGCCGATGGCCATGCGCGCGGCCGCGTAGTCGGCCACCACGTCGTGGCCCATCACCGTGACGCGGCCGGCGCTGGCGCGGGCCAGTCCGGCCAGCACCGAGATCAGGGTCGTCTTGCCCGCGCCGTTGGGGCCCAGCAGGCCGAAGAATTCGCCCTCGTCGATGGCGAAGCTCACGCCGTCGAGCGCGCGCACCCCGCCGCGGGCGCCCGCATAGGTCTTGGCAACCTGGTCGAACACAACGGCGGCGGGCATGGCGGCGGATTGTAGGTAGCCCCAGCGCGGCCCGCGGGATACTGCGCTGCCCGCCATGCTCCCGCGCACCCTCTCACTCACCGTCGTGGCGATGTTGGCCTTTGCCGCCAACTCGCTGCTGTGCCGGCTCGCCCTTCAGCAAGGCAGCATCGACCCGGCCAGCTTCGGCAGCGTGCGGCTGGTGTCGGGGGCGCTGGTGCTGGCCGCGATCGTGCGCCTGCGCGCCGGCCCGGCGGTCGCGGCACGGACCGACTGGTGGGCCGCGGCGATGCTCTGGGCCTACGTGGCCTGCTTCTCCTTCGCCTACCTCACACTGGCGGCCGGCACCGGCGCGCTGATCCTGTTCGGCGCGGTCCAACTCACGATGCTCGGCGCGGGGCTGTATGCGGGCGAGCGTTTCAGCGCGCTGGCCTCGGCCGGATTCGCGCTTGCCTTGGCCGGCCTGCTGTACCTGGTGTCACCCGGCCTGGCCGCGCCGGCACCGCAGGGTGCGGCACTGATGGCCGTGGCCGGCGTGGCCTGGGGCGTGTATTCGTTGCGCGGCCGCGGCGCGGGCGAGCCGATCGCTGCCACGGCCGGTAACTTCCTGCGGGCCGCGCCGCTAGCCCTGGCCCTGAGCGTGCTGTTCGCACACGCGATCCAGCTCAGCACCACCGGCATCGCACTGGCCGTCGCGTCGGGGGCCGTGACCTCGGGCCTGG
>JANMSR010000342.1:0-1693 GCA_031389565.1 Burkholderiales bacterium
GGTGCAGACGCCGACGAAAAAGCCGGGGCGGCATTCACCTTCGAGGATGTCGGCCAGCTCAGGCGCCGGCGCGACCTTGAAGCGCTGCGGTTCGGGGTACAGCTCGGCCTCGTCGGGGGCGAACACCACATCGCAGCCGGCCGCGGCGAGTTGCTCGCAGTCGCGCGCCAGCGTGCGCGGGTAGCGGTCGAAGTCTTCGTGCGGCGCGAACTGCAGCCGGTTGACGAAGATGCTGGCCACCGTGCGCTGGCCATGGTCGCGGGCGATGCGCAGCAGGTCGATATGGCCGGCGTGCAGGTTGCCCATCGTCGGCACGAAGGCCGTGCGGGCGCTGCCCGCCAGCGCGCGGCGCAGGTCGGCAATCGTGTGGACGACCTGCATCAGTAGGTGTGCAGCGCCGGGTCGGGGAAGCTGCCATCCTTGACCGCCGCGACGTAGCGCCGCAGCGCGTCGCCGATGCTGCCGCCCTCGGTCATGAAGTTGCGCACGAAGCGCGGCGGCTTGCCGGCGCCCAGGCCCAGCGCATCGTGCAGCACCAGCACCTGGCCGCTGGTGCCGGGGCCGGCGCCGATGCCGATCGTGATCAGGGCCGGGTTGTCGGCCTGCACTGCGGTGGCCAGCGCGGCCGGTACCAGCTCGAGCACCAGCATCGCCGCGCCGGCCTCGGCCAGCTCGCTCGCGTGCCGGCGCAGCGTGGCCGCGCCGGCGTCGTCGCGGCCCTGCACGCGCCAGCCGCCCAGGGCATGCACGCTCTGCGGCGTCAGGCCGAGGTGGGCGCAGACCGGCACGCCGCGCTCGACCAGGAAGCGAACGATCGGTGCGGTCCAGCCACCGCCTTCGAGCTTGACCATCTGCGCGCCGGCCTGCATCAGCGTTGCGCTGCTGCGCATGGCCTGCTCGGCACCCTCGTGGTAGCTGCCGAACGGCAGGTCGCCGATGATCCAGGCGCGCTGCCTTCCTTGCGCCACGCAGCGGGTGTGGTACGCCATCGCCTCCAGCGTCACCGGCACCGTGCTGGTCTGGCCCTGCAGCACCATGCCCAGCGAGTCGCCGACCAGCAGGCAGTCGACGCCGGCCGCATCGGCCTCGCGGGCGAAGGTCGCATCATAGGCGGTGAGCATCGCGATCTTCACGCCACGGCCCTGCATCTCGCGCAGCGCGTGCAGGGTCAGCGGCTTGGCAGGCTCAGTCACTTCGGTGGCCCAGGTTGCTACGCGTCATCTGCGACGCATGAGACGCCGTGCTTTCCCAAGCGCACGCCGCGGATCGGGCTTTGCCCGGCCGCTGGCGTGGCCCCCTTCGAGGGGGAGCGGCGAAGCCGCTTCGGGGGTGGTCCACATCAATTTGGCGTGTAGGCCAGCCGCACGTAGATCGGCGCGAAAGCCTCGGCCTGCGTCACTTCGAGCAGGCGCTCGCGCGCCAGTTCGAGCAGGGCGATGAAGGTCACCACCACCACGGCCACGCCGCGGCGGGTCTCGAACAGATCCTCGAACAGCGCGAAGCGCCGGCCCTGGAGCTTGCGCAGCACCAGGCTCATGTGCTCGCGCACCGAGAGCTGGGCGCGGCCGATGTGGTGGTGCTGCACCAGGCGGGCGCGGGCGATGATCGCCTGCCAGGCCTCGCGCAGCTCGTCGGGGGCCACATCCGCAAGTCGCGGCGCCAGCGATTGCTCGATCGTCACCTGCGCGCGCAG
>JANMSR010000352.1:0-3125 GCA_031389565.1 Burkholderiales bacterium
CGGCCCGAGTAGTCGACGCGCTTGCCCAGCAGGTTCTGGCGGAAGCGGCCGCTCTTGCCCTTGATCATGTCGGCCAGCGACTTCAGCGCGCGCTTGTTCGCACCCGTCATCGCCTTGCCGCGACGGCCGTTGTCGAGCAGCGAATCCACCGCCTCTTGCAGCATGCGCTTTTCGTTGCGCACGATGATCTCCGGCGCCTTCAATTCCAGCAAGCGCGCCAGGCGGTTGTTGCGGTTGATGACGCGGCGGTACAGATCGTTCAGGTCCGACGTGGCGAAGCGGCCGCCATCGAGCGGGACGAGCGGACGCAAATCCGGCGGCAGCACCGGCAGCACGTCCATCACCATCCAGTTCGGCTTGATGCCCGACCGCTTGAAGGCCTCCATGACCTTCAGGCGCTTGGAGTTCTTCTTGATCTTCAGCTCGGAGCCGGTTTGGTCGTTGCGGATCTTCTCGATCTCAGCGTCCAAATCCATCTCTTCGAGCAGCTTCTTGATGCCCTCGGCGCCCATCAGCGCGATGAACTCGTCACCGAACTCGGTGCGCTTGGCGTCGAAGTCGTCCTCGCTCATGATCGAGAACTTCTTCAGCGGCGTCATGCCCGGGTCAACGACCACGTAGGCTTCGAAGTACAGCACGCGCTCGATGTCGCGCAGCGTCATGTCGAGCACCAGGCCCAGACGCGATGGCAGGCTCTTCAGGAACCAGATGTGCGCGCAGGGTGCGGCCAGGTCGATGTGACCCATGCGGTCGCGGCGGACCTTGGTCTGCGTGACTTCAACGCCGCACTTCTCGCAGATCACACCACGGTGCTTGAGGCGCTTGTACTTGCCGCACAGGCACTCGTAGTCCTTGATCGGGCCGAAAATCTTGGCGCAAAAGAGGCCATCGCGTTCCGGCTTGAAAGTCCGGTAGTTGATGGTCTCGGGCTTGCGCACTTCACCGAACGACCAGCTCCGGATCTTGTCCGGAGAAGCCAGGCCGATCTTGATGGCATCGAAATGCTCATCGGGGGTGAACTGCTTGAAAAGGTCGAGTAGTCCCTTCATGCCTTTTCTCCTTTAATTGCGCACGAGTTCGATGTCGATGCCGAGCGACCTGATTTCCTTGATCAGCACGTTGAACGACTCCGGCATGCCGGCTTCGATCGCGTGCTCACCTTTGACGATGGACTCATAGACCTTGGTCCGTCCGTTCACGTCGTCGGACTTGACCGTCAGCATTTCCTGCAGGATGTACGAGGCGCCATAGGCTTCGAGGGCCCAGACCTCCATCTCTCCGAAGCGCTGGCCGCCGAATTGCGCCTTGCCGCCCAGCGGTTGCTGGGTCACCAGGCTGTACGGGCCGGTCGAGCGGGCGTGCATCTTGTCGTCCACCAGGTGGTGCAGCTTGAGCACATGCATGTAGCCGACGGTGACCGGGCGCTCGAAGGCGTCGCCCGTGCGACCATCGTGCAAGGTCGCTTGCGTGCGGGTGGCGTTGAGGCCCTTCCTGGCCGCAATGTCGTCCGGGTAGGCCAGCATCAACATGCCGCGGATTTCTTCTTCCGCCGCCCCGTCGAACACCGGCGTCGCGAACGGCACGCCCTTGGCCAGGTTGGCGGCCATCTCGAACACGTCGTCGTCGGACAGCTCGTCGAGCTGCTCGGTCTTGCCCCCACTCTTGTTGTAGAGTTGGTCGAACAACTTGCGCAACTCGGCCACCTTGGTCTGCTCTTGCAGCATGTCGCCGATACGCTGGCCGATGCCCTTGGCTGCCCAGCCCAGGTGCACTTCCAGCACCTGGCCGACGTTCATGCGCGAAGGCACGCCCAGCGGATTGAGCACGATGTCGCACGGCGTGCCGTCGGCCATGTAGGGCATGTCTTCGACCGGAACGATCTTGGACACGACACCCTTGTTGCCGTGGCGACCGGCCATCTTGTCGCCGGGTTGCAGGCGGCGCTTGACGGCCAGATAGACCTTGACCATCTTCAGCACGCCGGCAGGCAGTTCGTCGCCTTGCGTGAGCTTCTTGCGCTTTTCTTCGAACATCAGGTCGAAGCTGTGGCGCGTCTGCTCGAGCGAGTTCTTGATACTCTCGAGCTGATTGGCGATGTCGTCATCGGCCGGGCGGATGTCGAACCAGTGGAACTTCTCGACACTGGCCAAATACTCCTGCGTCAGCACCGTGCCCTTGGCGATCTTCTGCGGGCCGCCATTGGCGGGCTTGCCCACCAGCAGCTTGGCGATGCGGTCGAAGGCGTCGGCTTCGACGATGCGCAACTGGTCGTTCAGGTCGAGGCGGAAGCGCTTGAGCTCATCGTCGATGATCTGCTGCGCGCGCTTGTCGCGCACGATGCCTTCGCGGGTGAAAACCTGAACGTCGATCACGGTGCCGTTGGTGCCCTGGTCAACGCGCAGCGAGGTGTCTTTCACGTCGCTGGCCTTCTCGCCGAAGATCGCGCGCAGCAGCTTTTCTTCCGGCGTCAGCGTGGTCTCGCCCTTGGGCGTGACCTTGCCGACCAGCACGTCGCCCGGGTTGACTTCGGCGCCGACATAGACGATGCCGGATTCGTCCAGGCGAGCCAGTTGCTGTTCGCTCAGGTTCGGGATGTCGCGCGTGATTTCTTCGCTGCCCAGCTTGGTATCGCGGGCCATCACCACCAACTCCTCGATGTGGATCGAGGTGTAGCGGTCTTCGGAAACAACGCGCTCGCTAATCAGGATCGAATCTTCGAAGTTGTACCCGTTCCAGGGCATGAACGCGACCAGCATGTTCTGGCCCAGCGCCAGTTCACCCAGGTCGGTCGAAGCGCCGTCGGCGATCACGTCCCCACCCGCCACCTTGTCACCGCGCTTGACGATCGGGCGCTGGTGAATGTTGGTGTTCTGGTTGGAGCGGTGGTACTTGATCAGGTTGTAGATATCGACGCCGACTTCACCGGCCACCGTCTCGTTGTCTTTGACACGGATGACGATGCGGTTGGTGTCGACGTAGTCGACGACGCCGCCGCGGCGCGAGGCCACGACGGTGCCGCTGTCTTTCGCGGCCACGCGCTCGACGCCGGTACCGACAAAGGCCTTCTCGGGGCGCAACACCGGCACCGCCTGGCGCTGCATGTTGGCGCCCATCAGCGCGCGGTT
>JANMSR010000363.1:0-6097 GCA_031389565.1 Burkholderiales bacterium
CATCCGCGTCTTCGAGTTGCCCGAGCCGCTGCCTGCGGCGGCGGCCTTCGGCGCAGACGACGCCGCGCATCAGACAGAATGCGCCGCCGTCATGAACCGCGCCATGGAATTCCTGATCCGCCAATGCCCCGCGCAGTACCTGTGGGGCTACCACCGATCCAAGGCGCCGCGGACATGAGCCCACCCCCGAAGCGGCTGCGCCGCTCCCCCTCAAGGGGCCGCCGCTGGCGGACCGGCGAAGCCGGATCCGCGGCGGCTGCTTGGCTGCCGCGGCTTGTGCGTTGGGGCTGGCGCGTTGGCGTCATGGATCACTGAGTTGGGCGCGCGCCTCGCACTCGGCTTGTTGTGGCTCCTGCAATGGTGGCCGGTGCGCGTGCAGGCGGCCGTCGGCAGCGCCATCGGCGCGCTGGCGCATGCCCTGGCCGCCGACCGGCGGCGCATCGCCACCCGCAACATCGAGATCTGCCTGCCCGAGCTCGACGCCGCGGCACGCGCACGGCTGGTGCGCGAGCACTTTCGCTGGCTCGGCCGCAGCCTCGTCGAACGCGGCCTGCTCTGGTACGCGCCGCGTGCGCGCATCGAGCGCCTGATCGAGGTCGAAGGCGACGTGCACCTGGCCGAGCGCAGCGACGCGCCGGTGATGTGGCTGGTGCCGCATTTCATGGCCCTCGAAGTCGCCGCCGCCGCCGTGCAACTGTTCCAGACGCGCCGCGGCGCCACCATCTACCAGGCGCAGAGCAACCCGGTGTTCGACGCCGCGGTGCGCCAGGGCCGCCTGCGCTTCGGCGGCTCGGAGCTGTTCACGCGGCAGGACAGCGCCAAGCCGCTGATTCGCGCCATCCGCCAGCAGCGGCTCGGGTTTTTCAACTTGCCCGACATGGATTTCGGCATCAAGGACGCCGCCTTCGTGCCCTTCTTCGGCGTGCCCGCAGCCACCCTGCTCGCGCCCTCGCGCATGGCCCGCATGCTGGGCATGACGGTGCAGCCGGTGGTGGCCGAAATGCGCGAGGCCGGTGGCTGGCGCGTGCGCTTCCTGCCGCCGTTGCCCCATTGGCCGAGCGACGATGCGCAGGCCGACACACTGCGCATGAACCAGTGGATCGAGGCCGAGGTGCGGCGCAATCCGGCGCAGTACTTGTGGGTCCACAAGCGCTTCAAGACGCGGCCGGCCGGCGAGCCACCGCTGTACTGATCCGGGCAGCGCTGGCGCCATGAATCCGCGTCGCCAACAGGCGCTTGCCAGCGTGCTGTAATCATTGGGCGACCGCGCTTACCTGCGCCGACCGGCCGCCATTTGCAACCTGGCGCCAGAGGAACAGTCATGTCTCTGCGCATCAACGACACGGCCCCCGATTTCACGGCCCAGACCACCCAGGGCACGATCCGGTTCCACCATTGGATCGGCGATAGCTGGGCGATCCTGTTCTCGCATCCGAAAGATTTCACGCCGGTGTGCACCACCGAACTCGGGTACATGGCCGGCATCGAGGAAAAGTTCACCCAGCGCAACACCAAGCTGATCGGTTTGAGCGTGGACCCGGTCACCAACCACGAGAAGTGGGCCAAGGACATCGAGGAGACCCAGGGCCACCTGCCCAGGTACCCGATGATCGGCGACACCGACCTGGCGGTGGCCAAGCTCTACAACATGCTGCCGGCCGAAGAGCCGGGCACGTCGGAGGGCCGCACCGCGGCCAGCAACGCCACCGTGCGCTCGGTGTTCGTGATCGGCCCGGACAAGAAGATCAAGCTGACGATGACCTACCCGATGACCACCGGGCGCAACTTCGACGAGATCCTGCGCGCGCTCGACTCGATGCAGCTGACGGCCAAGCACAAGGTGGCCACACCGGTGAACTGGAAGCAGGGCGAAGACGTGATCATCGCCGGCTCGGTCAGCGACGACGACGCGAAGAAGCTTTTCCCCGGAGGCTGGAAGGCGCCCAAGCCCTACCTGCGCATCGTCAAGCAACCGACGTAGCTCCCAACCCCAAGACGCCTGCGGCGTCGCCCCCCGAGGGGAGCTCAGGCCGCTTGGGGCGGCGCGGCGCTGGCCTGAGGTAGCGCGGATAATTCGCCCCATGCGGTTGCCCTTCACCAAGATGCAAGGCGCGGGCAACGACTTCGTCGTGCTCGATGCCACGCGCGTGCCGATCGAATTGACACCGGCCCAGGTGCAGCGCCTCGGTGACCGGCGCTTTGGCGTCGGCGCCGACCAGGTGCTGGTGGTCGAGAGGTCCGATACGCCGGGCGTCGACTTCCGTTACCGCATCTACAACGGCTTCTCGGGCGACGAGGTCGAGCATTGCGGCAACGGCGCGCGCTGCTTCGTGCGCTACGTGCGTGAGCACGGCCTGACCGACAAGACCACGGTGCGTGTCGAGACGGTCAACAACCGGCTCGAGCTGCACTGGCAGGCGGACGGCCGGGTCATGGTCGACATGAACGCACCGGTGTTCGAATTGGCGCAGGTGCCGTTCGACAGCGCCGGGCTGAAGCCACGCGAAATCAACGACTTTGCGCTGTGGCCGATCGATGCCGCCGGCCAGACGCTCGAGGTCGCGGTGCTGTCGATGGGCAACCCGCATGCCGTGCTGCGCGTCGACGACATCGACGCCGCGCCGGTGGCCGCGCTCGGCCCGGCCCTGGAAGGCCACCGGCGATTCAAGCGCCGCGTCAACGCCGGCTTCATGCAGGTGCGCTCGCGCCGCGAGATTGCGCTGCGCGTGTACGAGCGCGGCGCCGGTGAAACGCTGGCCTGCGGCACCGGGGCCTGTGCTGCGGTAGTGGCCGGGATGCGCCTGGGCTGGCTCGACGCGAAGGTCGAGGTGCACACTCGCGGCGGCCGGCTGACGATCGAATGGCCCGGCCCCGGCCACCCAGTGCTGATGACCGGCCCCGCCGAAACGGTATTTGAAGGAGAAATAGACCTGTGATCACCAACGCCCTGCAAGGCATCACCGAAGCCGACATCGCCGAGTACCTGGCCAACACGCCGGGCTTCTTCGAGCGCCACGCCGAAATGCTGGCCAGCGTCCAGCTCACCAGCCCGCATGGCCAGCGCGCGGTGTCGCTGCAGGAGCGGCAGATGGAAATGCTGCGCGAGCGCATCAAGGGCCTGGAGAAGAAGATCGTCGAGATGATCCGCAACGGCCAGGACAATGCGGCCATCGCCGAGCGCCTGCACCGCTGGACGCGGGCACTGATGATCACGACCAGCGCCGCCGAGCTGCCCGAGGTGCTGTTGCGCGAGTTGAAGCAGGAGTTTTTGATCCCGCAGGCCGGCATCCGCGTCTGGGGCGTGGCCGAGCCCTTCAAGGGCCTGGCCTTCGCGCAGGGGGCGAGCGACGATGCCAAGAGCCTGGCCACCAGCCTGACGCTGCCGTACTGCGGTGCCAATGCCGGCTTCGAGGCCGCACGCTGGCTCGATGACCCGGCCAGCGTGGCGTCGATGGCCATGGTGCCGCTGCGCGCAGGCGCCGGTGATCCTGCGTTCGGCCTGCTGGTCGTCGGTTCGCCGGACCCGACGCGCTACAGCGCCGACATGGGCACCGACTTCCTGCTGCGCATCGGCGAGATCGCCAGCGCGGGGCTGGCGCGGCTGCAACCGGCACGGTGAACGCTCCTGCGCCGCTGCCCGCCGAGCTGCTGCGTTACCTGCAGCACCTCGAGGTCGAGCGGCGGCTGGCCGTGCGCACCCTGGTGCTGTATCGCGAGGCCTTGCAACGCCTGAGTGCCGCGGCGGCGGCGGCCGGCATCGAGCTGCAGGCGGTGCAGACGCACCACGTGCGGCGCTGGATCGCGCAGGCGCACCAGCGCGGCCTGGCGCCGCGCAGCCTGGCGATCGTGCTCGCGGCCTGGCGCGGGCTGTACCGCTGGTGGGGCGAGCAGCGCGTGGTGGCCGGCAATCCGGTCGAGGGCGTGCGCGCCCCCAAAGCCGCCAAGCCGCTGCCCAAGGCGCTGTCGGTCGACCTTGCGGTGGCGCTGGCCGACCATGTGGGGCCGGTCGCCAATTCGTCACAGGCGGCGCTGGCCGCGCGCGACCACGCCATCGTCGAGCTGCTCTACGGCTGCGGCCTGCGCGTGGGCGAGTTGGTCGGCCTGGACGCCCGTGCCGGGCGCGACGCAGCCGGCTGGGTCGATGCGCCCGACGCCACCGCGCATGTGCTCGGCAAAGGCAGCAAGCGGCGCAGCGTGCCGGTCGGTCGCGCGGCGTTGACCGCGCTCGAGGCCTGGCGGGTGCACCGCGGCCAGCTCGCCAAACCTGACGAGGCCGCGCTGTTCGTCAGCCGCCGCGGCACCCGCCTGACCGCCGGCCAGGTGCGCTCTCGTCTGAAGGCGCTGGCCCTGCAGGCCGGCCTGCCCACGCATGTGCATCCGCACATGCTGCGCCACAGCTTCGCCTCGCACCTGCTGCAGTCGAGCGGTGACCTGCGCGCGGTGCAGGAACTGCTCGGCCACGCCAACATCGCCACCACCCAGGTCTATACCAAACTCGACTTCCAGCACCTGGCCAAGGTGTACGACGCGGCGCACCCGCGCGCCAAGCGCCGCAGTTGATTGTTATCGGGCGAAGAAGCGCGGCTGACTACTTCGCCGTGCCCTTGCTGGCCACGATCTGGATGTCGCTGCCCTTGCTTGCTCCCTTGCCGATGGTCACCTGGGTGACCTGCTTGGTCTTGTCGTCGCTGAGCATCAGCATCTGCGTGGTGCCATGGTCCATGTCGGTGAACTGCTTGCCCTGCGCCTGGGCCTTCAACTTGTCGCGGTAGTAGCCCGCCACCTTGTCGGGGGCGTCGTCGCTGTGCAGGATCACGGTGAGCATGCTGCCATCGGGCGTCGAGACCTTCGTCATCTCGCCTTCGCGCGGCTGGGTGCCGGGGTAGAAGGGCAGGCCGAGCTCGGCCTCGCTGACCTTGGCCGTGCCCATTTCCATCTGACTGGTTTTGCCTGAGGCGTCGGTGGTGGTGATCTTCATGCCGCCGCCGTACATGTCGACCTTGGCCTCGGTGCCGTCTTTGGCCATCTGCGACTCGATCATTTTCTCGGCGGTGGTCTCGCTCGCCTTGCCGCAGGCGGCGAGCGCGATCATGCTGAGCAGGGCAAGGGTGTGTTTCATGGGGCGCTCCGGAGTGACTGGATCGGGGCCGCGATTGTGCGAGCGCCACCGCGCGCTGGCTATCCCCAGGCCGATGCCTGGCACGCCAGCCGGCAGAATTGCGGCATGAAAGTCATCAAGATCCGCCAAGGCAGGGAGCGCTCACTGCTGCGCCGCCACCCATGGGTGTTCCAGGGCAGCATCGCCAAAGGGGCGGCCGACGCTGGCGAAACCGTGCGCGTGGAGGCCGACGACGGCCGCTTCCTGGCCTGGGGCGCCTACAGCCCGAGCTCGATGATCCGCGTGCGCGCCTGGAGCTTCGACGAAGCCGAGCGCATCGACCGCGCGTTCTTCGAGCGCCACATCGCCACCGCGGTCGCACTGCGCGCTCGGCTGCCGATCGACAGCGACGGCGTGCGCCTGATCCATGGCGAGGCCGACGGGCTGCCGGGGCTGATCGTCGACCGCTACGCCGACCTGCTCTCGGCGCAGTTCCTGTCGGTCGGCAGCGAGCGCTGGAAGGCAACGATTGCCGACGCGCTGTTGGCCGCCACCGGTTGCACGCGGCTGTACGAACGCTCGGACACGGGTGCGCGCGGCCTCGAAGGCTTGCCGCCGGTCAAGGGCTGGCTGCGCGGGGAGGGCAGCACCGAAGTCACGATCCGCGAGCACGATTGGCGCCTCACGGTCGACGTCGCCGACGGCCACAAGACCGGCTTCTACCTCGACCAGCGCGACAACCGCGCCCGCTTCGCCCAATTGGTGCGCCACTTCGGCGTGCAGCGCGTGCTCAATTGCTACTGCTACACGGGAGGCTTCACGGTGGCGGCGCTGGCCGGTGGTGCGACACAGGTGACAAGCGTCGATTCGTCGGCGCCGGCGCTCGAACGGGCGCGCGCGCATGTGGCCTTGAATGGCTTCGACGCGGCGCGGGCCAGCTTTGCAGATGCCGACGTGAACGCCTTCCTGCGCGAGCAGCTGGACGCCGGCGCGAGCTTC
>JANMSR010000435.1:0-1687 GCA_031389565.1 Burkholderiales bacterium
TCGGGCGCGTTCCAGCCGGTGGCGCCGAGCGCGCCGGCGCGGCCATCGGCGTGGAAGGTGACCTTGGCGTTGTAGGGCGCGTTGTCTTCGAGCAATTCCTTCAACTTGAGCGAGGCTTGGTTGCCGTCGACCAGCGGCGGCAGGCGCAGGCTCAACTTGAAGGCGGTGTACGGGCGCAGCACGTTGCCGGCGCTGTTCAGTTCCGGCAAGCCGTCGACACCGGTCACCGACAGCGTCGGCCGCCAGGTGCGGTTGATCAGCGCCTGGGTCGGGTCGGTAGTGGTCGGCAGCGAGGGCGCGCCGTCGGCGCCGCAGGCCCAGGGGAAGCGCTTGTAGACCTCGTCCCTGAGGATCGCGGCGGTGGCGCGCGCCTGCGCCAGGCGCGGCGCCGGTACTTCGCAGTGGAAGCTCTCGGGCAGCAACTCGCCGGTCTTGCTGTCTTCCAGCCGGTCGAGCACCTGGCGCAGGATGCGAAAGCTCGATGGCACCAGGCCGCTGGCGTCGCCGGAGTGGATGCCTTCGGTCAGCACTTCCACTTTCAGCACCCCGCTGACCATGCCGCGCAGGCTGGTGGTCAGCCACAACTGGTCGTAGTTGCCGGCGCCGGAGTCCAGGCAGACGACGAGGCTGACCTTGCCCAGCCGCGGCTTCAACACCTCCAGGTAGGCCGGCAGGTCGAACGAGCCGCTTTCCTCGCAGCTTTCGATCAGGCCGACGACGCGCGGGCGCGGGATGCCTTGGGCGTCGAGGGCCATGATCGCGGCCAGCGACGCATACACCGCGTAGCCGTCGTCGGCGCCGCCGCGGCCGTAGAGCAAGCCGCGCTCGTACTTCGGCGTCCACGGCCCGAGGTCGTTGCGCCAGCCGTTGAACTCGGGCTGCTTGTCGAGGTGGCCGTACATCAGCACCGTGTCGGTACTGCCAGGCTTGGTGGCCGGCACTTCGAACAGGATCACCGGCGTGCGGCCCGCGATGCGCACGACTTCGAGCTTCAGGCCGGCCACCTTCTTGCCTTCGACCCAGGCCGCGGCGTCGCGGACCACGCGGTCGACATAGCCGTTGTTGGCCCAGTCGGCATCGAACATCGGGCTCTTGGCCGGGACTTCGATGTAGCGGCTGAGGGCCGCAACGATCTCGTCGTCCCACAGGCGGTCGGTGAACGTGGCGAGGGCGGTGGTATCGAGCATGGTGTTGCGGCGATCAACGGCGGCGGGTGTGGCTGGAGTGTGGCTTGAACCGCGGGGGGCGACAGGCATAACATGCCGATCTGCATTGTGTCGCTGAAAGCCGCCATGAAACGCCTTCGCCTGCTTGCGGTGCTGGCCTCGGTTGCCCTCCTCGGCGCCTGCGCCAGCGCGCCGCCAACGCTGCCGAAGCCGCCGCTGCACCTGTTCCTGGACAGTGAGTTCGAGGCGCCTTCTCATCGCATCGACGCGTCCCAGGTGTTTGCGCTGAGCCCGGCGATGAAGCATTACCTCGAGGTAACGATCGCGCCGCAGTTGCGCAGCATGGGCCCGCAGCGCGGCCTGGTCGACGCGCTGTACGGCAAGGCGCAGTTGCGGCTCGACTACGACACCGACAGCACCCGCACCGCGGCCGAGGCCTTCGACGCGCGCGCCGGCAACTGCCTGTCGCTGGTGCTGATGTCGGCGGCGCTGGCCAAGCACCTCGAGCTGCCGATCCAGTT
>JANMSR010000533.1:0-1580 GCA_031389565.1 Burkholderiales bacterium
CTCCAGCAGCAAGTCACGCAAGATGTGCGTCGCAGGGTGGCCGCATGTTTCGTGGCGCTTTCCGATGGGCAACGCGTAGCGGGCTACTACACCCTGGCGTCGGCGAGTCTGTTGCTGACCGAACTTCCGGCCAGCATCGGCAAGAAGCTGCCGCGCTATCCGAACGTACCGGCCGTGCGCATGGGGCGGCTGGCTATCGATCAGGCATTCAAAGGGCAGGGGCTCGGTGGCGCGCTGTTGGCCGATGCTTTGCACCGCGCAGCGCGTTCGGAGATCGCGGCATTCGCCTTGATGGTCGATGCCAAGGACGACAACGCGGCGGCCTTCTACCGACACCACGGCTTCATTGCTCTTCCCGACTCACCGATGACCCTGTTCCTGCCCCTAGCCACGGTTCGGGAATCGGCATAAGGCTGCGCCGCCGGCCCGAGCGCGAGTCCGCACTGGGTCGCCCGTGAGCCTGATGCCCATCGCGCGGCGCAAACGGACCAATGTTTGACATGAGCGGCATGACCCGGTACGCCAGGGCTTGTCAATTTGCGCTCCGGCGTGGCAGATCCCGAGCTCATTGCGGGGAGGGCGGCGATCGCTTGCCGTTGCCAGGTGATGGCCTACCTGCTCATCGCCCACATCATCGGCGTCGTCGAATACATCGCCACCAAGAATGGCCCGCGCAGCACTGGCAAGGCGCTGACCGGACCCCTGCTCGGCGCCTACTGGCGCTACCGGACTTGGAGTTGGAGTTGGAGTCCAAGTCCACACACGAGTTGGGCGTGGCGCTCCTGTTCATCGCCCGCAACCCGGGCGTCGCCGCGTACATCGCTGACCGCGTGGCCGTGATGCATGCCGGGCGCATCGTCGAGCAGGGCACGGCCGAAGCCGTGCTGCAGCAGCCGCAGCACGAGTACACACGCACGCTGCTGGCGGCAGTGCCGCGGCTGGCCGTCGCTGCCTGATACGCTCGGGTCTGGAGCCCGCGAGTCGGCCGGCTGGAGAACGCGATGCAAGACCTCGATCGAATCACACAGTCGCATGAAATCATGGGCGGACGCGCATGCATTCGTGGCATGCGCGTCACCGTGGGCATGGTCGTTGGGCAGATTGCAGCCGGTTGTTCGATTGACGAGGTGCTCACCGAGTATCCGAACCGCGAGCGCGAGGATGTGCTGCAGGCGTTGCGTTACGCCGCGTGGCGTTCCGAAGAGAGGGAACTGCCGCTCGCCGCAGCGTGAAGCTGCTTCTCGACATGAAGCTGTCCCACATATGCTAGGACACAGTAGCCACGCTACACTTTACGCATGAAGGCCGATGTGGTCAGCCGCGAAGCGCAATACCTGGCGCAGAAAGACCAACCGGCTGAACTTGTCGCTGATCGTACGCGTCAAGCCAAGGGCTGAGCGGCAGATTGAGGCCGCTGCCGCGGGGTGTCGTCATGCGGGAAGCGCAGTACCTCGCGCAAACAGATCAGCGCTTGATCGGCGGCGGTTCTGGAATCGCGGCTGCGGCGAGCCTGTCGAGGTGACTCTTTCGCCCTCATGCCGTCCTGACTTCGTTCAGCAAGTCAGGGTGACGGTCAAGCA
>JANMSR010000053.1:0-3834 GCA_031389565.1 Burkholderiales bacterium
ACGATGCGTACCCGGTTCCCGGGCGTTTACGCGGTCGGTGACTGCGTCGGCATCCCGCTGGCAAACGGCAAGTCCTTGCCCAAGGCCGGCGTCTTCGCCCATGGCCAAGCCGAGGCAGCCGCACGCAACATCGCCGACGAAATCGAAGGCCGGGAACCGTCGCACCGCTTCGACGGACACGGCCAGTGCTTCGTCGAAATGGGCGGCGTCATGGCCGGGCGCGGCGCGGGGAACTTCTATGCCGAGCCGAACCCGGACGTTCGGCTCGCCATGCCAGGGCCGTGGCATCACCTGGCCAAGCTGATGCTCGAGAAGTTCTGGCTGAACCGGATGTACTGAAGGACAGAGCCATGAAGCACCTGCTTATTTTCAATGAAGCGCCGTACGGCAGCGAGCGCACCTACAACGGCGCCCGGCTGGCGGGTGCCCTGGCCAAGCAGGCCGGCAGCGAAGTGCGCCTGTTCCTCATCGGCGACGCCGCCGCAGCGGCCCACAACCAGCAGAAGGTACCCGCCGGCTACTACAACCTCGAAGTGATGCTGGGCTCGGTGGTCAAACATGCCGGCGTCATCGGCGTCTGCGGCACCTGCATGGACGCGCGGGGCATCGCTGCGGACGACCTGATCGAGGGATCGCGGCGCAGCAGCCTGGACGATCTGACCCAGTGGACGCTCTGGGCCGACAAGGTCCTGGTGTTCTGACCCGAGGAGACGACGATGTTCTTTCGACAACGCGCAGCCGAGAACGCGACCCTGTCGTATTTCTTCGGCTGCACTGGCATCGGCAAGTCCGTCGCGGTCGACGTCGTGGCCGGTGACGAGGACTGGTTCATCGCCGAGGCTGCGAAAGTCGGGGTGCCGATTTCGTATGTGATCGACACCCATGTGCACGCCGACCACTACTCCGGCGGCCCCGCACTGGCGCGCCGGGTCGGTGCGCCGTACTGCCTGCACGAGAGCAACCGCGGCCGGGTCTTGTTCGACTTCACGCCGCTGTCCGACGGCCAGCGGCTCGAGGCGGGCAACGTGGTCGTCGACGTACTGCACACCCCGGGGCACACGGCCGACAGTGTGTGCCTGCTGGTGCGCGATTTGCGCCGCGGCGACGAGCCCTGGTTCGTGATCACCGGCGACACCCTGTTCGTCGGCGCCGTCGGTCGGCCCGACCTGGCCGGCCGCGAGCGCGAGATGGCGGCGCAGTTGCACGACACCCTGCACGCCAAGCTGTTGACGCTGCCGGCCGAGCTCGAGATCTACCCGGGCCACCAGTCGGGCAGCGCTTGCGGCGCCGGCCTGTCGGGCAAACCGGCATCGACCATCGGCTTCGAGAAGCGCTTCAACCCGATGCTGGCGATGTCGCACGAGGCCTTCGTCGAGGCGCTCGTCGCCGACATCCCGCCGCAGCCGCAGGCCATGGCGCGCATCGTCGCGTCCAACCTGCGCGGCGTCGTGCCCGACTTCGCGCACGCCTGAGCGCGTCGCGATGAAGTTCGGCATCCGCGCCAACCTCGGCCAGGTCCGGCAGCAACTGCTGCAGGTGCTGCTGGTGGGCATGACCCTGGGCATGATGCGCACCGTGGTCCCGGCGCTGGCCGAAAGCGAGTTCGGCGTGCCGCGCGGCTCCTTCATGTTGCTGGCGGCCTTCGTCGTTGCCTTCGGTTTCGTCAAGGGGGCGATGAACTTCGTTGCCGGCCGGCTGGCCGAGCGCATCGGCCGCCGCCAGGTGTTGCTGATCGGCTGGCTGGTGGCGCTGCCGATCCCGGCGCTGGTGTTCTTCGCCCCGTCGTGGGACTGGATCGTTCTGGCCACCGTGTTGCTGGGCGTGAACCAGGGGCTGACCTGGTCGATGACCCAGACCGCCAAACTCGACCTGACGCGCGCCGACCAGCGCGGACTGGTGATCGGCCTGAACGAGTTCGCCGGCTATGTCGGCGTGGCCATTGCCGGCGTCGTCACCGGCTACGCCGCTTCGCTGCTCGGTCCGCGCGAAGGCCTGCTGTGGTTCGGCGCCGCGGTCATCGGCCTGGCGACGCTGCTGGCCTGGCTGGCTGTGGCCGAGACGCTGCCCTGGGCCCAGGCCGACGCCCTGCGGCATGCGGCGGCGCCCGCGGCGCAGGCCTTGCGACCGCGCTATCCGGCAGGCGTCAGTGCGCGACCGACAACGCGCGAGATGTTCGTGCTGATGAGCTGGCGCGACCGCCGCATGGCCGCGCTGTGCCAGGCCGGCCTGGTCGAGAAGTTCGTCGATGCCCTGGTCTGGGTTTTCTGGCCGGTTTACCTTTACCAGCAAGCCGTCAGCCTGCCGGGCATTGGCTGGATCGTCGGCGTCTATGGCTTCACCTGGGGCGGGGCGCAGTTCTTCACCGGCCGGCTGTCCGACACGCTTGGCCGCCAGCGCCTGAATGTCTGGGGCATGTGGGTCTGCGGGGCCGGCGTGGCCCTGTTGCCGCTGGGCAGCGGCGCGCTCTGGTGGAGCGCCTCGGCGGCGGTGGCCGGCTTCGGCATGGCCATGCTCTACCCGAACCTGAGCGCCGCGGTGGCCGACATCGCGCACCCGAGCTGGCGCGCGTCGGCCATCGGCATCTACCGCTTCTGGCGCGATCTCGGCTACGGCATCGGCGCCCTCGGGCTGGGGGCGGCGGCTGCACTCGGTGGCCGCATCGACAGCGCGTTCTGGTTCGTCGCCGTGGCGATGGGGCTGTCAGGGCTGGTGCTCTACCACTGGGGCGAAGAGACGCATCCGCGTCTGAACCCCGCGGTCTGAGCGCCGGGCACCGTCGGCTCAGGGCCGGATGTACGAATGGCCTTCCTTCGGGCGCTGCATCAACTGCACCACGCCAGCGGGCACGCAGCCGATCTTCGGCAACATCTCGATGCCGGGGCCGTAGGCCACGATCTCGATCGCCACCTTGTCCCGGCCCAGCTCCTGCTGCACGTTGCGCGCGTTGTTGAGCGTCAGATTCCATTTCGCCGGGTCGGCATCCTTGAGTGTCGAACTTCGTCAGGTGCCGGCTCACAGCCAGCGCCGCACGCGCAGCCTGTAGCTGCGATAGGCCTCGCCGAAGGCGGCCTCGAGATGCGCCTCCTCATGGCGGATCACACCGTAGCGCACTGTGGCCCACACTGCGGGCGCGAACACCAGCGGCCAGGCGCTGGCCAGGATCAGCGACGCGCCGGCCAGCACGAACCAGTCGGCGACGTAGATCGGGTTGCGACTGAACGCAAACGGCCCGTCGGTGCACAAGGCCGCGGCGCCGCGGTACGGATTGACCGTGGTGCGGTGACGGCGCAGGGTCTGCAAACTCCAGGCAAACAACAACAGCGCCACGGCCACCAGCAGCCATCCGAGCCAAGACTGGCGGTCGCCGTCGCCCAGCGGCAGGGCCCAGCGGTAGCGGTCGAGCCACCAACCGCCGACGATCGCTGCCGCAAACGGGGCCGGCGGCAGGATCCAGGTGCGTGGCCGGGCGGTGGGTGTTGTCATCGATGGGCTGTCAGGCTGCCGGCCGATTGTGGCGCGAGTCGCCAACTGCTCGGATCGCATGCAACGTCACCGACAGCGCAATGGGAGAATGCGGCGCGGCCGATACATTGCGCCGCGCCGTGACCGGGTCGCCTCATGAACGCCGACGAGACTTCGCCTGCCTACGACCCAGGCAAACTGGAAATCACGCTGCCCACGGCGCTGGAGCTGTGTCGCCTCGGGCTGGCCACGATGATCGACATCCGCCAGTCCTTCGAGATCGAGATGAAGGGTGCGATTGCGGACACCGTGCACATCCCGATGTTCGAGGTCAAGCGCATGCTGGGTCAGACGCTGACCGACGACGAGCAG
>JANMSR010000080.1:0-3113 GCA_031389565.1 Burkholderiales bacterium
GAAGCGCCGCTGGCCCAATGTCGCGACGATCAGCTTCAGCGCGGTCACACGCCAGTTGAGCCAGGACGCCAGTGGCCACGCCAGCCTGCGCGGCCAGGGCATGGCGTTGCCGTCGGTGCATGACCCGGCAACCCATTTCAGTTACGACTGCGCCATCGACCCGCGCAGTGGGCGGGTGACGAAGGTGCTGATCGGCGACTGAACCGCGGCTCGCGGTTGTTCAGAGCTTGGCCGCCACCTCGATAGTGCCCTTCATCGACGGGTGCAGGCCGCAGATGTAGGCGATGTTGCCGGCGGCGTCGAACTGCATCGTCGCACGTTGGCCCTTGAGCATCACCTCACTGCGCCGCCCGTTGGCGCCTACCAGCGTGACCTAGTGCGGCGTGTCGTCGGTATTGGTCCAGGTCACGCTTTGACCGGCGCTGACCTTCAGCGCGCCCGGCCCGAAAGCGAAGCCGGCGATGCCCACGTCGGTGGGCCCGCTTCCGGGCGCCGCCTGCGCGGTGGTCGGGAACGTGCCCTTCAGCTTGGCGAGGTTGGTCAGGAACTCGTCTTTCGAGAACGGCAGGTGGCACTGATAGCAGGCGGTGAGGTTGGCCTTGTCGTTGACCTTGCCGTCGGGCGCGAACGATTGGTACTGCCAGTCGCCGTTGCGGATCGACGCCGGAATGTCGGCACCGAAACCCGGCTTCTTCTGCTGCACGTTCACCGCCGCGAGACTGCCCTTCATGAAGCGGCCGTTCGCATCCTTGAGCGGCACGCCGTTCGCGTCGAGCTGGGCCAGGTAAGCGGCCAGCACGATCACGGCGCCATCGGGGATGGGCCGGCCGGCGCGTGCGGCCTCCAGCACATCGGGCGTGGTGTAGAACTCCCGGTACTGCTTGGTGTCGGGTCGGTCCACGGTGGCATACATCTTGGTCTTCGCCCAATCCTGCGGGAATCCGACCTTGTTCGGACCGGAGGGCACCAGCGGCGCTGCCGCTGGCGCGGGCGCAGCTACAGCCGCGGGCGCCGAGGCCGGCGCGCCGTGCGGCGACGGCACCGGCGCCGGTGCTTGCGCTGTGGCCAGGCCGATCGCGGCAAGGCCGGCTGCGGCGAGGGCGAGCTTTGCAGTGCGGGGCGTGTTCATGTCAGTTCGCCGCGAAACAGTAGAACAGGCCGGCGCCGCCGGACTTCGGCAGGTCTTCCTTGCTGCAGCTCACGGTCAGGTGCGAGGAGTTCCACGACGTCCCCCAGGGATCGTTCACCGCGCTTGCCCGGTCGATGTGACCGACCATCGCATGGATCAGGGCGCCGCTGTTCTTGGTCCACTCGCCGCAGGTCATGTTGGGTTGGCCCGGGAACGACGGGTAAGCGGTACCGTCAGGACGCGAGCCGGTCAGCGCGTCGTGCATGTTGGGCGTCTCCGTGCGCCCGTTGGGCACCGCGCCTCTTTCGGTCAGCGCCGTCGCCTTGGTCAGGTTGTTGGCGCCGTGCAGGTGCTCCACGTCGCGAGCGACCATCTCGCCCTTGGCGTTGAACCAAGGCCCCTTGCCAATGCGGTCGCGGGCATGGACGGCGGCCGTGCTGGGCGGGATGAAGCTGGTGCTCAGGTAAGCGCGCCAAGTTCGGCTGCCCGCACCGGCGGCGGCGGCCAGCTTCTGGCATTGCACGTCGGCGCCCGTCAGACCACCCAGATTGCCGCCATCGCCGAGGCCGGCACTGGTGACAAAGAAGCCCATCGGGCCGGTCGGCGGGGTCGTCGCGCACGAAGCGACCAAGGCTGCAGCGGCGACGGACGTCAGCGTGACGGCGAGGATGCGAGAGACATTTTGCATGGACGGATACTCCTGGTTGGGGTATCCAGCGTACGCGCCAATCCCGTGTGCGCTTCCTCAGGATTTACCCGAGCGCGAGCGTCGAGGGCCCGCCGTGCGCGCGGGCGCCGCACCCGTGTCACGCGGCGGCAGCCCGGTGTGCTGGGTGAGCAGCCGGCCCTTCCGGGCTGCCACCGGCGTCGAGTTCGTGCGCCGCGCACTCTGGTAGCTGCCATCGGTGGCCGGCTGAAAGCTCGGGATCAGATGCTGCTTGCCGTTGCCGATCAGGTCGGCGCGACCCAGTTCCTTGAGGGCCTCGCGCAGGAGCGGCCAGTTGTTGGCGTCGTGGTAGCGCAGGAACGCCTTGTGCAGCCGCCGGCGGCGCTCGCCGCGCACCGTGTCGACCTTCTCGGCGCGCGCCGGGTCGCGGCTGATGCCCTTCAAGGGGTTCAGGTCGGTGTGGTACATCGCCGTGGCGGTGGCCATCGGGCTGGGGTAGAAGGTCTGCACCTGGTCGGCCTTGAAGCCGTTGCGCTTGAGCCAGAGCGCCAGGTTCATCATGTCTTCGTCTGTGGTGCCGGGGTGCGCGGCGATGAAGTACGGGATCAGGTACTGCTTCTTGCCGGCCTCGGCGCTGTACTGATCGAACAGTTGCTTGAAGCGGTCGTAGCTGCCGATGCCCGGCTTCATCATCTTCGACAGCGGCCCGCCCTCGGTGTGCTCGGGGGCAATCTTCAAATAGCCGCCGACGTGGTGCGTGACCAACTCCTTCACGTACTCGGGACTCTGGATCGCCAGGTCGTAGCGCAGGCCCGAACTGATCAAAATTTTCTTCACGCCGCGCAAGGAGCGTGCACGCCGGTACAGCTTGACCAGCGGGCCGTGGTCGGTGTTCAGGTTCGGGCAGATCCCCGGGTAGACGCAACTCGGCTTGCGGCACGCGGCTTCGATGGCCGTGCTCTTGCAACCGATGCGCCACATGTTGGCGGTCGGGCCGCCCAAGTCGCTGATGACGCCGGTGAAGCCCTTGACCTTGTCGCGGATGTCCTCGATCTCGCGAATGATCGAGTCTTCGCTGCGGCTCTGGATGATCCTTCCCTCGTGCTCGGTGATCGAGCAGAAGGAGCAGCCGCCAAAGCAGCCGCGCATGATGTTGACCGAGAAGCGGATCATTTCCCAGGCCGGGATTTTGGTCGGGCCGTCGTGGCCGCCCTTCTCGTCCGCATAGCTCGGGTGCGGGCTGCGCGCGTAAGGCAAGTCGAACACCTGGTCCATCTCGGCGGTGGACAGCGGTATCGGCGGCGGATTGATCCAGAC
>JANMSR010000102.1:0-1551 GCA_031389565.1 Burkholderiales bacterium
CCGCGCCGCACTGCCTGTTCAAAGGCCTGCGCAAGCTGCCGCCGGCCACACTGCTGGCGGTGGAAGGCGGCCAGGTGCGCGAGTGGCGCTACTGGCGCGTCAGCGACCACATCGACAACGACACCAGCGAGGCCGAGTGGATCGAACGCGCGCGCTCGCAGATGGAGGCCTCGGTGCGCATGCAGATGGTCAGCGACGTGCCGATCGGCGCGTTCCTCTCCGGCGGTGTCGATTCGAGCGCCGTGGTCGGCTACATGGCGCGCCAGTCGACGCAGCCGATCCGTACCTATGCCATCGGCTTCGAAGGCGGCGAGGCCGAGGCGCTGTACAACGAATTGCCTTACGCGCGGCGCGTGGCCCAGCTATTCGGCACCCAGCATCGCGAGATCGTCGTCAAGCCCGATGTCGTCGGCCTGTTGCCGCGCCTGCTCTGGCACATGGATGAGCCGATCGCCGACACCGCCTTCATCACCACCTACCTGGTGTCGGAATTCGCCCGTCAGGACGTGAAGGTGATCCTGTCGGGCGTCGGAGGCGACGAGTTGTTCGGCGGCTACCGGCGCTACCTCGGCGGGCACTATGCGCGGCGCTTCCAGGCCCTGCCGTCATGGGCCCGGCGCGCGGCATCTCTGGCCGCCGAGCGACTGCCCGCGGATCGCCACTCGAAGCTGCTCAACGTCATGCGCCTGGCCAAGGGCTTCATCGCCAGCGCCGAGATGGGCGCCGATGAGCGCTACCGCAGCTACCTGCAGGTGATCGGTCGCGAGACGGTAGCCGCCCTGTTGCTCGATGCACCACCGGCGGCGGACGACCGTCTCGCGCAAGCCTTCAGCGCTGCGGGCACGGCCGACGAACTCAACCGCCTGCTCGCCGTGGACGACGAAACCCAGTTGCCCGACGACCTGTTGATGCTGACCGACAAGATGAGCATGGCGGTGTCGCTCGAATGCCGCGTGCCGCTGCTCGACCATCAACTCGTCGAAATGGCGGCCGCCATGCCGGCGAGCATCAAGTTGCGTGGCGGCCGCCTGAAGCACATCATGAAAGCCGCGCTCTCGCCGATGCTGCCCGACGACATCCTGAACCGCAAGAAGCGCGGCTTCGGCACGCCGATGGGCGCCTGGCTGAAGAAGGAACTCGCACCGGTGCTGAAGGCGCTGCTGTCGCCCGAGGTGGTGCGCGCGCGCGGCCTGTTCAATGCGGCGACCGTCACTGCGTTGGTCGCCGATCATGCGGCCAACCGCAGCGACGGCACCGACGCGCTGCTGACGCTGATGAACCTCGAGATCTGGAGCCGCGTCTACCTCGACCGGCGCGACCCGGCCGACGTGGCCGACGAACTCAAGCACCACGTCGCGTGATGAACATCCTGTACCTCTGCCATCGCTTCCCGTACCCACCCAAACGGGGCGGCAAGATCCGGCCGTTCAACATGATCCGCCACCTGCAGGCGGCGGGCCACCAGGTCACGGTGTGCTCGCTGGTGCGCTCTGCCGCCGAGGCCGAAGAGGGTCGCGGAATCGCGTTGTTTTGCAGCGCCTTCGAGATGGG
>JANMSR010000156.1:0-9838 GCA_031389565.1 Burkholderiales bacterium
CTTGTAGCCGGTGAGGTTGGCTTCGCACCAGGCCTTGACGTCGGCGACGCTGACCTTGTCGTCCTTCTTCACGATCACCACTTTCACCGCCTCGCCGGCCTTCTCGTCGGGCACGCCGACCGCGGCGCATTCGAGCACGCCGGGCATCTGGCCGATCACGTCCTCGACCTCGTTGGGGTAGACGTTGAAGCCCGAGACCAGGATCATGTCCTTCTTGCGGTCGACGATGCTGAAGTAGCCGCGCTCGTCGACGGTGCCGATGTCGCCGGTGCGAAAGAAGCCGTCGGCGGTCATCACCTTGGCCGTCTCGTCGGGGCGCTGCCAGTAGCCGGCCATCACCTGCGGGCCGCGGATCGCGATCTCGCCGGGCGTGCCCATCGGCACTTCGTTGCCGTCGTCGTCGAGCAGGGTCAACTCGGTGCCGGGCATCGGCAGACCGATGCTGCCGCTGTACACCGTGCTGTCGACCGGGTTGCAGGTGGCGGACGGCGAGGTTTCGCTCAAGCCGTAGCCTTCGATGATCGGGCAGCCGGTTTTCTCCAGCCAGAGCCTGGCGGTGGCGCTTTGCACCGCCATGCCGCCGCCGACGCTGATGGCCAGCGAACCCCAGTCGACCTTGGCGAAGTCGGGGTGGTGGGCCATCGCGTTGAACAGCGTGTTGACCGCCGGCAAGCTGTGGAAGCGCTGTTGCGAAAGCTCCTTCATCAGGGCCGGAATGTCGCGCGGGTTGGCGATCAGCAGGTTGCAGCCGCCCATGCGCATGCCCAGCATCATGTTGATGTTGAAGCCGAAGATGTGATAGAGCGGCAGCGCGCAGACAGTGACGATCTGCTCGCCGGCGGGGATCTTCTTCAGCGCCGGTTGGTACCAGGCCTCGGCCTGCAGCAGGTTGGCCACCAGATTGCGGTGCAGCAGCACCGCGCCCTTGCTCACGCCGGTGGTGCCGCCGGTGTACTGCAGCACGGCGATGTCGTCGGGTCCGACCGTCGCTGCGGTGTAGGCCTTGCCGCGGCCCTGCGCAACGGCATCGTTGAAGCGCACCGCGCCGGGCAGCGAAAACGCCGGCACCATCTTCTTTACCTTGCGCACCCTATGGTTCACCAGCGCGCCCTTGAGCAGGCCGAGCATGTCGCCCATCGAAGCCAGCACCACCTGTTTGGTCGGCAGCTTGTCGATCACCTGCTGCAGCGTGGCGGCGAAGTTCTCGACGATGACGATCAGCTTGGCGCCCGAGTCCTTCAACTGGTGCGCCAACTCGCGCGGCGTGTACAGCGGATTGACGTTCACGACCACGTAGCCGGCACGCAGGATCGCCGCCACCGCCACCGGGTACTGCGGCACGTTGGGCATCATGATCGCGACCCGGTCGCCGCGAGCCAGGCCCTGGGCCTGCAACCACGCCGCAAACGCGCGCGACAGATCGTCGACCTGGCCGAAGCTGATGGTCCGGCCCATGAACCGGTACGCCGGCAGATTGCGGTACTTGCGAAAGCTCTCTTCGAGCAACGCCACCAGCGACGGGTACAAGTCGGTCTTGACCTCGGCCGGCACGCCGGCGGGGTAGTGCTTGAGCCAGATCTTGTCCATCGCACGCTCCCAGAGGTCGAGCGGCGATTCTGGCGGCGCGCGGTGCGCGCCAGCATCAGGGGATTCGATAGCGCGATGAAGAGGGGCTGCCTCCCGGCAGCCCCTGCGTCGCGTGATCCAGCTTCAGTTGGCGGGCTTGCCGATCGAGACGTTGAAGAAGGCCGCCGTCGGGTTAGTGCCCACGCTCAGCGCCAGCGTGATGCCCATGCCCTGCAGCGGCACGACCACCGTTGCCGCGCAATTGCCGGCCACGCCGTTGAAGGTGCAACTGTTCGGTGCGCGGTAGCGCAGGCCGTCACGCGGCTTGTCGAACGAGTGCGTATCGACGCGGTTGTCGCCCGCGCGCAGGCGCGTCGCGGACTTGGCCACGGTGTCTGTCGCGGTCACGGTGATCGTTTGGTCGAGCAGGTCGCTGATCGTGCCGTCGCCGCTGAGGTTGAACTCGCGGAAGTTCGTCATCGTGCCCACCGCCGGCAGCGCGCCGATGGCCTCCTTGCGCGTGCCGACGAGGAACTGGCCATCGTTGGCAATGAACACGAACACCGCCTTGCCGGCCAGGGTCTTGAACATGAACACGCGGGCGTTGTTCGCGCCGTTTTCGATCATGTCGAAGCCACCGCTGGCGGCATTGGCCACGAACCTGGGAAACGGGGCCGTACCGGCCGTGCAGGCGGTGAGACCCAGGCAGTGCGATACGGTCGTCACTTGGCCGGTCGGGTCGAACGTGACCTCATCGGTCTTCGCCACGAAGCCCGGCGTGGCAATGCCGCTGGCCGGATCCCAGCCGGCGATGTTCCAGGTGCCGGCGAATTCGGATACCGGCAGCACTTGCTCGGGCAGACCTATGGCCACCAAGCGCTGCGCCGTCGTCTTCGACTGCGTGTACACGACCAGCACGCCGCCCGAGGACACCATCACTGTGTTCGTCTCGATGGCGTCGTCGACCGTGTACTGGCACGCGCCGTTGGAGCTGAAGCTGCCGGTCGCGCCGGAATGGTCCGTAAAGGTCTTCGCGGCGGCGTCGATCGTCAGCAGTTTGGCCTGCCCGCTCGGGGCGGTCTCGTACGGATCGATCATGCGGTACTTGCCGCTCTTGAGCCAGGCGCAGTCGCTGGCCGGCGTTGCCAGCGGTGCGCTGATCACGGTTGGCGCGGTCGGGTTGGCAACGATCGTCGCAGCCACCTCGGCCAGCGTCGTGCCGGCCGTCGCGAATGCTGCCATCACGGCGTCGATCTTCAGGTCGAGCGGGTTGCCGACGGCCAGCGCGTCGACAACCGGGTTCACGCCGGTCAGGTCGGTCGTGCCAGCGAGCGCGGTCTTCAGGTAGGCGACGGCATCGGTCAGGGCCGCGGGGGTCACGACGGTGGTGGCGCCGAAGCCGTCGAAAAAGGCTCCCGGCGCCGCGCCAGCCACCTTGGCCACCAGCATCTCGGTCAGCGGCGTGATGTTGGCCGCGAAGCTGCCGGTGCTGCCCGTGCCCGCCACCAACGAGTGGAAGACGCTGCCTTCGGTGCCCACGACCTTGAGCGCGCAGGGCAGGTTGGCGCCGGTGATCGTGACGGTGTAGGTGCCGTCGATGCCCGTCGTGGCCGTGCCGGTGCCGGCGGCGCACTTGACGCTCACCGCTGCCCCGGCCAGCGCCGCGCCCTTGGCGGCGGTGCCGGCGATCGTCACCGATGACTGCACGGGCGCATCCGAACCGCCACCGCCGCAGGCGGCCAATGCGGCCGTCGCGACTAAAGCCAGGGCCCACGAATTTGTCTTGATCATTGCGGTAACTCCATTCTTGGTTGATGTTGTGCGGTCGTGCCGCGACCGCGGGTGCGCATGCTCTCCCGCGTTGCACGAGTCTCCAATGCTTCGGCGACAGCGCTTCATCAGTCCCGATGAGAGTGCGGCCAATGCCACACCGAATGCGTGCATTTGCCGCAAGAACGAAGAGGGCCGTTCGCGGCGGCCCCTGGAGTCAAACGACGAGCCCTCAGAAACTGGCTTTGAACTGCAGGCCCCAGGTGCGCGGCTCGTTGATGAAGCCGGTGAGGTTGTTGAAGTCGATGCCACCGACGATACGGATCTGGTTGGTGATGTTGCGCCCGAAGATCGCGGCGTCGTACTTGCCGTTGCCCCAGATGTAGCCCACGCGCACCCCGCCTTCGGTCAGCGCCTTGCCGACGAACTCGGTCGATTCGTAGAGGAAGAAATTGACCTTGTCGCGATAGACCCAGTCGGTGAACACGTACCACTCGCCATTGGGTGTCGGCTGCGAATAGCGGGCCGTGAAGTTGACGGTGGTCTTGGGGGCCTGCGGCAGCGGGTTGCCATCGATCAAGGCCTTGCCGTTGGCATCCAGCGGGTCGGTGACGGTGCATTGGGCGCAGGTCGAGACGGCGAGGGTGGGATCCTTGATCCTGGTGTCGTTGTAGCCGATCCCCACAGTGGCCAGCAGCTTGTCGGTGAGGAAGGCCTGCAGGTCCATCTCGAAGCCCTGGCCGGTGGCCTTTTTCGCGCTGACGAGTATGTTGGCGTTGGCAGCGCCGCCGACGGCAGTGAGCTGCAGGTCCTTGACCTTGTAGCTGAAGAGGCCGAAGTTCAACCGCGCGCGGCGGTCGAACAGGTCGGCCTTGACGCCGACCTCGACCGAGGTGTTGGTCTCCGGCCCGGCCACAGACTGGTCATTGAACGCGCCCGCGCCTTGCACGCTCGCGCCGCGAAAGCCCGTCGCGGCCCGCGCATACAGGTGGGTGTTCTTGTCCAGCGCATAGGTGCCGCTCAGATCCCAGCTCAGCTTGCTGTCGCTCGGCGACGCGCTCAGGGGGCCCAACGCACCCAGTTGTGCCAGCGTGCACTTCGGTGGGCCAGGGATGAATCCCAGCGTGGGCCCGACGCAGGGCGCGAAGCCGCTGTTGTTGTAGTCCTCGACGTTGAAGCTCTTCTTGTCCCGGGTGTAGCGCAGGCCGGCGCGCAGCCTCAGCTCCGGGCTGACTGCGTAGTTCAGCGCGCCAAACACTGCGACGGCGTCGTTCTTCTGGCGCACGCGCTCGTAGCCATCCTGCGCCCCACCGGCGATCGAGTCGTAGCTGAAGCTCTCGATCTTGTAGTCTTCATGGAAGAAGAACAGGCCGGCCTGCCAGCTCAGCGGCCCGCTGCTGGCCGACTCGAGGCGGAACTCCTGCGTCCACTGCTGGTGCTTGGGGATGCCGTCGGCTGACTCCGATGCGAACGGAATCAGGCCGGGTCCGGAGGATGGCAGGAAGGACGCTCCAAAGCCGCCGTCGATATCGCCGCGGCTGAAGACGTGAACCTGCTCGAAGCCGGTGATCGAATGCAGCGCCATGTCGCCCAGGTTCCAGCGCAGGCGCAGGTTGGCGCCATAGTTCTGCAGCTTGGATTCGTTCTTGCCATCGGTGGAGATCGTGCGCGCATCGAACCCGGGCACGAGATCGTTCGTGCCGGGCTGGATGATGTTGGCGCGGAACAAACGCGCCGAGCCGTTGAAGTCGCGCGCGTGCAGGTTGGCCAGCGCACTGAAATCCTTGCCCGGCTCGAACAGCCACTGCGCCCGTAGCGCGCTGTCGCGGTAGCCCTCGAAATCCTGGGTCAGCCCGGTGGGAATGGTGTTCTTCACCCAGTCGTTGCGGGTCTGGTTGAGCAGCGAAAAGCGCAGCGCCGAGTGGTTGCCCAAAGGCACGTTCAACGCGCCCTCGGCGTTGACGCTGCTGAATGTGCCGATCGACAGGCTGGCGTAGCCTTCGGACTTCTTCAACGACGGGCGCACCGAATCGAACTTGACCACCCCGGCGGGGGTGTTGCGACCGAACAGCGTGCCTTGCGGGCCGCGCAGAACCTCGATGCGGTCGATGTCGAAGACCGGAAAACCCTTCAGGATCGGGTTCTCCTGTACCACGTCGTCATAGACCAGGGATACCGGCTGCGAGGCGTTGAGGCGGAAATCGGTGTTGCCGTAGCCACGCAGGTAAAAGCGCGGGAAGGCGCGGCCGAAGGACGACTCGATGTTCAGGCTCGGCACCCGGCCGGCGAGAACCCGCAAGTCCTGCCCGCTGGTGCCCAACACATCGAGCAACTCGCCCTGCAGCACGCTGACCGAATTGGGCACCTGCTGCAGGTTCTCGACCCGGCGCTCGGCCGTGACGGTGATCGTTTCGAGCTTGCCGGCCTCGGTCGGGGGCGGCTGCTGCGCCACCGCGCCGCCGTGGAGCGCCGCGAGCGCGGCGGCGGCCAGGGCCTGGAGCGCCCACGGGGCGCGAAGGCGGACAGCGTGGTGAAGGGTGATCGCCATGGTTGCTCCGGACATCAGGGATGCGTTGTTGCGTGCAAGCCGCGTGCCATCGCGCAGCGCGCGTCAGCCAGGCATCATCGCGTCGGCGCCAACGGCGGTCTATCGTGACCCGTCGACGGTGACGCCGATTGATGCCCCGACGCAACAGCCGCCGCCCACCATGCTCGATGCCGACTCCCTCGCTCGCTGGCATCGCGACGGCTTTCTCGTGCTGCCCGCATTCAAGCCGCCCGAGGCGCTGGCGGCTTTGCGCGCGCGCAGCTTGGCCATCGTCGACGCGCTGGGCGCCGATGGCCAGGCAGCGGTCTTTTCGTCACGCGACCGGCGGCGCCTGGCCGACCGCGCCCTGCTCGAATCGGCCGACCAGGTGCGCTGCTTCTTCGAAGAAGAGGCCTTCGACGCCGAAGGCCGGCTGGCCGTGTCCCGGGCGCAGGCGATCAACAAGATCGGCCATGCCCTGCATGACCGCGACCCCGAGTTCGACCGCTTCTCGCGCAGCCCGCCACTGGCCGGGCTGGCGCGAGAGCTCGGCCTGGCGCAGCCATTGCTGATGCAATCGATGCTGATCTTCAAGCAGCCGCGCATCGGCGGCGAAGTGGTCTGGCACCAGGACGCGAGCTTCCTGTTCAGCGAGCCGCAAAGCGTGATCGGCTTCTGGTTTGCGCTCGAAGATGCCGGCCGCGACAACGGCTGCCTGTGGGTCGAACCCGGCGGCCACCGCGGGCCGCTGCGCGAGCGCTATGTCCAGCGCGACGGGCGCCTGTCGATGGAGCCGCTGGACGCCACGCCGTGGCCCGCAGCCTCACGCACGCACCCGCTCGAAGTCGCGGCCGGCACGCTGGTCGTCTTCGACGGCCTGCTGCCCCACGCCAGCGCCCCGAACCGCTCGGCGCAATCGCGCCTGGCCTACACGCTGCACGCGGTGGATACCGCCGCGGTGTACTCGCCGCTGAACTGGTTGCAGCGAACGCCGGACTTCCCGCCCCGCGGCTTCGGTTGATGTGCAGGGCAGGCGCTGTACCAGCGCGCCCAGTCACGCGATGCGTCGAAGCGCGCGATCGAGTTGCTGAGGCAGGTTCATGCCATCGTTCAGTTTGAACAGCATGGCAAATTCGCAGCGACCACCGCTGCGCTCAGCCCACAGCCGCCCGACCTGCGCCTTCTCGATCTCCTTGGGCATCGAGCGAATGTGTTCGCCCTTGTACTCGGCCACCAACAGGCGCCCATCGTTCAGCTCGCAGACGAAGTCCGGGTAGAAGCGACCGAACGAGGTCGGCAGCCAGAAGCCGCACACCGGATCCGAATCGAGGTTGCGGACCCAGCGCCGCACCAGTCGGTGCTCGTCGATTGCCATCGCGCAGAGCCACTCTTCGCCGCCATCGTCCAGGTCGGCTGGCAACGGGTAGAAGTGTTTTTCAAAGCGGAACTTGCCACGGTAGCGCTTGTTGGCCGGCACCGGGTAGGCCGTTGGCTCGAAGCGAAACGCATGGGCGGCGCTCGGCTCGACGGCCCAACCGCCGTCGAGCACGAGTTGCCGAAAAGCCGACTTCGAGGCGTGGTCGCGCAGGTCGGCAATGCGTGCAGCCAGTTGCTGCACCAAGGTGTATTGGTGTCGCGCCAGCTGTTCGAGGGGCACGCGCTGCTGGTGCACCAAATGCTGCACCGTGGCCTGCACAAAGGCGCGCAAGTGCGAGGGCACCACGTCCTGCGCCGCATTGCGTGACGGGTGCTGCAACTCTGCAGCCAGCCAGCGCGTCAGGTCGTCCTCGGTGATCGTCCCGCGCACATGGTCCAGCGGCAGCTGGGCGGCGTCGCCGCGGCCGACACGCAGGCGCTGACCGTCGAGGTACACCTCCCACAGCGCCCCTTGTTCGGCCATCGTGAAGCCCGGCAGCGCGAGCGGCTCGGAGAGCAGGTTCAATTCGACCTGCTCGAACACCGATTCGCGTTCCAGCAGCAACAGCTCGCCTTGGCCACCCTGCTCGCGGTAGCACAGCCTCGGCACGGGTGCAAAGAGCTCGCCACGGTTGGCCGGAGCCAGGCAACCCGCCACCACGGCGTTGTGACGCTCGATTTGTTGCGCAACGGCTTCGCGCTGCTTGCCGCGTTGCGCCGACACCAGTTCGCCGGCCAGCGCGTCGGGCACGGCACCGCGCACTTGCACACGTTGCCGCTCGCCGTCGGTGGTGACCGCGGCCGTGCCTTGTGTCACTGCTTCGGCCACCGCGGGCGGCAGCGGCTTGCCTGCGGGCAGATCAATCTGCAATGAAGGCAGGGCAAGCGCCGTCGCACTTGCCTCGAACAAGGGGCCGTCGTCGCGTGGAGTTCCAAGATCGAAGGGCAGCATCGGCGCCACCATCGAGCTCATGTCAAGCGGGTCGAAGCCCATGCCGTCGATCAGCCGGTCGGCCAGTGCGTTCGCGGCCAGGCCGGTTTGCGCTTCCGTGACATGGGCGTAGGCCTTGTTCAGTGCCGGGCGCGTGCGGCGCGTGGCATAGGGCATTCGCAATATGCGTCCGAGCAACTGTTCGACCGCGGTGGCTGAACGGATGCTCTGCACCGAACACAGGATGTAGGCGAACGGGCAGTCCCAGCCTTCGCGCAGCGCCTGTACGGTGATGATGTAGCGCACCGGGCAGGCGCGGCTCGCAAGGTCGAGCCCATCGAGTTCACGCTGCGTGCCGGTGGCCACCTTCACCTGGTCGGGCGGGATGTGCAACTCGTTGACGAGGTGCGCGCGCAGCACTTCCACGTTGACCGGCTCGGTGCTGTTCTGCGCTTGCAACAGCACGATCGGGCGGATGTAGGCGCCTTGGTTCGGTCCGTCCTCTGCCTCTTCCTGCAGGGCCTCGGTTTCGAGCCAACGCTGGTTCTGCACCGCGTCCAGCACGGCCGCTTGCCAGCCGCGCGTGTGCTCGGCCAGCGCGATCGGCATCTTGATCATCGCCTCGGCCTGCAACTGCTGCGCCGAGACATGGAACAGCACGTTGGTGCGTTTTGGCACCGGCGTGGCCGTGAGTTCGAGGATCAGCGACGGATTCAGCCGCTTCAGCGCCTCGAAGCTGCGCTCGGTCTTGGTGTTGTGTGCTTCATCGACGATCACGTAGGGCCGCCGCAGCGCCAGCCAGTTGGCCAGGCTCCAGCGCGGCTGGCCGACAAAGCGCGTCAGCATCGCGCGGCCGGCGGCGGCCGAAGCGGCCTCGGCGGCGGTGACCAGCGCGTTCGGCAGTTCGTGCAACACGCGCAGGCTGGTCGGCGGCACGCCGCGAAAGTGCGGCTCGAAGGCTTCGGAGAAGGCATACACGTTGCGCTGCCCGGTGTCTTCGACACGAAAGCTCTGGATCGTGGCCACCAACACCACCGCGCAGGCATCGAAATCCTGCGCCGACAGCGTAGCCACTTCGTCGAGGTCGCACACGCGCACGTTGTCGCCGCAGGCCTGGGCCAGCGCTTCACGGAATGGGTGGCCGGGGGTGGAGAGCGCCGCCAGCGTTTGCGCACGGATCGTGTCGCTGGGCACCAGCCACAATGCCAGCGGCTGCGGTGTGAGCGGCGGCCATTCGCGGGCCATGCGGCCGATGGCATGCGCCGCCAGCAATGTCTTGCCGCCGCCAGTCGGGATGCGCAGGCACACGCAGGGCACTTCGCCGAAGGGCTCGGGGTTGTAGCCGAAGCCGGTGACTGTCTCGAATGCGCTGCGCGCGCCTTGCAGGCGGGCAGCCCGCAAGTAGGTCTCCAGCGCGAGCAGGGCCTGGTCTTGGTAGCGTTTGAGGGCGAAAGTCGTCATCGCGGCACCGCGTGAGGCAGCTGCTTGAAGGTGATGTCGTGTGTTGCGAGGCGGGCCTCGCCCAGGCGGCAGGCTTCGCCGTAGATCAGCTTCGGCCCGGCGTGCCAGCAGGTGGCGCGCAGCGCGTCGAGCACGGCGCTGGTCAGCACGTTGCCTCCGGCGGGGCG
>JANMSR010000173.1:0-1623 GCA_031389565.1 Burkholderiales bacterium
GCGGGCGACATGGCCCATTGTCGGCGCTGTCGACGCGGGGCGGCTGACCCTGCTCAGCAACGGCCTAGGGTGTGATTCATATGTCGACACACCCTAGCCCGGCGGCAACGCCTCTCGGCGCGCGCTCATCCCGTGCTGCGCCAATGCCTGCAGCGCGCGGTGCACCGGATGGCGCTGCCGGAAGCTGTCGCGAAACTCGGGCGGCATGGCATGGCGCGCGGCCTGTTCGACCCACGCGGCGCCGTGTCGAGCGATGCGCGCGGCAGCTTCGGCGTCGCCAGCGCGCTGCAGCGCTTGCGCCAGGAACAGCGCGGCCCACGGCGTGCCGGCGACCAGGTCGCAGCCCGTGAGCTCGGCTTCGAGTTGCCGCGCCAGCGCCGTGCCACCGCCGGCGTCGCCGGCCTCGATCATCCGCCGCGCCTGCAGCGCCCGCAGGGGCAGGCCGAACAGCAACACACCCTGCGCGCCGCAGCGCGCTGCGAGGGCGGTGAGCTCGCCCGCCGTCCACGGCGACACCTCGGCCAGTCCCGACAGCAGGCCCCATTTGCAGGCCAGAGCCAGGTCTTCGCTGCGCAAGGCATCGGCCGGCCAATCGGCCGTGCCGGTCGGCGCCGGCGACCAGCAGTCCCGAAAGGCCTGGACCCAGGCGCGGTGGAGTTGCTCGCGCCGGCGCTCCCGCGGCTGCGCCAGGTAGGCCGTCAGGTGCGGCTGCGCGAGATCGGGCCGGCCGAGTTGCAGGTACAGCAGGCCAAGCGCGTCGGCACAGGTCGGAAAGTTGCCCTGCATGGCCAGCCGCGCGGCCAGCGCGTGTGCGGCCGAGAGCGCAAGCTCGTAACGGCCGGCCCAGCACAGGGTTTCGGTGATCTGACGCAGGATGATTCTCAAGTCAGGCGGCGCGATCGAATCGCGTTGCGCCAGGTCCAGCGCGCGCTGCGTTTCATGCAGCGCACCGGCCACGTCGGCGCAGTAGATGTGTTGCAGGCCCTTGCTGGCGCAGACCGCGGCCAGCGTCGCGCGGTCGCCCTCGCTTTCGAGCAGGGGCATCAGGCGTTGTTGCTCGGCGATCGCGAGCCGTGGTTGGCCGCGCAGCGCGAGCACCAGGGCCATGCTCGACGACAGCGCCGCGGCGCGCCGTGTGTCGCCGGTTTCGCGCATCAGCCGCTCGCCGGCGGCCAACTGCTGCAGCGCTTCGTCGAAGGCGCCATCGGCGCTGGCGCGGTGCGCAATGGCGAAGCGGCATTCGGCCTCGACGCGCAGGTCGGCCACCGCAATCGCATCGCTGAGCAGGTCGCGCAGCGCACGCAGGCCGGTCTCGGTCTGCCCGCCGAGGTGTTGCAGCGCGGCGAGCACGAGACGGATGCGAACCTGCTGCTGTGCGGTGTGGGCGAGCCGCTGGAGGGCTTCGGCACAGGGCTGCAACTGCGCCGGCGAGCCGATCTCCGACAGCGCATCGGCGGCTTCGAACCAATGGTCGAAGGCCATATCGGGCTCGCCGTGGCGCAGCGCGATCTCGGCGGCCTGGCGGTAGAAGTGCAGCGTTTCTTCGGCGCAAGCCGCGCGCCAGGCTTTGCGCGCCGCGGCCAGCAAGTGCGGCTGTGCGCGCCGATCGTCGGCCGCGGCCAG
>JANMSR010000182.1:0-1857 GCA_031389565.1 Burkholderiales bacterium
TCGTAGAACGGCGGCACGCCGCGATACTGGTTGACCGCGCCCTCGCCGGCGTTGTAGGCCGCAGCCACCAGCACGACGTTGCCCTCGAAATACGCCAGCAGCCAACGCAGGTAGGCCAGGCCGCCGCGGATGTTCTGCTGCGCATCGAAGGCGTTGCGAACGCCGAAGCGCCTGGCGGTTTGGGGGATCAGTTGCATCAATCCCATTGCATTCTTCGGTGACAGGGCCGCGACATCGAAATTCGACTCGACCTCGATGATCGCCAGCACCAGTTGCGCCGGCACCTGGTACTGCGGAGCGAGCTGGCGCACCAGCTTGTCGATGTGCGGCGGCGCAGTGGCCAACCGGCCCGAGGTCGGCGCCGGCGTGCTCGGCAACACGAAGCAGTCCGGCGTCTCGGCCACCGGCCAGGTCACGGTACGCAGCATCTGCTCGGCGAACCGGTTGCCTTGCAATGCCGCCGCGGTGAACAGGTACGCGGCCCAGTCGTCGTGGCGTTCCTTGCCGCGGCCGTGGGCATACAGCCAGGCCAGTTCGTACTGGGCCTCGGCGTCACCCCGGCGGGCCAGGCGGCACAGCTCGGCAATCGCCTGCGGACTGTTGCGTGCGGTGACGCTCGTGCTTTCATCGGCGGCAGCCACGCGCGCCGACGGCAGCGCCAGCAACAACCAGGCGAGGGCAGTGGAAAGTGCGCGGGCAGTGAGCTTCATCGGCGAGCGCCGAGTCTAGTGGCTGCGCCACCGCAAGTCACCCCGGGATGGCGGGGGCGCTCGGCGGCGCGCACACGAGCTCTAGCAGGCGATCGAGCCCGCCACGGTCGATGGCCACCATGGCCTGCGCGCGCACGCGGGGCTTGGCGTGGTAGGCCACCGACAGGCCGGCCACAGCCATCATCGGCAGGTCATTGGCGCCGTCGCCGACGGCAATGGCCTGCTGGGGATCGAAGCCGAGTTGGGCGCAGGTTTGCAGCAGCATGCGCTTTTTTTCCTCGCCGTCGCAGATGTCGCCCCAGGGCTGATCGACCATCCGGCCGGTCAAGGCAGCGTCGGCGACTTCGAGCACGTTGCTGCGCGTGAAATCCAGACCCAGGCGGTCGCGCACGCGGTCGGTGAAGTAGGTGAACCCCCCCGACACCAGCAGGGTTTTCAGCCCAGCCGCCCGACAAGCGCGGACCAGGGTTTCGGCGCCGGGGTTGAGTTGCAGCCGTTCGCGGACCACCTGTTCCAGGGCCTCGACCGGCACGCCGCGCAACAGCGCGACACGTTGGCGCAGGCTGTCCTTGTAGTCGCTGATCTCGCCGCGCATCGCCGCCTCGGTAATGGCAGCCACCTCGGTCTTGCGCCCGGCCGCGGCGGCGATCTCGTCGACACACTCAATGTTGATTAGGGTCGAGTCCATGTCGAAGGCGATCAGTCGAAAGTCGGCGAGACGCAACGGTGGCGTGAAGCCCCGCAGCGTCAGACCCGTGGCGAATTCGGTGCGTTTCATGCGGCGTGTGTTTGCGTGGGGACGCCGAGCGCGCACAACACGTCGCGGATCAGTTGCGCGCGGTCCTGGGCGTCGGGCACTTCGCGCTCGATGCGCAACTTGTCGTTGCCGGCCAGCTTGATGTGCCGGTTCTTCTGCACCAGCTCGATGATGCGCAAGGCATCGATCGGCGGGTTGGGGCGAAAGGCGATCACCGCCAGCCGCGGCGCGGCGTCGACCTTGATCACGCCGTAGGGCTTGGCCAGCACGCGCAGGCGGTGGGTGTCGAACAGGGTCTGGCCTTGCGGCGGCAACTTGCCGAAGCGGTCGGTGACCTCTTCGAGCAACTTGTCGATGTGCTCGGGGGTGTCCGCCGTGGCCAGCCGCTTG
>JANMSR010000191.1:0-1689 GCA_031389565.1 Burkholderiales bacterium
GTGCTCGGCGGCGTGGGCCAACTCGCTGGCACCGTCTACGCCGCCCTGGGCCTGGGCGTGCTGAACAAGTTCCTCGAGGGCATCTCGGGCGCCGTGCTGGCCAAGATCATGGTGCTGGTGTTCATCGTCATCTTCATCCAGAAGCGGCCGCAGGGCATCTTCGCCCTCAAGGGTCGGGAGATATGACCCCCCCCCGAAGCGCCTCCGGCGCTCCCCCCCAGGGGGGCGCCGCTGGCGGACCGGCAAAGCCGGATCCGCGGCGCCTGCTTGGCACCTGGGGCTGGGCCGCCGTGTTGCTCGCTGTCGTCTCGACCGCGCTGGTGGTGCCCGCGCTCAACCTCGCCGTGCCGGCCGGCAGCGCGCTGCACCTGAGCGACTTCTACGTCAGCCTGCTCGGCAAGATCCTCTGCTATGCCATCGCCGCGCTGGCGATCGACCTGATCTGGGGCTACACGGGAATCCTGTCGCTCGGCCACGGCCTGTTTTTCGCGCTCGGCGGCTACGGCATGGGCATGTACCTGATGCGCCAGATCGGCCGCGACGGCCAGTACCGCATGGACATGCCCGACTTCATGGTCTTCCTGAACTGGAAGGAGTACCCCTGGCACTGGGCGCTCTCCGACAGCTTCGTCGGCCAGATGCTGCTCGTCGTGCTGGTGCCCGGCCTGCTGGCCTTCGTCTTCGGCTACTTCGCCTTCCGCTCGCGCATCAAGGGCGTCTATTTCTCGATCATCACCCAGGCCTTGACCTTCGCCGCGATGCTGCTCTTCTTCCGCAACGAAACTGGCTTCGGCGGCAACAACGGCTTCACCGATTTCAAGCGCATCCTGGGCGTGTCGGTCACCACCCCGGGCATGCGCGTGGCGCTGTGCGTGCTGACCGGGCTGACGCTGATCGCCTTCTTCGTGATGGCCCGCGCGATCGTCAACAGCAAGTACGGCCGCGTGTTGCAGGCCATCCGCGACGCCGAAAGCCGGGTCATGTTCACCGGCTACGACCCCGTCGCCTACAAGCTCAGCATCTGGACGCTGTCGGCCGTGATGTGCGCCGTGGCCGGCGCGCTGTACGTGCCCCAGGTGGGCATCATCAACCCGGGCGAGATGAGCCCGGCGGCCAGCATCGAAATGGCGATCTGGGCGGCCGTCGGTGGCCGCGCGACCCTCATCGGCCCGATCGTCGGCGCCTTCTTCGTCAACGGCGCGAAGAGCTGGTTCACGGTCGCCTTCCCCGAGTTCTGGTTGTACTTCCTGGGCGCACTGTTCATCGCGGTGACGCTGTTCCTGCCGAATGGCATCGTCGGCATCTTCCGGCGCAAGGAGCGCGCATGACGCCGGACCTGATGGAAGCCGGCGCGCAGGTGCGGGCCGCGCACCAAGCCAAGGCTGCCGGCGGCGGCCGCTTCGTCAGTCAAGAGCCCTATTTCGGCCAGGGCGTGGCGCTCTACCTCGAGGACATCAGCGTCAGCTTCGATGGTTTCAAGGCCCTGAATGCACTGTGCCTGACGATCAACGTCGGCGAGCTGCGCTGCATCATCGGCCCCAATGGCGCCGGCAAGACGACCATGATGGACTGCGTCACCGGCAAGACGCGCCCCGACAGCGGCAAGGCCTACTTCGGCTCCAACATCGACTTGCTGCGCCTGAGCGAGCCGCACATCTCGCAGATCGGCGTCGGCCGCAAGTTTCAGAA